>JBJMJY010000014.1:0-5642 GCA_045806105.1 Gaiellaceae bacterium | reverse complement strand
TGATCCACCGCTCGCTGTCGGTGCCGCGGCTCCAGGAGGAGGCGCGCGTCGACGCGAAGACGGGGCTCTTCAACGCACGCCATTTCGCCACCGCCCTGAACGAGGAGCTGACGCGGGCGGCCCGCTTCGAACGGCCGCTCTCGCTCGTGATGGCCGACCTCGACCTCCTGCGCGACATCAACAACACCTACGGCCACCTCGCTGGCGACGCCGTCCTCTCGGGCATCGCCGAGGTGTTCCGGAACGAGCTCCGCCACTACGACGTCCCTGCGCGTTTCGGAGGAGAGGAGTTCGCCATCCTCCTGCCGGAGACCCCGCCGGAGCAGGCGTTCGAGATCGCCGAGCGGATCCGGCGCATGGTCGCCGCGCGGTCCTTCGACGTCGAGACCTCCAGCGAGCCCATCCGGGCGACGGTCTCGATCGGCGTGGCCGGCTTCCCGCGCGACGGCTCCGATGCGAACGAGCTGATCCACCAGGCGGATCTCGCCGTCTACCGCGCGAAGCTCCAGGGCCGCAACCGCGTCCTCGACGCGAGCTCGGAGCCGCTGCTGATGCCGGAGAAGCGGCAGGGGCGGCTCGTCGCGGTGCCGGAAGACGGCGACCACATCGTCCCGCTGCCGCCGCCGCCCGAGAGCGCTCCAACGGAAGAGCGGCGCCACCCGCGGCCGCATGCGATGCACGGCCCGCGCTTCCTCTCGCTGTCCCGGCGTCTCGCCGTCTTCGTGGGCATTGTCAGCGCCGTCGGCGTCGGCGCAGGCCTGTTCGGGGCGATCTTCGGCACGAGCACCGACTGGATCGGCCTGATCGCCCTCGTGGCGCTCGTCGGCGCGGGGCAGGCGCTCGCTCTCGAGGTCGACGACGGCTCGATCTCGGTCAGCGCCGTTGGCTCGATCGCCGGCGCCGCGCTCTTCGGCCCACGCGCCGCGCTCGCCATCGCACTGACGATCGCCGCGGTCGAGTGGAGCGCCAGGCGCTCGCCGTTCCACTACGTGGTCTTCAACGTGGGCACGCTCTCGCTCTCGTCGCTCGCGGCCGCGGCCGTCTTCACGGCCGGCTTCGGCGGCGACCTCGGGAAGTTCGTCTACGTGGCCGCGGGCATCGCGGCAGGCGCGACCTACTTCGGCGTCAACATGAGCCTGCTCAGCGCCGTGGTCGCGATCGAGGGCCACGAGCGCTGGTGGGCGGTCTTCCGCGAGCGCTTCGCCTGGCTCGCGACGCACTACCTCGTCTACGGCTTCATCGGCGGCGTGATCTGGGTCGGCCACGAGACGGCCGGCCTGTGGGCGCTGGCCGTGTTCGCCGTGCCGCTGCTGCTGATGCGCAAGACGCAGGAGGCCTACCTCCGCCACACGCAGCGCAGCGCCCAGAAGCTCCGCGCGGCGGCCGAGACGATCCAGACCCAGAACGTATCCCTCGAGCATGCGAACCGGCTGCTCAAGGAGCGCTCCACGGCGGCGATGGAGAGCCTCTCGGCCACCGTCGACGCACGCGACGCCTACACCGCCGGCCACTCACGGCGCGTGCAGCAGCTCGCGCTCGCGATCGGCCGCGAGCTAGGCCTCTCGCAGGCCGAGCTGGACCTGCTCGGACACGCGGCGCTCTTCCACGACATCGGCAAGCTCGCGATCCCCGACGCGATCCTGCTCAAGCCCGCGAGCCTCACGGCGGAGGAGTGGGAGCTGATGCAGCGTCACGCCGACGAGGGGGCGCGCATCATCGAGCGCCTCGGCTTCCTGAACGACGCCGTGCCGGCGATCCGTCACCACCACGAGCGGTTCGACGGCACCGGCTACCCGGACGGACTGAAGGGCGAGGAGATCCCGCTCGGGGCCCGCATCATCCACGTCGCGGACGCGCTCGACTCGATGCTCACGACGCGCATCTACCGCGCGGCGCGGCCGGCCGCGGAGGCGCTCGACGAGCTCCGGCGCGCCGCCGGCACGCAGTTCTGCCCGCGCTGCGTCGCCGCCCTCGAGCGGATCCTTCCGATCGAGGGCCTCGACGACGAGGACAAGCGCCCGCGCGTGCTGGTCGCGTCCTAGTCGGACGCGCTAGCAAACGTCTGCAAACGCTAGCCCGCAGTTTGCGGAGCGGCGAAGTTGCTCTATCCTGTTTGGAGAACGATGCCCCGTCGGCCCCAGTATCGCGCGCTCGCGGGCATCGACCGGAAGGCGCTCGAGACCTTTCAGGCCGGCATCCGCAAGCGCTACTCGGACGAGCAGATCCTCGCGGAGCTCGCCGCGTGCGCGAAGCGGCTCGGCCGCTCGCCGACGATGCGCGAGTTCGCAGCCGACCCCGAGACGAGCGTGCACCCGCAGACCGTCATCGAGCACTTCGGCAGCTGGAACGAGGCAAAACGGAAGGCCGGCCTCGTTCCCCGGCGCTTCGCCACCCGCGACGAGCTGCTCGACCTGCTGCGGGGGCTGGGGGAGGAGCTCGGCCGGATCCCGACGGCGCGCGACATCGAGGAGCACCGCGGCCGCATGCCCTCGAAGTCGCTCTACTGGCACACGTTCGGCTCGCTGGCCAACGCGCTGCGTGAGGCCGGGTTCGACGTGCCGGTCGGGGAGGAGAAGCTCGAGCGCGCGCTGGAGCAGGGGATGGAGTTGGCACGCACGCTCGGACGGCTGCCGAAGTTCGCCGACTGGGCCGAGGCCCGCAAGGCCGACGAGACGATGCTGACCGAGTGGCAGATCTACCGCATGTTCGAGGGCCGCAAGGGCGCCTGGTCGACCTTCCAGTTCCTCGTGCGCGAGCGCCTGCTGGCCGCCGGAACGGCGGTAGGCGGCGACGGCAGGATCGACTAAGGTCAACATAGACCATGCGCCGCGTAACCGCCGTCGTGCTCGTGCTCACCGCCGCGGCGCTCGGCGGCGGCGGCTCCGCGCACGCGGGCTTTCCGGCGACGAAGGGGCGGCTGGTCGTCCTCTCGGAGGACTTCGGCTACTCGGTGCCGTCGCTCGTCCGCGAGGGAGGGAGCCTCTACCCGTTCGGGCTGCCGATCGGCATCCACGGCAGCGTCGCGATGGCTCCCGACGGGACGCAGGCGGCAATGGTGGCCACGGTGCCGTTCTTTCCGGGGATGACGGTGCCGACGATGCTCGTCGGCGACCTGATCGGCGGCGTCCGGGACCTCGCGGTCGGCGCCGTCACCGGGAGGCCTGCCTGGTCGCCGGACGGAGCGAGGATCGCGTTCGCGGGCAACCGCAACGGCAACTGGGACATCTACGTCGTCGCCCTCGACGAGGGAGCCGTCCCGGTCGACCTGACGCCGGCTTCGCCCGCAGCCGAGCTGGAGCCCCGCTGGTCGCCCGACGGCACGAAGATCGCCTTCCAGAGCGATCGCAGCGGCAGCTTCGACGTGTACACGATGAGCCCTGACGGCAGCGCGGTCACGGACGTGGCCGGCGGCGCCTCGCGAGAGACCCTCGGCGACTGGTCGCCCGACTCCCAACGGCTCGTCTTCACGAGCACGCTGACGGGCAACGGCGACCTCTACCTCACCTCACGCACCGGCGGCTCGGCAACGCGGCTGACGAGCGGCGCCGGGGCCGACACCCACGCGGCCTGGTCGCCGGACGGGTCGTTGATCGCCTACGACGCCGACGCCGACGGCGACAACGACGTCTTCGAGATCGCCCGTGACGGCTCCGCGGGCGGACGGCTGACCGACAACGTCCACGAGGATCTCGTCGAGGACTGGCAGCCGCTCAGGGACCTGACGCCGCCGGTCGCACACGCCCTGCGAAGCAGCGGGCTGCGCGGGAGGGCGATTCGCTTCCGCTTCCGCCTCGCGGAGAGCACGGGCGGCGCACTCGTAGACATCGACTTCTCCTACTCGACCGGCAACGGCTCGACCGAGGGGCACGCGACGCGCGAGGTCAAGGGTGTGCAGCCGGGTCACGTCTACGTGATCGCCTTCCCGTGGGGGGCGGGCAAGGGCGCGCCCGCCTCGTTCCGGTTCTGCGTGCAGGGAACCGACCGCTCGGCGAACGTCGGTAAGCGCAGTTGCGCTCGGTTCCACTTCCTCCCGAAGAAGCCGAAGGAGAAGCGCCGCTAGGCGATCGAGGCCAGCGCGGCGAGGCGCTGGAGGCAGAACGCGCCCTCGTGCGGCGCGCGTACTGCGGGCAGGGTGCGCTCCTCGAAGTCCCGGTCGGGCTTGAAATGCACCTTGTCGACGACCTCGCCGTTTCCGACGACGGCCAGGGTCCCCTCGCCGACCTCGCGCTTGCGCAGCTTCAGCCGGAGGAACTTCTCGGCCACCTCGAGCGCCGCCTTCGTGGAGGCGAACAGCATCTCGTCTCGCCCCGTGCCGAGCCAGAGCGGCCGGCCGACGCCGCGGGCGAGAAAGAGGGTTCCGGGGCGCCGCTCGTCGAGCCATGCCGTCGCCATCGACCCGCGGAGCTGCTCGAGCGCCTTCGGCTGCCCGTCGTGCGCCTCTGCGAGCGCGAAGATCGCCTCGGAGTCGACCGTCATCTCGGGCTCGGCGCGCTCGAAGCCGTGCTCGGCCATCAGCTCGTCGTCGTTGAGGATGATCCCGTTGTGCACGCCGACGACGGCGCCGTGGCGGATCGGGTGGTTGTTGGCCTCGACACTCGGGTGACCCTTCGTGTAGTCGCGAACGTGCAGCAGCGCCTCAGTCGTGTGCGCGGGGACGATCACCTGCTCGAGCAGCGCGCTGGCGCCGGAAGGCTGCTTGTGGATCGTCACCGGGCCCTCGCCGCGCCGGTACGCGTACCCGACCGCGTCGGCACCGCGCTCGGCGATTCCGGCGAGGAGGGCCTGGGCCGCAAGCGTGCGATCAACGCCGCTGCGCGCGCCCAGGCTATATCCGGCAATTCCACACATCTCAGGAAACCCCTAGGAAACTAGCGACCGGAACGGTCGCCACCGATTCTGACGTCGGCTTCGTCTCAGAGTTAGGCATTCCCGATGCCTCTCGGTTCGACACGTCCGCGCCTGATCCCTCGTGCGGGTGGAACGTCCCTCAAGCGAGGGAGAGCCAGGGCCGATAGATCCAGCGTGATGGAGCAGCGGCCGCTCCCAGAGGCGCCCCCCGAGCTTGACGCACCCGAGCCCCGGCTCGAGGTCGTCGCCGCGCCCGCAGACGTCGACGAGGTCGACGTCGTCGAGACCGAGCCGACCGAGCCGCAGACGGCCGATCCGCTCAAGCTCTACGTCCGCCAGATCGGCGACGGCCGCCTGCTGACGGCCGCCGAGGAGCGCGCCCTCGCGCAGCGCAAGGACGAGGGCGACGAGGAGGCAAAGAAGCGCCTCGTCGAGGCGAACCTCCGCCTCGTCATGTCGATCACCCGCAACTACACGAAGGCCGGCGTCCCGCTGCTCGACCTGATCCAGGAGGGGAACCTCGGCCTGATCCGCGCCGTCGAGAAGTTCGACTGGCGCATGGGCTACAAGCTTTCGACGTACGCGACCTGGTGGATCCGGCAGGCGGTCACCCGCGCGCTGGCCGACCAGGGCCGCACGATCCGCCTCCCCGTCCACGTCGCCGAGCAGGTGCGCCGCGTCATGCGCGCCCGCCGCATCCTCACCCAGAAGCTGAACCGCGAGCCCGTCCTCCGCGAGATCGCCAAGGAGGCCGGCTTCCCGGAGGCGAAGGTCCGCGACCTGCTGGAGCTGAT
>JBJMJY010000013.1:0-12723 GCA_045806105.1 Gaiellaceae bacterium | reverse complement strand
CGTCACGGACATCATCCTCAACCTCAAGAACATGATCTGCGTGCTGCACGGCGAGTCGCCGGAGATCGAGGTGCGGATGTCGGCGAGGGGAACGGGCGAGGTCACCGCGGGCGACATCGAGGCGCCGGCCGACCTCGAGATCCTCAATCCGGACCTCGTGCTAGCGCATCTCGCCGACAGGGGCCGGCTCGAGGTGACGCTGACCATCGGCCGCGGTCGGGGCTACGCGCCGCTGGAACTGCCGCGCGGCTCCGAGACCACGATCGGCGTCATTCCGATCGATGCGATCTTCTCGCCGGTCCGCCGCGTGTCGTACGACGTCGAGTCCGCCCGCGTCGGCCAGCGCACCGACTACGACAAGCTCCGGCTCGACGTCTCGACAGACGGCACGATCGATCCGAAGGAGGCAATCGCGCAGGCGGCCGAGATCCTCATCCGGCAGCTCGCGATCTTCACGGACATCGAGAAGATCCAGGGCTTCGGCGAGGCCGTCACCGCGCCGTCGGACGGCGGTCCGCCCGCCGAGTCCCTCGCTCACGGGATGGAGAACTTCCCGATCGAGGAGCTCGAGCTCGGCGTCCGCTCGTACAACTGCCTCAAGCGCGTCGGCATCGAGACGATCGGCGACCTCGTCACGAAGACCGAGAACGAGCTCGCCGCGATCCCGAACTTCGGCAAGAAGTCGATCGAAGAGGTCAAGGAGACGCTCGCCACGCACGGTCTGACGCTGCGCGGCGAGGAGGGTCCCTCGGCGTGAGGCACCACCGGTCCGGACGCAAGCTGGGCCGCGACGCCTCGCACCGCAAGGCGCTCTATTCGAACCTCGCGGGCGCGCTGATCGAGCACGGCCGCATCAAGACCACCGCGGCGAAGGCCAAGGAGGTCAAGCCGATCGCCGAGCAGATGATCACGCTCGGCAAGCGCGGCGGCGTGCACGCGCGGCGGCAGGCGCTCGCCTTCCTGCGCTCTCAGGACGTCGTGCACAAGCTCTTCAGCGACGTCGGGCCTCGCTTCGCCGACCGGCCGGGCGGCTACTCGCGGATCATCCGAATCGGCCCGCGCCCCGGCGATGCGGCCGAGATGGTGTATCTCGAGCTCGTCGACTTCCTCCCCGAGCCGCCTCGCGAGCGGCCGGCTCGCCGCGCCCGCGAGGAAGGGCCGGTCGAGGCCGAAGAAGCCGCGGCGCCGAGCTAGCCGGCCGCGCCGAGGGTGGCGCTGACGGCGCCGATCACGATCCCCGCCAGGGTGACGTAGCCGAGCGAGCTGGCGAAGCTCGTCCGGAAGAAGCGCCAGCGCAGCCATGCGAGCGCGATCAGCTCGAACACGACCACGATGCCGGCGAAGATCAGCGCGACGCGGTAGTGCGGGATCAGAAACGGCAGGGTGTGCAGGATTCCGCCCGTGAACGTCCCCAACCCGGTGATCGCGCCTCGGGCGACGGGGTTGCCGCGGCCCGTCAGCTCGCCGGTGTCGGACAGGCCCTCGGAGTACGCCATGCTGATCCCGGCCGCGATCGCAGTCGCCGTTCCCGCGATGAAGGCCGCGTGCGGGTCGTGCGTGTAGAGCGCGACCGAGAAGATGGGCGCGATTGTGGAGAGCGAGCCGTCGATCAGACCGGTCAGCGCGGGCTGGACGCGCTGCAGCAGAAAGGTCTGCTTGTCAGTCATGACTAGAGTGTATCAGACAATGCGCAAGACAGTAGAGCATAAGGAACACCTTACAAACTCGGTCAGGGCAGCCTGACGTGCGGCTGAGGATGACGATCGAGTACGACGGCACGGGCTTTCGCGGCTGGGCGGCCCAGCCGGGCCACCGCACGGTCGAGGGGACGCTCCAGGAAGCGCTCGGCACGGTGTACCCGGCGTGGTCGGGGCTGGCCGTGGCCGGCCGCACCGACACCGGCGTCCATGCGCTCGGCCAGGTGGCGTCGGTGGACGTCGTTGGCAGAGCGCCGCCTGAGCGCGCCGCCGCCGCGCTGAACGCCGAGCTCCCTGACGACGTCGTCGTTGCCGCGGCCGAGGAGGCGCCGCCGGACTTCCACGCGCGGCACTCCGCGCGGGCTCGCAGCTACCACTACCGCGTGTACCGCCGCCGCGAGCGCTCGCCGTTCGAGACGAGCCGGTCGTGGTGGTACCCGTACCCGCTCGACGAGGAGAAGCTCGCCGAGGCGGCTGACCTGCTGCTGGGCGAGCACGACTTTCGCGCGTTCACGCCGACGGAGACGCAGCACAGGGTCTTCGTCCGCACCGTCGAGTCCGCCGCCTGGCAGCGGCGCGAGGACGCGCTCGAGCTCGAGATCACCGCGGACTCGTTCCTCCGCCACATGGTGCGGACGCTCGTCGGGACGATGCTCGAGTGCTCGCCGCAGGAGCTCGCGCAGCTGCTCGAAGGAAAGGAGAGGCGCGAGGCGGGAACGACCGCTCCGGCCTGGGGGCTGTACCTCGTCTCGGTGCGGTACTAGGAGGGCTTGGCAATACACCGGCTGTGCCGCGGAGTTCCGCCTAGAAACGGTACGAGCGCGTGCGGCTGAGGAAGAAGCCGTGGCCGCTGTGGTTGGAGCAGCGGAGGCCGACGCTGCGCGAGAGGCAGTTGAAGGCCCCGCGGTGCCAGCGCGTCCCGTAGGCAAGCCGCCGCGCGACCGCCGCGATCGCGGCGGGGCCGCAGTCCGGGTGGGCGCGTCCCGACGAGTCGAGCGAGAAGCCGAAGCCCCAGGCGCCGGTGCAGCCTTCCGGCCGCGGCGGCCGCGGTCGCAGCCCGCTGCGGATGTCGCAGCGCAGCCGCAGCCCCGACGCGCACCCGATCGCGCCAGACGGCGTCCGGAACGAGAGCACGTCGACCGGCACCGTCCGCGCCACCGTGGTCACACGCGTCTCGATCCGCGTCGCCGAATCGCGGGTCGGCAACAGCACCGCGGCCGCGATGGCGGAGCCGGCGAGAGCGCCCGCGAGCGCGGCGGCTGCCATACGTCGCGACGAGGAGCGTTGCGTCGGCCGCGCGAGCACGCGCGTCGGCGCGGTTGCCGCGCCTCGATCGGCGAACGCCTCGCGAAGCTCGTGCGCCAGCTCGCCGCAGCTCGAGTAGCGCTCGCCGGGTTCCTTCGCGAGCGCCTTCGCCAGCACCGGGTCAGCCGCCGACAGGCCCCGGCCGGCGGCGCTCAGGGACGGGGGATCGTCGCGCATGTGTGCCCAGAGCACCGCGACCTCGCTCTCGCGGGTAAATGGCGGGGAGCCGGTCAGGCACGTGAACAGCACGCAGGCGAGCGCGTACTGGTCCGCGCGGCCGTCGACGGGCCGTCCCTCGATCTGCTCCGGCGCCATGTAGTCGACGGTGCCGAGGAACTGCCCGGTCCCGGTGAGGCCGCTGTGAGAGTCGACGTGCTTCGTCAGCCCGAAGTCGGCGAGGTAGGCGTGGTCTCCGTCGTCCGCGCCGCGCTCGACCAGGACGTTCGCCGGCTTCACGTCGCGGTGCACCAGTCCGCGCCCGTGAGCGGCGTCGAGCGCGCTCGCCACCTGCGCGCCGATCCGCAGCACCCGCGCCAGCGGCAGCTCCTCCGTTGCGAGCACCTTCAGGTCGGGGCCTTCCACGTAGCGCATGGCGATGTAGAGCACGCCTTCCGCGTCGCCGGCGTCGTAGATCGGGACGATGTGCGGGTGCGGGATCGAGGCCGCGGCCCGCGACTCGCGCACGAACCGCTCGCGGAAGCTCTCGTCCTCTGCCAGTTCCGCTGCGAGCAGCTTCAGCGCCACGACGCTGCCGAGCCGCGGGTGCTCCGCGCGGTAGACGACGCTCATGCCCCCGCGCCCGCGCACCGCTTCGATGCGGTAGCCGGCGAACAGCGTGCCGATTCGCGGTGTGGCTGCCACGGCCCTCCCTAGCGGATTGTGCCGATCGACCCTATTCTCGCTTCATGGCCGGCGCGCCCGCGGTGACGCACGTTCGGGCCGGCGACCGGCTAGGCCCGTACCGGCTCGGGGAGCTCCTCGGAGAGGGTGGCGTCGGCGTCGTCTTCAAGGCGGTGCGCGAGCCCGACGGCCTCGTCGTCGCGCTGAAGGTGCTGCGGGACGAGCTGTCCGCTGACGAGACGTACCGACGGCGATTCGCGCGCGAGGGTCGGATCGCCGCAGGCCTGTCCCATCCGCACCTCGTGCCAGTCGTCGACGCGGGGGAAGCCGATGGCCGCCCGTACCTCGCCGCCCGGTACGTCGAAGGCGTCAGCCTCGGCGAGCTGCTGAACGAAGGCCCGCTGCCGGTCACCGGCCTGCTGCGCGTCGTCTCGGAGATCGCCACCGCGCTCGACGCCCTCCATCGCGAGGGGCTCGTGCACCGAGACGTGAAGCCGTGGAACATCCTGCTCGACACGTCGGGGCGGTCATACCTGACGGATTTCGGACTCGCCAAAGGTGAGGCCGCGACCGTGCTGACGAAAGCCGGCCACGTCGTGGGCACGCTCGACTACCTCGCGCCGGAGATCATCGCGGGAGAGGCAGCGGGGCCCGCGGCGGATGTGTACTCACTCGGCTGCGTCGCCTACGAATGCCTCGCCGGAGCTCCGCCGTTCGCGGGGAGGAGCTTCGTCGAGGCGACGCTGGCGATCCTCGAGGACGAGCCGGCCGACCCCGGTGGCGCCCGCGACGACCTGCCACGCGAGCTCTCGACGGCCGTGCTGCAGGCGCTTGCCAAACGCCCGGGCGACCGTCCGCCCACGGCGGCGGCTTACGCGCTCATGCTGCGCGTCTCAGCGCGACCGCGCTAGCTCGGCCCGCAGCTCGTCGATCAGCGCCGCTAACCGGTCGATCTCGGTCGCGATGTGGACCGCGGCGGTCTCGATGCGCGCAGCTGCCTCCTCCAGCGAGGCCGCGCCTGCGTCGGGCTCCGCCGGCGCCGCGACGAAGAAGCTGACCGGCTTCCCCGTCGCGCTCGCGACTCTGTTCAGCACCTCGAGGTCAGGCGTCGTCGCGCCGCGCTCCCAGCGCGAGACGGTGATCGGCTCCACCTCGACCTCCGCGGCGAGGTGCTTCTGCTTCCAGCCCTTCGCCGCTCGAGCCGAGCGGATCCGCTCGCCGAGCTCTTGTCGTGGGTCCGCCATAAACGCAGCATACACGAGCGAGCTATCCACGTTTAGCTGCTGTAAGGCTAATCTTGACTAATCATTATCTGTCTAGTAATCTCACGAGGGTCAACGCCAGGAAGGAGCCGCGATGAACCGGAACCCCGCACGAAATCGCACACAGGAGCTGGCGAGCCGGATCGCCGACGGCCTCGCAGTCGCGCTCATCTGGCATCCGGGCGACGACTCGGTGACGGTCGCCGTCGCCGACGCCCGCACCGGCGAGGACTTCGAGTTGTGCGTCGCACGCGAGCGCGCGCTCGACGCCTTCTACCACCCGTTCGCATACGCGCACTAGGAGGAGCGACATGTCCAACCACCGTTTCAGCAACAAGCTCGCGGCCGGCGGCGCGATCGCCGTCAGCTGCGCTGTCCTCGCCGCCGCGGCGGCGTCGGCGTCCGGCCGCCCGTCCGCAACGGCGCCGACGACGCGCGTGAGCGTCTCGAGCAGCGGCGTGCAGGGCGACTTCAACAGCTATGCCGTCGCGATCAGCTCCGGCGGCCGCTACGTCGCCTTCACCTCGGAGTCGCCGAACCTCGTCCCGGGCGACACGAACCTCCGGCGCGACGTGTTCGTCCACGACGCACACACCGGCGCGACCACACGCGTCAGCGTGAGCAGCGGGGGCGGGCAGGCGCAGGCTGGTGCAGATCCGTGGGGTGGGTCCAACGCTCTCGGGATGAGCGCCGACGGGCGCAACGTCGGGTTCATCTCCGACGCGCCGAACCTCGTCCCCGGGGACACGAATGGCGTCCCCGACGTGTTCGTCCACGACCGCCGCGAGAAGCGCACGATCCGCATCAATGTCAGCAGCCGCGGCCGCCAGGCCAACGCGCCGAGCGGGTTCGCGGCGATGAGCGGCGACGGCCGCTACGTCGCCTTCACGTCCACGGCGACGAACCTCGTCCGCGGTGACACCAACCGGGCCGCCGACGTCTTCCTCCGCGACCTCGTGGCCCGGAAGACAGTCCGGGTCAGCGTCGGGCTGCACGGCCGGCAGACCAACCGCGGCAGCGAGAGCGACTCGCCGTCGCTCGGCCGGCACGGCCGCTTGCTCGCCTTCACGTCGAACGCGACGAACCTGGTCGCAGGCGACCGCAACCGCCTCGCCGACGTCTTCGTCCGTGACGTCAAGACCGGCAAGACCACCCGGGTCAGCGTCGGCAGCCGTGAGCAGGAGGCGAAGGGGGACCGGACGGGAAACGGCAGCAACGCGCCGTCGCTGAGCGCGAGCGGACGGTACGTCGCCTTCCACTCCGCCACCTCGAACCTCGTCCCCCACGACACGAACGGCGTGTTCGACATCTTCGTCCGCGATCGGCTGACGGGCACGACCCGCCGCGTCAGCATCGCCACCGGCGGCCGGCAGGCTGACGCAGAGAGCCTCGGGCCGCCGAGCATCAGCCCGGACGGCCGCTACGTCGCATTCGCCTCGCTCGCGTCCAACCTCGTCGGCGGCGACGCGAACGAGATCACCGACGTCTTCGTCCACGACCGCAAGACCGGGCGGACGACGCTCGCGAGCCTCGGGAGCGGGGATGTCCAGGGCAACGACGGCAGCTCGCCTGCCGTGGCGGCGTTCAGCGCGAATGACCGCTATCTCGCACTGTCGTCCTGGGCTTCGAACCTCGTGCCCGGCGACACCAACGGCTGCCCGGACGCGTTCGTCCGGGAGCTCGATCGGAGGCAGTCATGAAACAGCTCACGGCGGCGATCCTCGCCGCGCTCACCTGCGGGCTCCTCGCCGCGACCGTCGCCACGGCGGCGGCGTCCGGACCCGGCAACGACGACCGCGCCAACGCAGTGGTGCTCGAAGGGCTGCCCGCAGCAGCGTCGGGCACGACGGTCGGCGCGACGGACGACCCCCGAGATCCGCGCTCCGGCTGCGGCCCGGCCCGCGACACCGTCTGGTACCGGCTCACGGATGTTTCTGCGGGGCGCGTCGTGCTCCGCCTTGCAGCGGCCGGCGACCTCGACGCGATCGTCTCCGTCTACCGCGCGGTGCGGTCGCGGCTGGAGCCGGTCGCTTGCGCCGCGACCGACGAGAACGGCCGCGGCGCGCTCTCGTTCCTCGCCGCGCCCGGCCAGACGTACCTGATCATGGTGGGGCGCGAGCGGAGCTCGGACGACGGCAGGTTCCGGCTCAACCTCTTCCGCCAGGAGCCGTCGTCGAGGCCGCCCGGCGCGCGCCTGCCCCGGGACGGCGTCAGCTCCTCGGTCGATGCGATCTCCGACTTCGACGACGCGTGGTCGCTGCGCATGCGGCCAGGGGTCGAGTACCGCATGAACCTCTCGCCGGCCCGCGGACGCTGCGTGACGGTAGCGCTGTACGCGCCCGGGACGCGTTCGTTCGTCGGCGGATCCCCGCTGAAGGTGCTCCGCTGCGGGGGTTACTTCACGTACACCCCCGGCGCGGGAGCCGGCGGGCGCTACGCGCTGCTCGTGACGGCGACGGACGATCGGCCCGGCCGCGAGCGGTATCACTTGCACGCGGCGCTCGCGGGGCCTGACGACACGGCTCCGGGACTGCGGATCCGGAACCTCGAGGCCCGCCGGGGGACGATCTCCGGGACGCGCATCGACGTCGTCGACCTCTACCGCTTCCGAGTCTCCGACCGCAGCGATGTGACGCTGACGCTGGCGGGCCCGTCCCGGTCGCGCCTCGTTCTGCTGGGCGAGAACGGCCATCGGCTCGGGGAGTCGTCCGGGCCTGGTCCGTTGACGGCGCGGCTCGGTCCCGGGCACTACTTCGTGGCCGTCCGCGCCGACGGCGGCGCGCACGGCCGCTACCGTCTCTCTCTGCTGGAGCGGCGGATCACGACCACGGCGGTCCTCGCCGGCGGCTCGCGCGTCGCGTACGTCGGCCCCGGCAACACCGTCCCGATCGAGGTCGCGGTGAACTTCAGCCCCGCGGGGGCGGTGCGGCTCGAGGTCGACCGCTTCGACCCGCTCACGGGCTGGCATTTCTACCGCCTCTACAGGCTGCGGCTGGGCGGGAACGGCCGAACGGGCATCTCGTTCCGGCCGCCGGCGATCGGCCACTGGCGGGCGCGGGCCTCGTTCGCGGGCACGCGCACAGCGAGCCCGAGCAGCGGCGGGACCGCGATGATCGTCGTGAGCGACTGAGCTAGAACCGGTAGGAGCGGGCGCGGCTGAGGAAGAAGCCGTGCCCGCTTCGGTTCTTGCAGCGCAGGCCGGTGTGGCGGGACGTGCACGTGTAGCCGCCGCGTGCCCACTTGGACCCGTAGCTCAGGGCGCGCGCCCGCGGGTCCACGGCGGTGTCGCCGGCGCAGACCACGGTGGCGCGGCCGCGCGGAGCCATCTGGAAGCCGGTCAGGTCGAGCTGGCACGGGCGCTTCGGCTTCGGCTTCAGCCCGCTTCGGATGTCACAGCGGAGGTACGTGCCGCCCAGTCTCGGGTCCGAGCTGAAGACGCAGCCGATGTTGGAGCTCGGCGTCCGGAACTGCGTCACGATCGCCTCCGCCGGAGTGGCCAGCGCGAGCGCGAGAGCGACGACGAGAGCGGCGCGCACGGCTGCATGGTAGGGCCTGGATAGGATCGGCCCAAATGGCGACGCGCACGCAGAAGGACGTCCAGCAGCGGCTCGACGAGCTGCGCGAGCAGGTCGACCATCACCTCTACCGCTACCACGTCCTCGACGACCCCGAGATCTCCGACGCGGAGTACGACCGGCTCTACGACGAGCTGAAGGCGCTCGAGGAGGAGCATCCCGACCTGATCACGGCCGACTCGCCGACCCAGCGTGTGGGGGCGCCGCCGAGCGAGCGCTTCCAGAAGGTGCAGCATCTGACGCCGATGGGCTCGCTCGAGAAGGTCGCCGACGAGGAGAGCCTCTTCAAGTGGGCCGAGGACGTCCGCAAGCGCCTGGACTCGGACGAGCCTGTCGCCTACGTGATCGAGCCGAAGATCGACGGGCTCGCGATCAACCTCACGTACGAGAACGGCGTGCTGACGCGCGGGGCAACGCGCGGCGACGGCTTCCAGGGCGAGGACGTGACGGTGAACCTCCGGACGATCCCGTCGGTGCCGCTGAAGATGCGACGCGACGGCCTGCCGTCGACCGCGGAGGTGCGCGGCGAGGTCTACATGCCGCTCTCGGGGTTCCGCGAGCTGAACGCTCGCATCGCCGAGCTCGGGCAGAAGCTCGCGCCCAATCCGCGCAACGCGGCGGCCGGCTCGCTGCGGCAGAAGGACTCGTCGATCACGGCGTCGCGGCCGCTCTCGGTCTGGGTCTACGGCGTCGGCGCGTTCGAGGGCGTGCGGCTGTCGTCGCAGTGGGAGACGCTCGAGTGGCTGCGCGAGCACGGCTTCCGCACGAACCCCTTCGCCGAGCGGCTCGAATCGATCGAAGACGTTGCGAAGCGCTGCGCGGAATGGGAGCGCGGGCGTGCGGAGCTCGACTACGAGATCGACGGGATCGTGATCAAGGTGGACTCGCTCGAGCAGCAGGCGGTCCTCGGCGCGCTGCACTCGCGGCCGCGCTGGGCGCGTGCCTTCAAGTGGGCGCCGATGACCGCCGAGACGACCCTGCTGAAGATCGCGATCCGCGTCGGTCGCACGGGCGCGCTCAACCCCTGGGCGATGCTCGAGCCGGTGCAGGTGGGCGGCGTCACCGTCTCGCGCGCGACGCTGCACAACGAGGAGGACATCAACCGCAAGGACATCCGCGAAGGCGACCGCGTGATCGTCCAGCGGGCCGGCGACGTGATCCCCCAGATCGTCGGCCCAGCCGGGGAGCACCAGCCCGGGACGAAGCGGTTCAAGATGCCGAAGAAGTGCCCGCTTTGCGGGGAAAACATCGTCAAGCCAGAGGGCGAGGCGATGCACCGCTGCCCGAACCGCGCCTGCCCCTCGCGCGGCCTCGAGACGCTGATCAGCTGGGTGCAGGGGCCGGCCGACATCGACGGCGTCGGCGAGCAGCTGATGCGCCGGCTCTGGGAGCTCGGCCTCGTCCGCTCGCTGGCGGACCTCTACCGGCTCACGAAGGAGCAGCTGCTCGAGCTCGACGGCTTCCAGGAGAAGAGCGCCTCGAACGTCGCCGACGCGATCGCTGGCTCGAAGCGGACGCCGTTCTCGCGCGTGTTGCTCGGGCTCAACATTCCGGACGTGGGGTGGGTGACCGCGCAGAACCTCGCGAGGCACTTCGGCGACGTCGAGAAGCTCGCCGCCGCGTCGCAGGAGGAGATCCAGGAGGTCGAGGGGATCGGGCCGGAGCGGGCGGAGGCGATCGCCGAGTGGTTCGCGGACAAGGAGAACTTCCGGCTCGTGGGGGAGCTGAAAGAGCTCGGGCTGCGCTTCGAGGCCGGCCCCGAGGAGCGGCCCGTCGAAGGACCGCTGACGGGCTCGACGTACGTGATCACCGGGACGCTGGAGGGCTTCAGCCGCGACGAGGCGCGCAAGGCGCTCGAGGCGAAGGGCGCGAAGGTCGCCGACTCGGTCTCGAAGAAGACGACGGGCGTGGTCGCCGGCGAGAGCCCGGGCTCGAAGCTCGCCAAGGCCGAGCAACTCGGCGTGCCGGTGCTCGACGAGGCCGCGCTCGAGCAGCTACTGCGCCGCTAGCGCCGTGGCGAAGCGGTCCTGGGCCTTGCGCGCCCAGTAGGACGAGACGGGGCTGCCGTTCTGCAGCACCGAGAAGACGTAGCGGCGCTTGACGTAGCCGGAGAGGGCGGAGGCGAGGCTCGTGGTTCCGGTCTTCGCACGCACGTTCCCGCGCGAGGGCGGGCGCCGCATGCGGTCGGAGAGCGTGCCGCTGACGCCCGCGACCGGCAGGGCGGCGAGCAGGTACGGGCGCACGACGGGGTCGGCCCAGGCGGCACGTAGGAGCGTGGCGAGCGAGCGGGCGGTCAGGCGATCGAGCGACGAGAGGCCGGAGCCGTCCACGAGGCGGAGCCCGCCCAGCGGGACGCCGGCGTCGGCGAGCGCCGCTCGCACGACCGCCGCGCCGCGCCCGCTCGTGCCGACGGAGCCGTCCGCGGCGCCGAGCTGCTTCAGCAGGATCTCGGCCGTGAAGTTGTCGCTGACGCGGCCCATCCACGCGACGATGCGCGACAGCGGCGCCGACTCGACCGCGGCGAGCGGCACGTCGTCGTCACGCTGCTTCCCGATGCCGGCGCCACCACCGACCGCCACGCCGGCCCGCCGGAGCGCGTCGCGGAACAGCAGCGCGGCGGCGAGCGCAGGCTGGCCCGAGGTGCGGCCGTAGTACCGGCCGCGGTCGACGGTGAGCGCCGACAGCGGCGGGCACTCGTTCACGTAGAACCACGACTTCCAGCCCCAACCGGTGCGTCGCCCATCGAAGAACGACTCGTCGCCGAAGACCCCGCGCGTGACGCGGCGGATTCCGGCAGCGCGAACCTGCCTCGCGAGCGTCGTGAGGTCGGCGCTCGAGAGCGTCGGGTCGCCGTGGCCGACGAGCACGAAGCTTCCGCGCCAGATCGTCCCGTCCTGCTCGCCGCGCCCGACGACGCCGGTCTCGAAGCGGAAGGTGGGGCCGAGCGTGACGAGCGCCGCGTATGCGACGGCGAGCTTCTCGTTCGAGGCAGGCGCGAGCGGCAGGCTCTCGTGCTCCGAGAACACCGTCTGTCCGGTCTGCAGGTCGATCGCGACTGCGCCGGTGCGCGCGGCCGAGACCTGCGGCACCGCGAGCGCGCGGGCGAGGCGCTTTGCCAGCGGCGCGTCGCCCGCGCCGGCCGGGGCGGCGAGCACGAGTGCCAGGAGCACGACGACCGGAAGGCGACGGCGGGTCATCCGCGCCATTCTTCGGAGTGCCGTTACCGGCGTCAAGGGTGGGTCTCGGTGCGTCGGGGGATAGGCCGCGCGGCCCTTGTAGCGGCACAACGGGCCGCCGGATAATCGACACGAGACTAGCTGTGGCACCTGACGCGATCCCCGCCTTGCTCGAGCAGATCGACGAACTGCTCGCGGAACCGGCTCAGACGGAGGAGCCGGTGACGCTCGCGCGCCTCGAGCGGACGCTCACCGACGGCTACGCCTACGCCCTCGCGCTCGAGTCGGAGCGCTGGCGGCTCGAGCGGCGCATGTCGGAGCTCGCGGGCGAGTTACACGACGGGAACCGGGAGCTGAAGACGAAGGAGCTCGCGCTGGTCTCCGACCGGCTCTCCAGCAACGCGAGCCTGCTCACCGCCTTGCGCCATACGCTCACGCAGCTCCGCGCCCGCGCTACTGCTGTGCGCTCCCGGAACTAGGAGGGCTAAACAATCCCGCTGCGGACGGCGTAGACCGCCGCCTGGATGCGGTTCTCGATCTGCAGCTTCATCAGGATGTTCGAGATGTGGTTCTTAACCGTCTTCGGGCTGATGTGCAGGTCGGCGGCGATCTGAGCGTTGTCCTTGCCGTTGGCGATCAGCTTCAGCACCTCGATCTCCCGGTCCGACAGCTCGGACCTGATCATGGCCGCATCCGCCTCGTTCGTCCCGGTCGCGCGCATGCGCTGGAGCACCTTGGCGGCGATGTGGGGAGAGATCAGCGACTCCCCGACCGATGCCGCCTTGATGCCCTGCATCAGGTCCTGGATCGACGAGTCCTTCATGAGGTACCCACACGCGCCGGCCAGGATCGCGTTCATGACGTCCTC
>JBJMJY010000012.1:0-5824 GCA_045806105.1 Gaiellaceae bacterium | reverse complement strand
GATCTCGTCCCTCGAGGACGCGCCCGACTGGAACATCTCGCGCCAGCTCTGGTGGGGGCACCAGATCCCGCTCTGGTACTGCCCGGACGGGCACATCACGTGCGCCGTCACCGAGCCCGACGCCTGCTCCGAGTGCGGGTCGATGGAGCTGACGCGGGAGACGGACGTGCTCGACACGTGGTTCTCGTCGGCGCTCTGGCCGTTCGCGACGCTCGGCTGGCCGGACGAGACGCCTGACCTGAAGGCGTTCTACCCCGGTGACCTGCAGACGACGGCGCGGGAGATCATCCGCCTCTGGGAGAACCGGATGATCTTCTCCGGCCTCGAGTTGCTCGGCGAGGTCCCGTTCCGCGACGTGATCATCCACTCGACGGTGCTCGCGGCAGACGGGCGGCGGATGTCGAAGAGCCTCGGGACCGGCCTCGACCCGATGGAGCTCGTCGAGCAGCACGGCGCCGACGCAACGCGCTACGGGCTGCTGAAGCTCACCTCGTCGCAGGACGTCCGCTTCTCCGAAGGCGCGATCGAGGAGGGGCGGAAGCTCGCGAACAAGCTCTGGAACGTTTCTCGCCTGATCCTCGCGAACGTCGGCGAGGCGAGGCCCGAGCTGCGGCCACGCGCGCTCGAGGAGCGCTGGATCGCGTGGCGGCTCGACCAGGCGCAGCGGCACCTCGAGCAACAGTTCGCGGCGTTCGACTTCTCGCCGGCGATGGGCGTGCTCTACCACGCCACGTTCGACGACTTCTGCGACTGGTACGCGGAGGCGATCAAGCCGCGGCTCTACGAGGGCGACGAGGACGCGCAGGCGACTGCTCTCGCCAACCTCGAGCGGCTGCTGGAGCTGCTGCACCCGGCGATGCCGCACGTGACCGAGGAGATCTGGTCGAACCTACCCGCGCGCGAGGGACGGCTGATCGTGGCGCCGTGGCCCGAGCCCGCCGGCGCGGAGGACGTGGCGGCGGAGTTCGAGCCGATCCGAGTCGCCGCGGAGGTCTTCCGCCGGGCAGGCGTTCGCGCGCCGTTGGGCGACGAGCAGCAGCGGATCTTCGACGCGGTGGTAAAGCCGGACCGCGCGAAGGCGGACGGCGGGAACGTGGAGGCGGAGGCCGAGCGGCTGCGAGGCGAGATCGCGCGGGCGGAGAAGATGCTCGCCAATGAGCGCTTCGTCCAGAACGCGCCGGGCGAGGTCGTCGACGCGGAGCGCGAGAAGCTCGAGCGCTACCGCCGCGAGCTCGATGCCCTCGGCGTCTAGCACCGAGTGGCTCGAGTCGCTCTCGCCGTGGCCGGAGGAGTTCGGCCTCGGCCGGATGCGCGCGCTGCTCGTTGACCTCGGCGAGCCCCAGCGCCGCTACCGTGCGATCCACGTCGTCGGCACGAACGGCAAGTCGACGGCGACGCGCAGAGCCGCGGCATTCCTCGCGCGCGAAGGGCTGAGCGTCGGCGCGTACACCTCACCGCACGTCGCCGGCTGGAGCGAACGGATCCAGGTCGACCTCGAGGACGCGGACATCGAGGCGGCGTTGGAGCGCGTGCGGCCGGCGGCCGCGCGGTTGGGTGCGACGCAGTTCGAGGTCCTCACGGCCGCCGCGCTGGCGGAGTTCGCCGCCGGCGAGGTCGAGGTCGCGGTGATCGAGGCCGGGCTCGGCGGGCGCCTCGACGCGACGAACGTGCTCGACGCGGAGGTCGTCGCTCTGACGAACGTCGCGCTCGACCACACCGACGTGCTCGGCGAGACTCGGGAGGCGATTGCCGCCGAGAAGCTCGCGGTCGTGACGCCCGGGGCGACGGTTGTGCTCGGCGAGCCAGAGTGGGAGCCGCTCGCGCTCGTGCGCGAGGCCGCGCGCGTCGTGCACGCGGCCGACGTCGGCCGCGCCGCGGCCGAGGCCTTCGTCGGGGAGCCGCTCGAGGGCGACGTCGAGGCTGCGCTGCCCGGCCGCCTCGAGCGGATCGGCGAGGACGTTTTCGCAGGCGCGCACAACGCTGCCGGGGTCGAGTGGCTGCTCGGGCGCCTGCCGCGGCGCGACTATATCGTCGTCGCCTCGATCCTCGCGGACAAGGACGCCGACACGATGCTGCGCAGCCTGGCGCGCGCCGGGCGCACGCTCGTCGCGACGGCCTCGCAGAGCGCGCGGGCGCTCCCCGTGGCCGAGCTCGCCGCCCGCGCACGAGCGCACTTCGACGAGGTCGAGGCCGTCGAGGATTGCGGTGACGCGCTCGCCCGCGCGCGCGAGCTCGCGGGCGACGACGGCGCCGTCCTCGTCACCGGCTCGCTGTACCTGCTGGCCGATCTCACCGTCCGACTGGAGCGCGTACCATGGGGCAGCTCGGCGAGCGCCTGAGCGTCTTCGCTTTCGCCGTCGTCGTCGTCCTGGCGATCGTCGGCCTCGCGTTCGGCGCCGGCTACCTCGTCGGGAAGCTCCTTCTCTGAGGAGATGTGCGTGGCGCTGGTAGCGGACAACGGAATCTTCGACTTCTTCAGCCACAGCACGTGGATCGTCATCCGCAATCTGACGCTCTTCTTCGTGGCGGTCTTCTGGCTCTCGGTCGCGTTCTGGGTCTACAAGGACGCGCGGCGACGGATCGAGGATCCATGGCTCGTCGGTATGGCGGTCGTCCTCGGCCTCGTCCCGCCCTTCCTCGGCGCGCTCGTCTACATGCTCTTCCGGCCGCCCGAGTACCTGGAGGAGCGGCGCGAGCGGGAACTCGAGATGAAGGCGATGGAGCAGCGGCTCGTGCGGCGCGACCTGCATTGCCCCGTCTGCCGCGCGGAGGTCGATCCCGGGTTCCTCGTCTGCCCGGTCTGCACGACGCGGCTGCGCCAGTCGTGCCGCAACTGCAAGCAGCCGCTCGAGGCGCTCTGGCAGGTCTGCCCGTACTGCGAGACGCCGGTCGAGCCGGCGGCGGTCGAGGCGCTCGGTGAGACCAAGGCGCTGACGCCGCCTCGCAGAGAGCGGCGCGCCTGAGGCGTCGCTCACCGTCCGTTTAGACTCCGCCGCCGATGGCGGTGGAGCGAACGCTTGTCCTGATCAAGCCCGACGCGGTGCAGCGCGCCCTGGCCGGCGAGATCCTGGCGCGCTTCGAGCGGCGCGGGCTCGAGATCCGCGAGGCGCGGCTGGTCCAGGTCGACCGCGAGCTGGCGAAGAGGCACTACGCCGAGCACGCCGAGAAGCCGTTCTTCGGCGAGCTCGTCGGATTCATCACCTCCGCGCCCACGCTCGCGCTGGCGCTCGAAGGCGAGTCGGCGATCTCGGTCGTCCGCACGACCATCGGCGCGACGAACCCCACCGACGCTGCGCCCGGGACGATCCGCGGAGATCTGGCGCTCGCGATGCCGGACAACCTCGTGCACGGGTCGGACTCGCAGGAGTCGGCCGAGCGCGAGCTGCAGCTGTGGTTCGGTGACTGAGCCCGATTACGTCGCGGTCAACCGCGAGAGCTGGACGGTCGCGAACGCGCAGTACACCGATCGCACGGCACAGGACTCGTGGGCGCAGGAGGAGATCACCTGGGGCAAGTGGTCGATCCCCGAGCGCGAGGTGCGCGTGCTGCCGGAGCTCGCGGGCAAGGAGGTCGTCGAGCTCGGCTGCGGAACCGGCTACTTCGGCGCCTGGCTGAAGCGGGCGGGTGCGCGACGAGTCGTCGGGGTCGATGTCACGCCCGCGCAGCTCGAGACCGCACGGCGCATGAACGAGGAGCACGGCCTCGGCCTGGAGTTCCTCGAGGCCAACGCGGAGGAGACCGGCTTGCCCGGCGAGTCGTTCGACCTCGTCTTCTCGGAGTACGGCGCGTCGATCTGGTGCGACCCGGCGAAGTGGATCCCGGAGGCGGCACGGCTCCTGCGCGACGGCGGCGAGCTCGTCTTCATGCGAGGCACGACACTGCAGATGCTCTGCATGCCCGACGAGGGTCAGGTCGGCGAGCGGCTGGTCCGGCCCCAGAAGGGTCTCTACAAGCTCGAGTGGTACGACGACGACCCCGGAGTCGAGTTCCACCCGCCGATGCCGGAGATGTTCCGGATCCTCCGGGAGAGCGGCTTCGAGCTGCTCGACTTCCGCGAGCTGTTCGCCCCCGGCGAGGCTGCCGACCACGAGTACTACGACACGGTTCCCGTCGAGTGGGCGAAGCGTTGGCCCGACGAGGAGATTTGGCGGCTCCGCCTGCGCCGCCGCTGATCCTCGCCTCGACCTCGCCGAGGCGGAGCGCGATCCTCGAGCAGCTCGGCATCCCGTTCGTCGTCGTGGCGCCGTCGTACGAGGAGACGGAGGAGGACCCGGTCGCGCACGCGCTCGGAAAGGCACGCTCGGTGGCGTCTGCCGCGGGCGACCAGCCGGTGCTCGGCTGCGACACAGAGGTTGTCTGCGACGGTCGCGTGTACGGCAAGGCCGAGACGAGGGCGGACGCCGAGGAGATGCTCGAGAGCCTCGCGGGGACAACGCATGAGGTCGTCTCCGGCCTCGCGCTCGTCACGCCAGCCTGGGAGGAGGTGCACCGCGAGGTGACGCGGGTCACCTTCCGCCGGCTGACGCCGCGCGACCTCGCCCACTACGTCGCGAGCGGCGAGTGGGAGGGGCGGGCGGGCGCCTACGCGATCCAGGGCCTCGGCGCGTCGCTCGTGGAGCGGATCGAAGGCGACTACCTGAACGTGGTCGGCCTGCCCGCCGCAACGCTGGTGCGACTGTTGGCGGAGCGCTTCGCCGGCGTCTACGGCTTCGGCTGATCCGCATCCGTGTCCAAAACCGCCACGGCCGGGGCCTGACCCCGGACGTGGCCATTCTGGACAGGGGTGCGGAATCGTGGCGGCGCCTCGGCGATGAACGCGCGAAACACCTCGGTCGCGCGTTCGCTGTCGCGGCCGAAGTGTCCGAGAACCCAATCCTTCGAGAGGAACGGGGCCGCAAGGCTCTCGCCCGCAACCGCTCGGTAGCTGCTCCACCGCCACGCGGCTGCTTCGTCGCAGAGCCCGCCTCGCACGGGGTTCAGGACGACGTAACGGACCACCTCGAGCAGGTCATACGTGCTCTCCACGAGACGTGAAAAGAACCTGCGCTCGAACACGTGGCCCGTGTAGCCGTAGAGGTGGTTGAACCACTGTGCATACGTGCTGTTCAACCGCTGCATCCCCGCCGAGATGCTCGGCGTCGGAGTCTCCACGAGAAGGTGGTAGTGGTTCGGCATCAGGCAATAGCCGTGACAGATCCAGTCGAAGCGTCTGAAGACGCGATCGCAGAGCAGGCCGAAGAGCTCGTAGTCTCCGTCGTTGAGGAAGATCCGAGTCCGGCGGACCCCGCGTGTCCCGACGTGATAGAGACCGCCGGCGATCTGAGGGCGTGGCGCACGCGGCACGGAACGACGGTACGTCGCGCGGTTGGCGAGAGGTCGTCGCCGAGACACCTTCGGCACACTTTCGGCGCGATGGACATGTCCGGGGTCTGACCCCGCGGTCGCGGGAGCGAAGGGTCCGAATCCGGCGGATTCCCGCAAAGTGGGAGATCGGGCGCTACCTAGCTAGACTCGTGCGGGGCAATGGGTCTCCTGGGCTACTTCAACGGCTTCGGCGGCCGCGACATGGCCGTCGACCTCGGAACCGCTAACACGCTCGTGTACGTGCGCGGCCGCGGCATCGTGCTCTCGGAGCCGAGCGTGGTCGCGATCGACCAGCGCACGGGCGAGGTGCACGCCGTCGGCGTCGAGGCGAAGCGCATGCTCGGCCGCACCCCGGGGACGATCTCCGCGATCCGCCCGCTCAAGGACGGCGTGATCGCCGACTTCGACGTGACCGAGCAGATGCTCCGCCACTTCATCCAGAAGGTCCACCAGAATCGCT
>JBJMJY010000011.1:0-25350 GCA_045806105.1 Gaiellaceae bacterium | reverse complement strand
GATCTTCTCGGTCTGCACCGCGGCGATCGGGAGGGTCGCGTAGCTGTCCTGCCAGAGGATGTGCGAGTCGTAGGTCCACCCGTACTCGAAACCCTTGCTCTCGCCGTTCTGGAACACCTCGACGAGGCGCGTGTACGGCGGATCCGGCAGAGCCGTGACGCCGAAGCTCAACATGTGCTCCTCCTCCCCGGTCGGTGGCAGGGGAATGAGCATATCGCCCCGAAATCCGCCTGCACATGGCCTTGGCGTTCCTCGTGCTCGCGTTCTTCGCCGGTTCGGCGCTCCCCGTGCAGGCAGGGCTGAACGCGCGGCTCGCGACGTTCGTGGGCGGGCCGATCCGGGCCTCGATGATCTCCTTCGGGCTCGGGACGCTCGTGCTGTTCGTGCTCTCGCTGCTCGTGACGAGGGGCGTGATCGACACCTCACGCCTCTCCCAGGTGCCGTGGTGGGCCTGGCTCGGCGGCGCGGTCGGCGCCGGATACGTCGCGTCGACGGTGGCGGCGGCACCGCGCCTCGGCGCGCTCAACCTGTTCGCGGCCGTGATCTTCGGGCAGCTGGTCTGCTCGGTGGCGCTCGACCACTACGGCGTGCTCTACAAGGAGCACGCGCTGAGCGCCGGCCGCATCGCCGGCGTCCTCCTGCTCGCCGCCGGCGTCGCGCTCGTGCGCTTCTTCTAGGCAGCGACGCGGGCGATGGTCTTGTCGGCCAGGCGGTCGAGGGCCTGGACCGAGAGCTCGAGATGCTCTTCCTTCGTGTCCTCGAGCTTCGTGTGCGAGAGCCCGCGCAGGCTCTGGACGAAGAGCATCACCGTCGGCACGCCGGCGCGCGCGACCTCGGCGGCGTCGTGGAGCGGGCCGCTCGGCAGGCGGTGCGACTCGCCGGCGACCTCGCGGACCGACTCGTCGGCGAGCTCGATCAGCGCCTCGTCGAACAGGATCGGCTCGATGTTCCAGATCCGCTCCCACTCGACCTCGAGGTCCTCCTCCTGCGCGAACCGGCGCGAGGACGCCTTGGCATTGCTGAGCATCTCCGCGAGCTGGTTCGCGTCGAGGTGCCGCTGGTCGAGCAGGCACTCGGCCGTCTCGACCACCGAGGTGACGATCCCCGGCCGCGTGACGACGCCGCCCATCGTGCAGACCGCCCCGCCGCCGGTGCGCACGGCGATCTCGCGGATCTCGAGCTCGAGCTTCGCCGCACCGGCGAGCGCATCGCGTCGCTTGTCCATCGGCGTCGAGCCCGCATGCGCGGCCTGGCCCGTGAAGACGATCTGGTGGCGCTCGACCCCGAAGGTGCCGAGGACGACGCCGAGCGGAATCTCCATCGACTCCAGCACGGGTCCCTGCTCGATGTGCAGCTCCAGGTAGGCGGCAGCGTTCTCGAGCTGCTTCCTCGCCTCGAGTGCGCGGTCGAGCTCGACCCCGTGCGCCCGTAGCGCGTCGGGCAGCGCGACGCCGTCCGCATCGCGGCGCGAACGCAGCTCGTCCTGGTCGTCCATCGAGCCGCCGGCGGCCGACGAGCCGAACAGCGAGCGCCCGAAGCGCGCTCCCTCCTCGTCGGCCCAATCGACCAGCCGCACCGTCGTCCCCGGCTGCCCGTCCTCGGCGAGCCGCCGCATCACCTCGACGCCGGCCATCACGTTCAGGCAGCCGTCGAGCCAGCCGCCGTTCGGCACCGAGTCGATGTGGCCGCCGATCAGGACGGCCTGATCTTCGACTTGGCCGCGCAGCGTCCACCACTGGTTGCCGGCCTCGTCGAGCTCGTACTCGAGCGGCAGGCCTGCGAGCTTCCCGCGCAGCCACTCGCGCGCCTGCGCCCAGGTGTCCGTCCAGGCGACCCGCTGCGCGCCGTTCTCGTCGCCGGTCAGCTCGCGCAGCTCCTTCAGCTCGGCGACGGTTCTCGCGGGATCGAGCGGCACGGCGCGATGCTAACCCGCGCAGCGGAGTGTGGTAAGCATCCGCGAATGGCGTCGATAGCCGTCGACCGGACGACGACACCGAGGATCGCGGCGGTGCACGGAGGCCGGCGCGTCCTGCTCGTCATCGGCGGGATCGCGGCCTTCTGGGGGCTGTGGGAGGGCTACCGGTGGATCGGCGAGACGCTCGGGATCACGTGGCCGTTCGCCGTCAACGCGGTGAACATGCCGCACATCCACGACATGCTGAACGCCTTCGGGCAGCCGCTTCAGCCGGGCGGGCCGCCGCTGATCCACTACGAGTGGCACTGGGCGCTCTTCACCGCCAAGGAGGCGCTGCTCGGTTTCGTTCTCGGGGCGGCGATCGGGTTCGGACTGGCCGTGCTGCTGGCGCACTCGCGGATCATGCGGCGGGGCCTGCTCCCGTACATCGTCATCTCGCAGACCGTGCCGATCCTGGCCGTCGCGCCGATGGTGGTCGTCGGGCTCGGCCAGAAGGGCGTCTCCCCCTGGATCGCGGTCTCGGTGATCGCCGCCTACCTGACCTTCTTCCCGGTGGCGATGAACACGCTGCGCGGGCTGCTCTCGCCCGACCGGCGGGATCTCGAGCTGATGCGCTCCTACGCCGCCGATCGGCGCTCGGTGCTCTGGAAGCTGCGCGTGCCGGCCTCGCTGCCGTTCGTCTTCTCGGCGCTGAAGATCTCCGCGACGGCGTGCGTGATCGGCGCGATCATCGGCGAGACGCCCGCCTCCATCCAGGACGGGCTCGGCGGCGCGATCGTCAACTTCAACCAGTACTACTCGACCGGCCCGGAGCGGCTGTGGGCGACGAACATCGTCTGCGCGCTGCTCGGCTTCGCCTTTTTCGGCGTGATCGTGCTGGCGGAGAAGCTCGTACTGCGGCGCGCGCCCGAGCACATCGCATGAACGACCGGCCCGCCGTCGCGATCAAGGGCCTCTCGAAGCAGTTCAAGGCCGGGGTGACCGCGCTCACCGGGATCGAGCTCGACGAGGTCGAGCAGCTCCTTCACGCGCTGCGCCCGCCTGTCCCGGTTCCAACGCAGCAACTCCAGCGGGAGCACGATGTTCTTCTCGACCGTGCGCCAGTCGTAGAGTACGGCCTCCTGGAAGACGATCCCGTAGTCGTGATCGAGACGCGCGCGGTGGGCCGGCTTGCCGTTCACCTCGACGACGCCCTCGGAGGGGTCGATCAGATCGCCGATGATCCGCAGCAGCGTCGACTTGCCGCAGCCGGAGGGGCCGATCAGCGAGATGAGCTCCCGCGGTCGGACGTCGAGGTCGATGCCGCTGAGCGCGGTCACGCCGGCCCTGAAGTGCTTCGAGACGCCTCTGAGAGAGACGGCCGGCAGGTCGTTCATACGACGTGCTCCGGAGCTCGGCGGAGGACGAAGTGCTCCGCGAGGACGACGGCGCCGAAGAACGCGAAGCCGAGCACGGCGCAGACGATGTTCGTCGCCCACAACCGCTCGGGCGCGGTCGAGTAGTACTGGTTGAAGTTGACGATCGCGCCCCCGAGGCCGTCCTGGATCGAGGCCGGCGTCTCGCCGATGATCGCGCCGATCACGCTCGCCGTCGCAGAGATCTTCAGGGCGGAGAAGACGAACGGCAGGGACGCGGGCATGCGCAGCTTCCAGAGCACGCCGCGGCGGTCGGCGGCGTAGGAGCGCATCAGCTCGAGGTCGCGCGGGCGGGGCGAGAGCAGGCCTCGCAGGGTGTTCATCGCGACCGGGAAGAACGTGAGGTAGGCGGCGATCACGGAGACCGCGACCCACGGCTGCACGCCCTTCGTGCCGAGGCCGACCACGACCATCGGGGCGACCGCGAGGATCGGCACGGTCTGCGAGACCACGATGTAGGGCAGCAGCCCGCGCCGCAGGACGACGGAGTGCACGAGCAGCACGGCGAGGCCGAAGCCGACGAGGCCGCCGATGACGAAGCCGAGCAGCGCCTCCTTCGCGGTGAAGAGCGCCCAGTGCCACTCCTCCTGGATCAGCGGCGGGCCGCCGGGCTGGAGCGGCTTCGTGAGCGCGTTCAGCATGTCGTGGATGTGCGGCATGTTGGTCGCGTCCACCGGGAAGGGCCACGTGATCCCGACGGTCTCGCCGAACCAGCGGTAGCCCTCCCAGAGGGCCCAGAAGACCGCGACGCCGGCCACGACGAGGCCGACTCGCCTCGCGCCGTGTATCGCCCCGATCGTCGGTGTCGTCGTGCGGTCGACGGCGACGGAAGCCATCCGAGGATGCTTACCACACTCCGCAGCAGCGGGTTAGCATCGCGCCGTGCCGCTGGATCCTGCGAGAACCGTCGCCGAGTTGAAGGAGCTGCGCGAGCTGACCGGGGACGAGAACGGCGCTCAGCGGGTCGCGTGGACGGAGACGTGGGAGCGCGCCCGCGGGTGGCTGCGGGAGCAGCTCGCAGGGCTCCCGCTCGGGGAGGAGATCGACGAGGCCGGCAACCAGTGGTGGACCCTGCGAGGCGCGTCCGACCAGGCGGTGCTGATCGGCGGCCACATCGACTCGGTGCCGAACGGCGGGTGGCTGGACGGTGCGCTGAACGTCGTGGCGGGGGTCGAGGTGCTGCGGCGGATAGCGGAGGTCGGGGAGCCGGCGACGACGGTGCGGTTGGTCAACTGGGCCGACGAGGAGGGCGCCCGCTTCGGCCGCTCGTTGTTCGGCTCCTCGGCGGCAGCGGGCTCGATGACCGACCAGGACGAGCTTCGCGAGCGGCGTGACGCCGAGGGCGTGGCGCTGCCGGACGCGGTCGGCGCGTACGGCGTCGACCTCGACCGCGCCCTCGAGGCGCGGCGCCAGCTCGAGGGCGCGGCGGCCTACCTGGAGCTGCACATCGAGCAGGGGCCGGTGCTGGAGTCGCTCGGCCTGCCGCTCGGCGTCGTGCTGGGGACCTTCGGGGTCGAGCGGCACGAGGTCACCTTCCGCGGCCAGGCCGCGCACGCCGGCTCGACGCCGATGGACAAGCGGCGCGACGCACTGGCCGCCGCGGCGAAGCTCGAGCTCGAGATCCGGGAGATCGCGAAGCGGGCAGGAGAGGGCGCGGTCTGCACGATGGGCGGCGTCGTGACGCGGCCGGGAATCGTGACCTCGGTTGTCGAGACCGCAGAATGCCTCCTCGACCAGCGGCACCTCGACGCGTCCCAACTGGCCGAGATGCTCAGCAACGCGGAAGCAGCGTCACGACGGTTCGCGCAGGAGGAGCAGGTCGAGGTCGAGTGGGAGCGGATCTGGAACATCGAGCCGATCCTGTTCGACGAGGGGCTGATCGAGCTCGCCGACGAGTCGATCCGCGAGGTGGCAGGCGAGTCGCACCGCCTCCCGAGTGGGCCGCTGCACGACGCCGCCGAGGTGTCGCGCGCGGCCGTGCCGACGGTGATGCTGTTCGTCCAGAGCCTGCGCGGGCTCTCGCACACGAAGCTCGAGGACACCAGCGAGGAACACCTCGAGCTGTCGGTGCGGGCGCTCGACCGGCTGGCGGACAAGACGATCGCGCGCGTCGCCACGTCCTAGCCCCGGCGAAAGTCACATGTCCGGCACGAAGGCGTCACAGACGCGTGACGGTTTCGTCGGCACGGTGGAGGCAAGCGCTTTCTGCTCGCGCTCCTCGCCGCTGCGGCCTTCGCCGCGCCTGCGGCCGTGCGCCCGCGGCTGATGGTGTGGCTGATGAGCTGAAGGCGCGCATGAGCACCTCGAGCTGTTGGTGCGGCGCTCGAGCGCGCGGAGGACGATCGTGCGTGTCGCGGACCGAATCGGCGCACGCGCGTCCGGTATCGCTGTACAGATTGCGGGGGGTACCGGCGAAAAAACGGTGAAGTGCTTGACCCGCCGCCGTCGTTCGTTTATTCATACTGGACAGTGCCCGCCTCTCAGGACGCGCGTCCCACCGTGGGGCTGATCGGGCTCGGCAACATGGGAACGGCTTTCGCCGAGCGCTTGCTGCAGGCCGGTTACCCCCTCCGCCTGTACAACCGGACGGCCGGCAAGGCGGAAGCGCTCGCGGCCAAAGGCGCGCGACCCGTCGACACGGCAGCGGAGCTGGCGTCGCACGTCGACGTCGTCCTCACCTCGCTTGCCGACGACGCCGCGTTCGAAGGCGTGGCAGCCGAGGTCCTCGCAGCGGCTCGTGCGGGCACGATCCTCGTCGACATGAGCACCGTCTCGCCGGCTGCTTCGGCGCGCGTCGCCTCGCTGGCCGAGTCCGCCTCGGTCGACTATCTCCGCGCTCCCGTGAGCGGCAACCCGACCGTGGTGCGCGCCGGCAACCTGAGCGTCATCGTCTCCGGCCCGCGCGAGGCACTGGAGCGGGTCGAAGAGGTCATCCACGCCATCGGGCCGACGGTGCACCACGTCGGCGACGGCGAGCAGGCACGGGTCGTGAAGCTCGCGATCAACCTGATGATCGCGGGGCTCGCGCAGCTGATCTCGGAGGCGCTCGTGCTGGGCGAGGCCGCCGGCGTCTCGCGCGCGGCACTGCTGGAGGTGATGGGCAGCTCTGCGGTCGGCGCGCCCTTCGTCAAGTACAAGACGCAACCGCTGCTGCACGACGACTACTCGGCGACGTTCACGACGGCGTTGATGGAGAAGGACATCGACCTGGTACTGGACGCCGCCGAGCAGGAGGGCGTCCTCCTACCCCTGGCGAGCGAGATGAAGTCGCTTCTTCGAGCGACCAGCGAAGCCGGGTACGCAGAGGACGACTTCATCGCGCTCTTCGCGCACCTGCAGGCCCGGTCCCGTGAGGAGGTTCTGCGATGACGACGCGTTCGAGGTCGGTCGGCTCGCCCGACGCCACGCGGGCGGTGGACTGGGAGCAGCGGATCGACTTCCCGCGCCTGCGCCAGGACCGCCTCGACCGCGCTAAGGCCTCGCTCGAGTCATCCGAGCTCGGCGCAGTGCTCCTCTTCGACCCGAACAACATCCGCTACGTGACGAGCACGCACATCGGAGAGTGGGCGCGCGACAAGAACGCGCGCTTCGTCCTGCTCGCGCGCGGCGCCGACCCGATCCTCTGGGACTTCGGGTCCGCCGCGCGGCATCACCAGCTCTTCGCGCCGTGGCTCCCCGCGGAGAACTTCCGCGCCGGCGTCGCCCCGATGCGCGGAGCCATGCCCGTCGAGACAGGCATTCCCGACCGGCTCGGAGCGAAGATCGCGCACGAGCTGCGCGAGCGCGAGCTCGAGGACGAGCCGCTCGGGGTCGACATGGCCGACCTCGTCACGATCGAGGCGCTCCAGCGAGCGGGCGTGCACGTCACCGACGGGTCGCAGGTCATGCTCGAGGCGCGGAAGATCAAGACGGCGCAGGAGATCGCGCTGCTCGACCAGTCCGCCGGCCTCGTCGACGCCGTCTACGAGGAGATCTACCGCATGCTCCGGCCGGGCGTGTACGAGCACGAGATCGTGGCGCGCGCCCACCAGCTGCTCTTCGAGATGGGCTCGGAGCAGGTCGAAGCTGTCAACGCGGTCTCCGGCGACCGCTGCAACCCCCATCCGCACGTCTTCTCCGACCGGCTCCTGCGGCCGGGCGACCAGGCCTTCTTCGACATCATCCACTCGTTCATGGGCTACCGGACGTGCTACTACCGCACGTTCAACGTCGGCGGGGTCAGCCCGCCGCAGCTCGATGCCTACAAACAGTGCCGCGAGTGGCTCGACGCCGCGATCGAGCTCGTCCGGCCGGGGATGACGACCGACAGGATCGCGGAGGTCTGGCCTACGGCCGAGGAGCTCGGATTCCCGGATGAGGAGACGTGCTTCGGCCTCCAGTTCGGCCACGGGCTCGGCGTCGGGCTGTACGAGTCGCCGATGATCTCGCGCGTGCACTCGCTCGAGACTCCCGTCGAGCTCGAGGAGGGGATGGTGTTCGCGCTCGAGACCTACTGCGCCGCGACGGACGGTCGCTCCGCCGCTCGGATCGAGGAGGAGGTCGTCGTGACGGCGACGGGCTGCGAGGTGATCACGCGCTTCCCGGCCGAGGAGCTGCTGGTCGCCGGCCGCACCTACGTGCGCGGCGCCGACCTCGTGGAGAAGGGCGGTGAGGGTCGGCACCACGACGGCGCGGGCGTTGCCGACGCGGTCGCTTCCTCCGCTGGCGTCGAGCCCGCGAGCGTCCCGAGATGAGCTCCGACACGGGCACGCGCCGGCTCGCCGACGGCATGCCGGCGTACCGGCTGGTCCGGCGCGAAGACGTCGAGCTCGCAGAGGCGCTGCCCGGACGCTCGAGCGGTCTCACCACGTGCCGGCTCGTCGGCGGCACGCTCGGCTCGACGCACATGGCGCTGACGCTGGCCTCGCTCGCCGACGGTCGCGTCGACGAGCACGTGCACTCGTTCGAGACGAGCTTCTACGTGCTCGAGGGCGAGCCCGTGCTCTACCTGGAGGGGCGCGGCGTGAGGCTCCAGCCGGGCGCCTGCGGACTCATCGGCGTCGGCACGCCCCATGCGTTTCGCTGCGAGGACCGGGGGCTGTGGCTCGAGATGGCCGCACCGCGCCCGCGCCTGGACGGCAGCGATACGTTCTTCCTCGGGCCGGCGCCGGACGGCGAGGCGACGCCGCTCGACGCGCGCGATCCGCGCAACCACAATCTCTTCCTGCTCACCGAGGGCGAGATGGATCTCGACCGCCTGAAGGGAGGTCAGGCGCTGGGTGCGCCGACCGTGTCCGGGAGCATGGCGACGGCCGTGCTCGCGTACAGCGGAATCGCCGTGAAGATGCTCGTCGACCAGCGGCTCGACGCCCAGCTCCACACGATGTTCATGGTCGACTACCAGCCGAAGGCGTGCGCGAACCCCCACGACCATCCATTCGAGGAGTCGTACTACATCCTCGAAGGGGAGGTCGACGTCGTCGCCGACGGCGACCGGTACACGCTCCGGCCGGGCGACCTCTTCTGGACCGGGACCGGCTGCGTCCACGCGTTCTACGAGACTAAGGGCAGGCCGGTGCGCTGGCTCGAGACCTCGGCGCCCGCGCCGCCGCCGCGCTACTCGTACCGGCACGAGCGCGACTGGGCGTACCTGGCCGAGCGGCTGCAGTCGGACGCCGGCATCGGCGTGGGATGAGCCAGGTCAGCGACACGTCCGTCTCGGGCGTCCTGGACGACCTCGAGCTCTACATCGGCATCTACCGTCGGATGGTGCTCATCCGCGGCTTCGAGGACCTCGTCCAGTCCCTGTTCCTGAAGGGCGAGGTCTACGGCACGACGCACCTGTACTCCGGCCAGGAGGCGGTCGCGACCGGAGTCGCAAGCCTCCTCGAAGAGCGTGACCGCGTCGCCGCGACGTATCGCGGGCACGGCCACGCGCTCGCACTCGGGGTCGACCCTCAGCAGCTCCTCGACGAGATGCTCGGGCGCGAGACCGGCGTCAACGGCGGCCGCGCGGGCTCGATGAACGTCAACGCGCCGGGCCGACGGCTGATCGGGTCGTTCGGGATCGTCGGCGGCAGCATCGCCGCGGCGACGGGGGCGGCACTGGCGCTGAAGAAAACCACCGGCGGCGTCGCCGTCGCCTACTTCGGCGACGGCGCGATGAACCAGGGGTACGTCTTCGAGTGCCTCAACTTCTGCCAGGTCCTCAAGCTGCCCCTCGTGCTCGTGTGCGAGAACAACGGGTACGGCGAGTACACGCCGTTCCGCTCCGTCACGGCGGGGGAGATCCGGTCGCGGGCCGAGGTGATGGGTGTCCCCGCCGAGACCGTCGACGGCATGAGCGTGTGGACGGTCCGCGAGGCCGCCGCCCGGGCGCTGGAGCACGTGCGCGGCGGCAACGGCCCCGCGTTCGTCGAGGCGCTGACGTATCGCTTCGTCGGGCACTCCCGCAGCGACCCCGGCGCCTATCGACCGGAGGGCGAGCTTGACGAGTGGAAGGCGCGCGACCCGATCGTCGTGCTGCGCAGACAGCTCGAGGCCGAGGGCGTGGAGGCCGCGCGTCTCGACGAGATCGGACAGGAGCTCGACGAGCAGCTCGAGGAGATGCGCGGGCGGGGCCTCGCAGCGCCCTTCCCGAGCGATCTTCGTACCCGCGAGTTCAAGGACTGAGGCTGCGGCGTGCCGCGCGAGCTGACCATGCCGAAGCTCTCCGACTCGATGGCCGAGGCGGTAATCGTGCGCTGGCTCGTCTCACCGGGGGACGCCTTCGAGCGAGGCGAAGGGCTCGTCGAGGTAGAGACGGACAAAGCGACTGTGGTCTACGAGGCGGAAGCCGCCGGCACGCTCGACTCGATCCTCGTCCAGGAAGGCGCGAGCGCAGCCATCGGCGAGCCCATCGCGACCCTGGCGAACGGCGCCGGCAGCCCCGCCGCGACCGCCGCGCGACCGGCGCCCGAGCCGCAGGAACCGACCGAGGCCCGGTCTGCGCCCGCCGCGGTGCCGCCGCGCGCGGTAGACGGGACGCCGTCCGGGCGTCCGAACGCGACTCCCGTCGCGAGGCGGACGGCGGTCGAGCTGGGCGTCTCCCTCCACGGCATCGTCGGCAGCGGGCCGGGCGGCCGGATTACGCGGGAGGACGTCGAGCGAGCCGCGCAGACCGCCGGCGACACGGCGCCTGCCGCACCGATTGCTTCTGGGAAGGGCGACGTCCGGACGGTCGAGCTGACAGCGACGCAGGCGACGATCGCCCGCCGGATGGTCGAGTCGGCGACGACGATCCCCGTCTTCACCGTCTCGGCCGACGTCGACCTGTCGCTGGTCGGCGCCCTGCGGCGCGGCGCGCAGGACGAGGGCGGCGACGTGCCGTCGATCAACGACTTCGTCGTCATGGCCGCCGCGCGAGCGCTCGGCGAGTTCCCGCGCTTCAACGCGTCGTACGTCGACGACAAGGTCGAGTGCTACTCGCGCATCAACGTCGGCATCGCCGTCGCGACGGACGACGCGCTGCTCGTGCCCGTGGTCTTCGACGCCGACCGCAAGACGCTCGGCGAGATCGCGGCGGAGGTGCGGCGGCTCGCCGAGGCCGCGCGGCGCAGGACGCTCGCGCCCGACGACCTCCGTAACGCCACCTTCACGGTCTCGAACCTCGGCATGTTCGGCGTGCGCTCCTTCACCGCGATCATCGACCCGCCGCAGGTCGCGATCCTCGCCGTCGGCGGTCTCCGCGGCGATCTCGCGACGGTGACGCTCACGTGCGATCACCGCGTCGTCTACGGGGCCGACGGCGCGCGCTTCCTCGCGCGGCTCCGCGAGCTGCTCGAGCGGCCGCTCGTCCTGACTGCCGGAGGGCGCTGATGGCGCCGATCCCCTTCCGCACCGCGATCCGTGACGCACTCGACGAGGAACTGGCGGCCGACGAGCGCGTGATCCTCTTCGGCGAGGATGTCGCCGTCGCCGGCGGCGTCTTCGCGACGACGCCGGGCCTCTACGAGAAGTACGGCGCGGAGCGCGTGTTCGACACGCCGATCTCCGAGCTGGCTCTGGCGGGCGCGGCCTTCGGCTCGGCCGTGACCGGCCTCCGCCCGGTCGTCGAGATCATGTTCGGCGACTTCCTGACGCTGGCGATGGACAGCCTCGTGAACCAGTCGACGAAGGACTGGTTCCTGACGCAGGAGCAGGTGAGCGTGCCGCTGGTGATCCGGTCCGTGGTCGGAGCCGGCGGGCGCTTCGGAGCCATCCACTCGCAGATGCCGGCGTCCTGGTTCATGGGAGTGCCGGGGCTGAAGATCGTCGGGGCGTCGACGCCGGCCGACGCGAAGGCGCTGCTGAAGGCTGCGATCCGCGACGACAATCCCGTGCTCTTCTTCGAGCACAAGCGGCTGTACACCATGGAGGGCGAGGTCGACGGCGAGGCGGGGCGCCTCGGCGAGGCGAAGGTCGTGCGCGAAGGCGACGACGTCACGATCGTGACCGCCATGAAGAGCGTCCACGACAGCCTCGAGGCCGCGGAGGCGCTCGAAAAGGACAACGTCTCCGCCGAGGTCATCGATCTGCGGACGCTCCGCCCGATCGACGTCGACACCGTCGTCGCGTCGGTGCGAAAGACGAACCGTGTCGTCGTCGTTGAGGAAGGGCCGTTGACGGGCGGCTGGGCGGGAGAGGTGCTGGCCGCCGTCACCGAGCACGCGCTCGGACACCTCGACGACGCCTGGCGCATCGCGACACCGAACACGCCGATCCCCTACAGCCCGCCGCTCGAGGACGCGTTCCTTCCGGGGCCCGAGCGGATCGCCGACGAGATCCGGCGCCGGCTGCGATGAGCGATCCCGCTCCGAGCTCCGGCCCGCTCGATCGCGCTGTGGAGGCATCGAAGGTCGGCAATCGACTGCGGGCCGAGCGCGAGCAGCTCGGCATCAGCCTGCGCGAGCTCGCCCGGCGGGTCGGCGTCTCGCCGAGCCTCGTCTCGCAGATCGAGCTCGACCGCGTGAACCCGTCGGTCAGCACCCTCTACGCCCTCGTCAAGGAGCTCGGCATGACGATGAGCGACGTGTTCGGCGACTCGGGTGCGGACGACCGCGTCGTGCGCCTCCGCGAGGAGCGGGGCCTGGCCGAGCGGCCCGAGACGCGCCCGGTCATCAACCTCGCCTCCGGCGTCCGCTGGGAGCGGTTGACGCCGCAGAGCGACGGCGACGTCGAGTTCCTCTATGTCGTCTATCCCGTCGGGGCGGCCTCCTGCGCGGAGGACGCGCTGATGACGCACGGCGGCAAGGAGTACGGCTACGTGACCAGCGGCACCCTGGGCGTGCGTGTCGGCTTCGAGGAGTACGAGCTCGGCTCCGGTGCCTCGATCGCGTTCGACTCGTCGTCCCCGCACCGGCTCTGGACCGTCGGCGACGAGCCGGTGCACGCGGTCTGGGTGGTGATCGGCCGGGCGGCCGACCCGCGGGCGGAGACGCCCGTTCCGCGCGATTAGTACTACGCGGCCGGCGCCTCGGCTTCAGCCTCGCTCGTGCGGAGCCGGCCGACGCCGCGCCAGCCGGAGCGGGCGCGGGCGATGAGCTCGGGCGCCTGGTAGAGCACGAGGGCGAGCAGGATCAGCAGGCCGATCGTCATCTGGGCGTACTCGGTCGGCTGCTGGAAGAGCGGCAGGACGTTGTTGATCAGCGTCAGGAACAGCGCCGCGAGCAACGACCCGACGAAGGATCCCCTGCCGCCCGCCAGGCTCGCGCCGCCGAGAACGGCGGCCGCGATGCTCGTGAGCGCGTAGTCGCCGACGATCGGGGAGCCGATCTGCACCTGGGCGGCGGAGTAGAAGCCGGCGATCGACGCCATCACGGAGCAGACGACGAAGGCGAGGAAGACGATCAGCCCCGTCGACATCCCAAGCCGTCGAGCCGACGTCGCGTCGAGGCCGACCGCGCGCACCGCCATGCCCATGCGCGTGCGGTAGAGCCACAGGTCGGCGAGCACGACGAGGAGCGCGACGCCGATGAACGCCACCGGCATGAAGCCGATGCTGGTGTTCAGCGCGTCGATCACGTCGAAGTTGATCTCGCCCTCGGGATGGTCACGCAGGAGCAGCGACGCCCCCGCGAGGATGCTGAGGGTGCCGAGCGTCGCGATGATCGAGGGAAGGCGCAGGACGCGGATCAGCGTCGCGTTGAAGATGCCCGTCGCCAGGCCGACGCCGACCAGCGCGAGCGAGCCGAGGAACAGCGCGAAGGTCGTCTGATCCGGCTTGAGCGTGAAGGACGCGGTTACGACGCACATCGTGACGAGGGCGGCGACGGAGACGTCGAAGCCCCCGACGAGCAGCGCGTTCGTCTGGCCGATCGCGACGAGCGCGAGCGGCATCGTCGCGAGCAGGAGGTTGTTGATGTTGTACTCCGTGAGGAACGCGTCCTGCCGCACCGCCGTGTACGCGCCGACCGCGACGATCAGCGCTCCCAGCAGGACGAGCGGAATCCAGCCGCGGAACCTCATGCGCCCATCGTCGCGACCCGGCCGCCGACGATCGCCTCGACGATGCGCTGCTCGCCGAGCTCGTGCCCCGGGATCTCGTCGACGACCTTCCCGCGCGACATCACCACGACCCGGTCGCAGAGCCCGGCGAGCTCGAGTGGGTCGCTCGACTTGATGACGAGCGCGACTCCCTCGCCCGCCTTCGCCCGCAGGGCCTCGTAGATGTCGAAGCGTGCGCCGACGTCGACTCCCTGCGTGGGCTCGTCGGCCAGGATCAGCTTCACGGCGCCGCGGAGAAACGGCCGCGTGAGCGAGACCTTCTGCTGGTTGCCGCCCGAGAGCGACTGCACCGGCTGCTCGATGGACGCCATGCGGATGCGGAGCCGGCGGGCCATCTCGTCGACCCTGCGCCCTTCGCGCCGGCGCCGGAGAAATCCCAGGCGTCCGAGCGAGCGAAGCACCTGGATCGTGGTGTTGGTGCGGACGCTCAGCACGGGGAACAGCGACTCGCCCATGCGGTCGCCGCTCAGGAGCACGACGCCGGCCCGGAGAGCGGCCACTGGCGATCTCGTGCTGAGCTCGGTGCCGTCGCACGAAGCCTTTCCGGCCGCCCGCTCGACACCGGCGAGCGCGCGGAGGAACTGCAGCTGGCCGTTGCCCTCCGCACCCGCCAGGCCGAGGATCTCGCCCTTCTCGACCTTGAGGTCGATCGGTCCGAAGCGGTCGCCGCGGAGCCCGGAGACGTCGAGCAGCACCTCGGGAGCGCGGCCGTCGCCGCCGTGCTCGGGGAACGCGAGCTCGAGCGGCCGTCCGATCATGTGCGCGACCAGGGCGTCCTCCGTCATGCCGGCGGCCTCGAACGTGCCCTGCTTCACGCCATCCCTCAGGACGGTGATGCGGTCGGCGATGCCGAGCACCTCGGGGAGCCGGTGGGTCACGTAGACGATGCCGACCTCGGCTCTGCTTCGCTCCCGTACAAGCGCGAGCAGCTGCTCGACCTCCTCCGGTCCGAGAGCGGTCGTCGGCTCGTCGAGCAGGAGCACCCTCGGCTTCGCGAGCAGTGACTTGACGACCTCCAGCAGCTGCCGCTGCGCGAGAGAGAGCGAGCCGACGGGTGTCTTCACCGGGATGTCGAGCCCATACTCCTCGAGCGTGGAGGCCGCCCACGCGTCCATCCGGCCGTACGCCGGCCGCTCGTTCGCCGGCACGGCGAGGTAGAGGTTGGCCGCGACCGTGAGCTCGAGGACGTGCGAGTAGGTCTGGTAGGCGATGCCGAGACCGAACCTGCGGGCCTCGGCGGGAGAGCCGCGCCTCCGGCGGCGGCCGCCGATCTCGACGGTGCCCGCGTCGGGCGCGAGGAAGCCGCTCGCGATCCCGAGGAGCGTCGACTTCCCGGACCCGTTCTCCCCGACGAGCGCGTGGATCTCGCCTGCGCGGCAGTCGATGCTGACGTCTCGAAGCGCTTGCACCGCTCCGAACGCCTTCGACACGCCCCGCAGGGAGAGCACGACAGGGGTCTCGGGCCCGGGAGTCGACACCGTTCTACGTGGCTCGGGATCTGGGTACTGGCCGTCTCCTCCTAGGGGTACATCCGATGCAGCAGCTTCAGCGGCACGAGCGAGGTCGCAGAGGCTTCCTGCGGGTAGCCCTTCACGCACTCGGTGCGCTTGGCCTCGTTCTGGAGCTGGATCGGGAACACGATCTTGGGCGGGATCTTGGCGCCCTTCAGCTTCATCATCACCGAGGTCAGGGCTACGCGGATCTGCGAGTTGCCCGCGGTGTAGTAGTAGACCTTCAGCTTCGGGTTGTGGAGCGCCCTCGTCTTGCAGCCCATGCCGACGTCGTCCGTCCTGAGCGTCAGCACGGCGTTGAACTTCTTGCCTGCGGCCTTGTACGCCTGGAACGCACCCTGCGCCATGCCGAGGCCGTACTCGTAGCTCCAGCCCTTGATGTTCGGATGGGCCGCGAGGATCCCCGAGACGACCTGCTGGACCTTCGACGCATCCCAGTTCGTCGGCTCGCTGGCCACGACCTTGATGCTCTTGTTCAGCGCCGGCCTCTCGCACTTCTGCCAGCCCGCCGACAACGGGTTGCCCGGGAAGCCGCCCATGAACGCGATCTCGCCGGACTTGACGTACTTGTTCATGACCTTGGCGTACGCCCGGCCGAGCTTGCAGACGTTCTCACCGACGACGGTGGTGTAGTTCTTGCCGGGCCCGCTGACGTAGCCCCAGGCGTAGGTCGCGACCGGGATGTGCTTCCGCGCCGCCTCCCTGAACACCGGCAGCTCCGCGTCGGCGAAGTCCGGGTAGGTGACGATGGCGTCGACGCCCTGGGCGATCATCGCCCGGAAGTCCGCCAGTGCCCGGTTCAGGTCGGAGTGGGCGCTCCGGTAGATGATCTTCCCGATCGACTTGTACGTGAGCGCCTGGAGGATGAACTCCATCTTCGAGATGTGGCGATAGACGTTCTCGCCGAACGGCTCGACGTAGGCGACGGTCAGCTTGCCCTTCGTCCCGGTTCTACAGCCGTCGTTCTTCCAGCACTTCAGCGCGAGGTTGAAGTTGACCTTCTTGCCCGCACGGCCGTAGGCGGCCAGCGCGATGTTGCGGGCCATTCCGCGAGGCGGCAGGAGCTTCGCGTTGAAGAGCGTCTTCGCGAGGATCTTCGGGTTGGCCTTGTAGACCTCGCCGAACCCGCCTGCGGCTTTCGCCTTCGTCGACCCCGGCGACCTCGTGCTACCGGTGCTGCCGAGGGCGGCCGCGACGACGAAGAGCGCCACGACGAGCAGCGCGACACCGATGCCGAGCCGCCACCCCTTGCCCTCGCTCACCTTTGGTACCTGCATCTCTTCCTCCTTTCGTTCCTTCAGCCCGTGTCCTGGTGGACCTCTGGAGCGATGCGTGTCGGCGCCCCTGTCGGCCGCAGCAGACGACCGAGGAGCGCCGCGATCCTGTCCCCCGAGATCAGCATTCCGACGATGATCGCGGCGCCGAAGACGATGAACTGCCAACCGACCGAATACCCCAGGATCAGGAGCATCTGGTTGAGCAGCGTCAGGGCGAGCGCGGCGACCCACGTCGAGGTCGCGCTCGCGAGGCCGCCGGCGAGCGAGGCGCCGGCGATGACGACGGCGGCGATCGGCGCGAGCAGGTAGGACGCGCCGAAGGCGGGGTCGACGCTCACGCGTACTCCGGCGAGCAGTACTGCCGCGAGCGCGTAGAGCGTCCCCGCCGCCACATACGCGAATACGACATACGCGCGGATGTGGATGCCTGCCATCCAGGCCGCCCGCGGGTTCGCGCCCACCGCCTGGAAGCGGCGGCCGGGCGCCGTGTAGCGGAGCAGCAGCGCGACCGCCAGCGTGATCGCGGCGCCGGTCCAGAAGACGGCGCTGATGCCGAGCGGCCTGTTCTGCGCGAAGGACGGGAGGCGCGAGGGGACCTCCGCCTCCGCGAGCCCGTTCGCGTACCGCAGCCCCTTGGCGGTGACGATCTGCCCGACGGCGAGCGTCACGATGAGGGGATTGAGCTGGAGGATCCCGACGAGGATGCCGTTGACGAGGCCGACGAGCACGCCGAGGCCGAGACAGGCGAGGATCGCGATTCCGAGCCGGCCGTTGGAGTGGTGGCCGACTCCGACGATCAGGTACCCGCCGAAAAACATCACCCCCGGTGTGGAGAGGTCGATGCCCGCGTGCATGATCACGAGCATCTGCCCGAGCGCCGCGAGCGCGAGCACCGTCATGTAGGGGAGGACGAACGACCACGACGTGCTCTGGAGCGCGGCCGGGGCGATGATCGTGGCGATCAGCAGCAGAACACCGGCGGCGATCCACACCGGCAGAAAGCGCGCACCGACCAGCGCGTCGGCCAGCAGGGATCTCAGGCGGTTCCCCTCACGCAGCATGCCGCCCTCGGCGCGACCGTGCGCGCTCACCCGCTCCACTCCAGCTGCAGCCCCGTCAGAGGCTCATTCTGAGCACGCGTGCCCAAAGGTGTCAAGCATCACCGAACGTAATGACCCGATCGCGTCAGATGCGTTCATTGCTGCTTAACGATCGTGGGACGAGGGCAGGCGCGTTGACTGCTCGGCGGGCATCCGTTTATGCTCGCTGGACATGCGCCGGCCTCAAACCGCGCAGCCCGTGTTACGCGACTCAACAAGGAGAAGAGCGGTATGAGCTCGCAACGGCTTTTGATCCGAAGCGGCTTCGTCGTCTCGATGGATCCCGGCCTCGGCGAGATCCCAAACGGCGACGTTCTGGTCGAGGACGGCACGATCGTCGAGGTCGGCCGTGGCCTCACCGCGTCCGAGGCAGAGGAGATCGACGCCGCCGGGATGATCGTGATGCCGGGCTTCGTCGATACGCACCGGCACACCTGGCAGACGCCGGTTCGCGGCGTCCTGCCGAGCTGCACGCTTGACCACTACTTCGCTGTCATGCTCGGGCAGGTCGGCGGCCACTACCGGCCCGAGGACGTCCACATCGGCAACTACGCCGGCGCACTCGAGGCGCTGAACGGCGGCGTCACGACGCTCCTCGACTGGTCGCACATCAGCAACACTCCCGACCACTCCGACGCCGCGATCCAGGGCCTGAAGGACGCTGGCATCCGCGCCGTCTACGCCCACGGCATGCCCACGGGCGGCGAGTGGTGGATGCTGAGCGAGCTGAACCACCCCGAGGACATCCGGCGGGTCCGCGAGACGTACTTCTCGTCGGACGACGGCCTCCTTACCCTTGCGATGGCCGCTCGCCAGCCCGGCAACGTGAACGCGGACGTGGCGAAGCACGACTGGGCGCTCGCGCGCGAGCTCGGGATCCTGATCAGCGTGCACGTCGGCATGCGGCTCCACAACCTGCACTACACGCCGGTGAAGGACATGCACGACCTCGGGCTGATGGGTCCCGACGTCTGCTACATCCACATGACCGACCTGACGGATGAGGAGCTCGACTGGATCGCGGAGACCGGCGGCAAGGCCTCGATCGCGCCCTACGTCGAGATGCTGATGGGGCATGGCCCGCCGCCGACGGGGAAGATGCTCGCCCGCGGCGTCCGTCCGTCGCTCAGCGTTGACGTCGTCTCCAGCGTCCCCGGCGAGATGTTCACGCAGATGCGCACGGCGCTCGCCTACGACCGGATCCTCGAGTTCACCGACACGCCGGACGTCGCGTTCGCGCCGACGCTCACGCACAAGGACGTGCTCGAGTTCGCGACGATCGACGGCGCGCGGTCGATCGGGCTGGAGGACAGGGTCGGCTCGCTCACTCCCGGCAAGCAGGCCGACATCGTCCTCTTGAAGACGAACGCGATCAACACGGCGCCGATGGTCGACCCGATCGGCACGATCGTCGTCTTCGCCGACACGTCGAACGTCGACTCCGTGTTCGTTGCCGGCCGCGCCGTAAAGCGCAACGGGCAGCTGGTCGGGGCGAATCTCGACGACGTCTTCCGGAAGCTCGACGAGTCGCGGAACCACATCCTGTCCGAGGGCGAGCTGCTGCCGGAGTGGGCTGCTGAGCCCATGACGGCGGTCTAAGTCCTAACCCTCAGGCTCGGCCCGCCTCAGCGCGGGCCGAGGCCCCTCCCTCGGCGCAAAAAGGAGCGAGCGAATGGCCCAAGGCAGCGTCGTCATCGTCGGCGGCACGCAAGGACAAGGCCGCGAGCTCGCGCAGTCCTACGCAGACGACGGCCGCGACGTCGTCGTCACCGGAAGGGACCAGCCCCGTGCCGAGGCTGCCGCGAAGGGGATCGGGGGCCGTACGCGCGGCATCGGCTTCGATCTCGCCGAGCCGCACACGATCGCGGATCGCCTTGCCGAGGTGAGCGACGTTCACCACCTCGTCCTCGCTGCGATCGAGCGTGATGTGAACAACGTGCAGGAATACGACATCGATGCAGCGCTGCGGCTGGTCACCCTCAAGCTCGTTGGCTACACCGAGGTGATCCACGCGCTGACGGCGAAACTCCGCGACGATTCTTCGATCCTCATCTTCGGCGGCCTCGCTCGTGACCGCCCGTACCCCGGCTCGACAACCGTGACGACCGTGAACGGCGGAGTGACAAGCCTCGTGCGCACCCTCGTCTGGGAGCTGGCACCGACACGTATCAACGCCGTGCACCCGGCCATCGTCGGAGACAGCCCGCAGTGGACCAACATGCCCCCGGAGCGGCTGCAGGCACTCGTGCAGCGCACGCCGATCGGGCGCCTCGTCACGATGGCCGAAGTCGTGAGTGCGTCCCGCTTCCTGCTCGAGAATGCGGCAATCAACGGACTCAACCTCAACGTCGACGGCGGCTGGATGTGCATGTGATGGAGTCGACTCGCGCCCGCTAGCGGCGATCGCCGCCGGGGTAGCCCTCGGTGCGGCGGCCGGTTACAACATCGCGAACCTCGGCCCGGCGGCGGACGTCCTCGGGTCCCACTACGACGTGCGGCTCGGCGCCATCGGCTTCCTCACCACGGCGCTCTTCGTCACGCACCTCGCCACGCAGATTCCGGGCGGGAGGCTCGTCGACGAGCACGGGGCCCGAATGCTGGGCATGGTCGCGCTCGGGGTCGTCGTGCTCGGCAACCTGTTCCTCCTGGCCGTGCCGGCATTCGCGGGCGCCGTCGCCGGCCGCCTCGTCACCGGGCTCGGGACGGGGATCGCGTTCGTCGCCGGGAGCGAGTACGTCCGCGCGACGGTCGGAACCGCAGGCTCACAGGGGATTTACGGAGCCGCCGGAGTGGGCGGTGGCGGTCTCGCGCTCGCGATCGTCCCGCTCGCAGTCCCATCGTTCGAGTGGCGAGCCCCGTACGTGACGGCCCTCGTCTTCGCCGTCCTGGTGCTGCTGGCGTTGCCGTTCGCGCCACGGGATCGCGGTCGAGGGGAGCGACGGCGCTCGCCAAGGGCCCGCGTCGCCGAGATCGTGCGCGACCGCAGGCTGTATTCGCTCGCGGCCGCGCACACCGCCTCGTTCGGGCTCAGCGTCATCGTCGGGACATGGGCCGTGCCGCTTCTGCAGCACGACGGCTACGGCCGGCGCCTGTCCGGAGCGGTGGCGGCACTGGCGCTGCTCGGCGGCATCGTCACCCGGCCACTCGGGGGCCGGATCCTCCAGCACCGCTCGCAGCGGGCCGCGCAGCTTCTTGGGGTGAGCATGCTGCTGGGCGCTGTGGGAACGGCCCTGCTGCTGCTCGACATCCCGCTGGTCGCTCGAATCGCGGGCGCGGCGCTCCTCGGCCTGGCCGCGGGGCTGCCATTCGCGGCGGCGTTCGCCGGCGCCCAGGCGCTTCGCCCTGATGCCCCGGGCGCCGCCGTCGGGTTCGTCAACAGCTGCGCGACCTTCCTGATCCTGGTCGGCGCGCCGCTGGTCGGCTTCACCTTCGCGCTTCCCGGCAAGGGGCGCGTCGGCTTCGTCCTCGTCGCGGTTGCCTGGGCCCTGGCGTTCGTGGCCGTTCGGCCGTCCAAGCTGCCTGCGCTTCAGCGCGCACCGTCCTGACCTAGAGCGGCGATATGCTCATCCCCTGCCAGCGACCGGGAGGAGGAGCAGATGCTGAGCTTCGGCGTGACCGCCCTACCGGACCCGCCGTACACGCGCCTCGTCGAGGTGCTCCAGAACGGCGAGCAGAACGGCTTCGAGTACGGCTGGACGTACGACTCGCACATCCTCTGGCAGGAGAGCTACGCGCTCCTTCCGATCGCGGCGACCCAGACCGAGAAGATCAAGCTCGGCCACTGCGTCACGAATCCCGGAATCCGCGAGCCGACGATCACGGCGAGCTGGTACGCGACGCTGCACGACGTCTCGAACGGCCGGGCCGTGATGGGCATCGGCCGCGGCGACTCGTCGCGGCGGGTGGTCGGGCTCAAGCCGGTCAAGGTGGCCGAGTTCGAGCGCCGCCTCGTGATGATCAAGGACCTGATGAACGGCCGCGGAGTCGAGTGGAACGGCAAGGAGCTGAAGCTCGAATGGGTGCGTGATGAGCTCCCAGACATCCCGATGTGGGTCGCGGGCTACGGACCACGGGCCCTCGGGGTTGCCGGCCGCGTCGGCGACGGCGTGATCATCCAGCTCGCCGACCCGCAGATCATCCAGTGGATCATGGGCACCGCGCGCAAGGCCGCCGAAGAGGCCGGCCGCGACCCCGACGCGCTCAAGTGCATCGTCTGCGCGCCGAGCCATGTTTCGGACGACCTCGCCGAGGCGCGCGACCAGGTGCGCTGGTTCCCCGCGATGGTCTCGAACCACGTAATGGACCTGATCGAGCGCTACGGCGAGGACTCGGAGGAGATCCCGAGCGCGCTCACGGACTACGTCAAGGCGCGCGACTTCTACGACTACAAGGACCACAGCCGCGTCGGGGCCAAGCACGGCGAGTTCGTCACCGACGAGATCTGCGACCGCTTCTGCGTCCTCGGTACGCCCGAGCAGATCACCGAGAAGCTGCGCGAGTTGGAGGGCATCGGCGTCGACCAGTTCGACATCTACCTGATGACCGAGCGGGCCGACGAGACGCTGGCCACCTACGGCAGCGACGTGATCCCGCAGTTCAGCGGTGTCGCCGCCTGAGGCTTAGCTAGCGGGCACGCAGCGCGCGGACAATCCGGCTCATCGCCACGAACCCGAGCGTCCCGGGCCGATTCGGCCCGATCCGGTCGATGGCGTAGGCGAGGCCGGCCGGCTCGAGCTGGACGCCGATCAGCTGCGGCGGCGTCGTCAGGAGCACGCGGTCACGTCCGCTATTCAGCCAGCGGACGTGCACAACGCGCGAGTAGCCGCCGCCGGGCAACGGGGCCGCGTAGGCCGCGATGCCGTTGCTGACGTCGAGCGAGCTCGCCTTGTGGGCGACGCGCCACGTGCGCAGCCGGCGACCGGAGTGCGAGTTGTAGACCACGAGCGTGTCGTCGTCGGTGAGCACAGCGAGGTAGTCGCCGCGGACTGCGACGTCTCTCGCCAGGTGCGGGGTAACGGTGCGCAAGAGCGCGCCGCGGCTGGAGTAGAGGCCGACCGTCCCCTCCTCGCGGAGCACCGCCACCTGTCGGCCGTCGGCCGACTGGGCGAGACGCGTTCCCGCGCCTTCGGCAAGATCGCCGAGCCGCGCTCCGACCCGCTGCAACCGCGACGTCGTCACGTCGCCTCCGGCATTCGTGGCCCAGTGGTCGACCGCAAGAAAGTTGTTGGCACCGACGAGACCGCCGAGCCAGTTGCCGGTGAGCACTCCGCTGACGTCGCCGGTGCGGAACGCCGAAGCGACGAGCCGTTCGTGCGGCCGCGCGACCGCCGAGACGTAAAGGTAGTCGCCGCTCTCGCTGTTCCCGCCCTGGTTGACGATCCAGGCGACGCGACCTCCCGCCAAGACGAGCTCGCGGACGCCCGCGCCCGTGCTGGTCGAGTCCGCGCTGCATGTCTGGCGGCCGCTCACGCGCGTCGTGGAGCCGCGGAGCGGGTTCCAGACGAAGATCATGTTGCACGGCACCGCGGCGCCCGTGCGGGCCTGGAGGTCGTAGGCGATGCGCGGGCCGCTCATCGACAGCGACTCGATGAAACCGCCAGCGGCCTTCTGCTGTGCCGCAGGCCGGCGCGCGGCCGAGCCATCGAGGGTGCCAACAAGGAGTCCGGCGCAGGCGAGAGCCGCGACGATCGCGGCTCTGGCCGTCGTCGAACGTTGCCTCATGTGCATGTTCTAACGCTGTTCCGTGCGAAGTGTGTAATGCCTTCGTGAGGATTTCGGGCCGTGTTAGCCTCACCGCCGTGGGCGGCAACAGGCGGACTTCCCTGCTCGTCGCGGCAGCGCTCGTCGCGGTGCTGGCCGCGCTCGCGTCGGGCTGCGGCTCGACGAAGGAGAGCTCCTCGGGCGGAACGACCTCGACGAGTGGAACAAGCTGCTCGAAGAGCGATCTGAACCTCGTTTCGGCCGGGAAGCTCACGATCGGCACCGACAACCCCGCGTTCCCGCCCTGGTTCGGCGGCAACCCACACAAGCCGTGGCAGGTGAGCGATCCGCGCAGCGGCGAGGGCTACGAGAGCGCCGTCGCCTACGCGGTCGCCAAGCAGCTCGGCTTCATGAAGGACGAGGTCAAGTGGATCCACGTCCCGTTCAACAACTCGTTCGCGCCCGGCCCGAAGTCGTTCGACTTCGACATCAACCAGATCTCGTTCGACAAGAAGCGGGCCGAGGTCGTCGACTTCAGCGACTCGTACTACGACGTCAACCAGTCGATCGTCGTGAACAAGGGGACGCCGATCGCCTCCGCGAAGTCGATCGCCGACCTCGAGCCCTACGAGCTCGGCGCGCAGCTCGGCACCACGAGCTACGCGTTCATCAAGAGCGAGATCGAGCCGTCGAAGCAGCCGTCGGTCTTCCCGCAGAACGCCGGCGCCGTCCAGGCGTTGAAGAACAAGCAAATCGACGGCCTCGTCGTCGATCTGCCGACCGCGTTCTACGTCACCGCGGTGCAGGTCCCGAACTCGACGGTCCTCGGGCAGTTCCCGACGAAGCCAGGCGGCGAGCACTTCGGGATGGTCTTCCAGAAGGGCAACTCGCTCCGCGCGTGCGTGAACAAGGCGCTGGCGACGCTCCGTAGCGACGGCACGCTCAAGCGACTTCAGCAGAAGTGGCTAGCGAAGGCGACCGGCGCGCCGATCCTGAAGTAGAGCGCCGCTCGCGCCTGCTGGGCGGGCTGCACCTCGAAGGCGAAGGCGCGCGCGGGGTCGCGATCGCGCTGCTCAGCACCGCGGTCTTCCTGACGGTCGTGGTCGTCGCAGTGACGCAGTCGGCGGGGTGGCCGGAGGTGAAGCGCTCCTTCTTCGACTGGGGCGACATCTCGAGCTCGTTCCCGGACATCGCGCGCGCGTTCGTCCTGAACGTGAAGATCTTCCTGGTCTGCGAGGTCTGCATCCTCGTCCTCGCGCTCGTGATCGCGGTGCTGCGCAGCCTGCCGGGACCGGTCTTCTTCCCGCTGCGGGCCCTCGCCGTCATCTACGCCGACCTCGCCCGCGGCGTTCCGACGATCCTCGTGATCGCGCTGCTCGGCTTCGGTGCCCCGGCGCTGGAACTGACCGGCGTTCCGCGCTCGCGGGTTTTCTGGGCCGGCCTCGGGCTGATCCTCGTCTACAGCGGCTACGTCTCCGAGGTCTACCGCGCCGGGATCGAGTCGGTGCACCCGAGCCAGGAGGCGGCCGCGCGCTCGCTCGGGCTCTCGCGCTTCCAGGCCCTGCGGCGGGTGATCCTGCCGCAGGCGATCCGGCGCGTGATCCCACCGCTCCTGAACGACTTCATCGGCCTCCAGAAGGACACGGCGCTCGTGGGGACGCTCGGCGTCGTGGAGGCGTTCAACCAGTCGCAGATCTACTCGAACGCAACCTTCACGTACGGCTCGTACCTCGCGGCCGCGGCACTCTTCGTAGCGATCACGATCCCGCTCGCCCGCTTCACGGACTGGCTGATTGCGCGCGACCGGAGGCGGCGCCAGGCCGCGGGCGGTTTCGCATGAGCTCGCTCAAGCTCGAGAACGTCCACAAGTCGTTCGGCGACCACGAGGTCTTGCGCGGGATCGACCTCGAGGTGGCCGAGCACGAGGTC
>JBJMJY010000010.1:0-29655 GCA_045806105.1 Gaiellaceae bacterium | reverse complement strand
ACGCCGACCTCGACCGGCGCCTCGAGACCTTTTCCGGCGGCGAGCTCACTCGCGCCTCGCTCGCACGCGCGCTCGCGGGTGATCCGAACCTGCTCCTCCTCGACGAGCCGACGAACCACCTCGACATGGCGTCGATGGAATGGCTCGAGCAGGAGCTGGCGACGATGGACGCAGCCGTCATCCTCGTCGCGCACGATCGCTGGTTCCTGGAGTCGGTGGGCACGGCCGTCCTCGAGCTGGAAAGCGGCCGCTCGACCTACTTCCCCGGCAAGTGGCACGTCTGGCGGCAGGAGAAGGCCGCCCGGCTCGCGATGCAGGCGAAGTTCGCCGAGCGCCAGGCGGAGGACATCGAACGGCTGGAGCGCTTCGTCTCCCGCTTCCGCTACGGGACGAAGTCACGGCAGGCGCAGGCGAAGCTGAAGCAGATCGCGCGGATCGAGGCGGTGCGGGTCGAGGCGCCGCGTGCCGGCCGCCGCACGCTCGGCTTCGAGTTCCTGAAGCCGGCCCGCAGCGGCCGGATGGTCGTCGAGGCGGAGGGGTTCGACCTCGCCGCCGGCTCGAAGCCGCTGCTCGAGGACGCCGAGCTCGTGCTCGAGCGCGGCGAGCACGTGGCGCTGATCGGCCCCAACGGCTCGGGCAAGTCGACGCTGCTCGAGGCGATCGTCGGCGGCAGGCTCGGCCGGATCGGCCACGGCGTCGAGCTGGCCTACTTCTCCCAGCACGAGGTCGAGCTGGACGAGCGCGGCAGCGTCCTCGAATGCGCGATGGGCGCAACCGGGCTGCAGCGCTCGCAGGCGCAGGCGCTGCTCGGCCGCTTCCTCTTCTCCGGCTGGGACGACCACGACAAGCCGGTGGTGGCGCTGTCGGGCGGCGAGCGGCGCCGGCTCGCCCTCGCGCTCGTCGTCGCCTCCGGAGCGAACTTCCTCGTTCTCGACGAGCCCACGAACCACCTCGACCTCGAGAGCCGGGAGGCGCTCGAAGCGGCGCTCGAGGCGTACCCCGGCACGGTTCTCCTCGTCTCGCACGACCGCGCCGTCCTCGACGCGGTCGCGGAGCGGATCGTGGCGGTCGAGCACGGGCGCCTGCGTTCGTACGACGGCGGCTGGGCCGACTACGCCCGCATCCGCGGCGACGAGGCCGCGCCGCCACCCGCGCCGCCGAAGGAGCGGAAGGAGAAGCCCAGAAGCCGCAAGCAGAGTCAGGCGAAGCCGCGCCCGAACGAGCTCGAGCAGGTGGAGGCGTCGATTCATGAGCGCGAGCTCGAGCTGGCGGACCTGGAGCGGCGGCTGGCAGACGACTGGGGGAACACGGAGACGCTCGCCGCGCACACGGCCGCCCGCGAGGACCTCCAGGAGCTGCTCGAGCGCTGGGAGCAGCTGTTCGAAGCCGCTCAGGCGTAGAGGGCGATCCGCTCCGCGACGATCGTCGCGTCCTCGCCGACGCCGAGCAGGAGCGAGGACTTCCGCTTTCGCAGGAAGTGCGTGCCGAGGAAGAAGAGACCGGGCACCGCCGTGCTCTCGCCGTCGGTCTGGAGCGGGAATCCCTGCGGGTCGAATGCCTCCGGCCAGGGCAGCCACGAGGCGTAGTCGGGGCGGAAGCCGGTCGTGAAGATCGCAGCGCCGAAGCCGCGGAGGTCGACGGTCTCGGGCGCCCCGCCGTCGAACGGCTCGGGGTCGGGGAGATCGGCGTCGAGACCGTGCTTCCGGAACAGCTCTCGCAGCTGCAGATAGCGCTCGTCTCCCCACGCCACGCTCTCGCCCAGGTCGGGTGCGAAGCGGGCGACGCCGTCCGCGGCGCCGACGAGGCGGCCGGCGAGCTTCACGCCCAGCGCGCGGAGCACACGTAGATGGAGGTCTTGGCCGCCGTCCCGGCCCGTCGCCAGCACGTTTGCGAACAGCCGCGCCTCCGGCCCGGGCAGCGAATCGGCCGGCGCCTCGAGGAAGCCCGTCCGGACGAGCCACCAGACGAAGTCCCGGTCGCCCACGCGCCTCGGCGACCACGGTGCGCGGCCGCACGCGAGCACGACCTCTCGGCCCGCCTCGTGCAGCTCCTGCGCGATCTGGCATCCCGACTGGCCGCTGCCGACCACGAGCACGCCGCCCTCCGGGAGCGCGGCAGGCGAGCGATAGTCGTCGGCTGTGAGCCTCGGCAGGCTCTCGGGAAGCAGTGCGGCCGCCGGCGGCAGGTGTGGGCGGCGATATGTGCCGGTCGCGACGACCACGGCTTCGGCGGCGAGGTCGCCGGCGGACGTGCGCAGGACGAAGCCGTCGCCCGCTCGCTCGACGGCGTCGACGTCCACGCCCTCGCGCACCGGCGCGTCGGCGGCATAGCTCTCGAGGAAGGCGACGATCTCGTCGCGGGGCATGAACCCGTCCGGATCCGGGCCGTCGTACGCGCCGCCGGGCAGCTGCACCGTCCAGTTCGGCGTCACGAGGCAGAAGCTGTCCCAGCGGTCGCGCCACGCCTGCCCGACGCGCCCCCGCTCGAGCACGACGTGCTCGACTCCACGGGCCGCAAGCTCGTGGCTCGCCGCGAGCCCGGCCTGGCCGCCGCCGACCACCGCTGCACGCGTGCGCTCCATCGCGTTCGACCCTACAACCGCGGTGACCGATCGCCGTCCGGCGGCGTAGACACCGTGTGCAGGCGATGACGCTTCCGCGCAGGGAACCGGCTCGGTCGACGTCCTTCGCCGCGACCGCAGAGGAGCATCTCGACGACGTGTACGCCTATCTCGTCTACCTGACCCGCGACCGCTCGGTCGCCGAGGACCTGACGGCGGATACGTTCGAGAAGGCGCTGAAGGCGTGGCGCCGCTTCGACGCGAGTCGCGGCAGCGCGCGCACCTGGCTCTGCCAGATCGCGCGGACGACGGCCCTGGACTGGTTCCGGGCGGAGGAGCGGCGGCGCCGGCGGGAGGAGCGGGCGGCACTGCCGGATCGCGTCGACCTCGCCTTCGTCGAAGGCCTCTCGCCCGAGCTCGAGGCGGCGCTGCGCGAACTCAGCGCCGCCGAACGCGAGGTGATCGCGCTCCGCGTCCTGCTCGAGCTCGACGGCGACGAGGCGGCGCGCGTGCTCGGAATCAGCCCGACGGCGATCTCGACCCGCCTGTCGAGGTCCCTGAAGAAGCTCGAGGAGAAGGTGAGCATCCATGTCTGAGACGCTGCTGCACGAGCTCCGAGCCGCGCGGCCCGAGACCCCGGCCGAGCTGCGCGAGCGCGTGCGGGCGCTCTCCGCTGAGGAGCCCGTCCACGAGCCGTTGCTCGACAGGCTCCGGTTCACGTGGGGCTGGCGGCGGCTCGTGCTCGTCGCCCCGGCGACGATCGTCGTGGCGCTCGTCGCGGCGGGAGTGATCGGGCTCACCCGCGGCGACGTCGGCAGCGACGGATCTGCGGCGCGCGAGTCGGCCACGCAGCTGCAGACGTTCGATTCCGCCACGTCGCAGCCGGAGACCGCGGCGCCGCCGACCTCGCGCGCATTGGCTCCGGCCGCCAAAAGCTCCGCAGGCGGATCCGGCGTCGCGCCGGCACCCGGTCAGCTGCAGCGGTTCGAGGCCGAGCTCGGCCTCCGCGTCGACGACGTCGACGCCCTGTCCGATGCGACCAAGCGGGCGCAGCAGATCGCGCGCAGCCACGACGGCAGCGTGGCAGCGCTGCAGTACGACGCGCCGTCGGCAGGGGTCGGGACCGCTCAGATCACGCTGCGGATCCCGACGGCGCAGGTCGAGAGCGCGCTCGCCGAGCTGTCGCAGCTCGGCACGATCCTCGGCCAGCGCTACGGGATCGACGACCTCCAGCAGCAGGCCGACAGCCTCCAGACGCAGATCGAGCAAACCCAGCGCCGGATCGCGCAGATCCTGACGCAGCTCGAGAGCCCGACCCTCTCGCCGGAGAACCGCGTCGTCCTGCAGTCGCGCCTCGTCGCGGCTCGCCAGAAGCTGACAGGGCTCCGCGAGGCGATGAAGGCGACGCGGGTCGACGCCGCGACGTCGACCGTGTACGTCACGCTCACGACCGAGGAGATCCAGGCGACGCCGGTCGGCGGCGGTCGCCTCGACGGGATCAAGGACGTGCTCGAGTGGGAGGCCGTCGCGCTCCTCTACGCCGTCGTCGTCGCCGGGCCGTTCGTGCTCGTCGGGTTCCTGATCTGGCTGGCGCTGCGGCTCAGGCGGCGCCAGGTCGAGACCCGGCTGCTCGAGCAGAACTAGCCGGCGTCCAGCGCCGCGACGACCGCCTCCGCGACGACCTTCAGCGGCTTGCCGGAGACCTGGCTCGCCTTCCGCAGCCGCGCGAAGGCGTCCTGCTCGGACAGGCCCTCCTTCGCCATCAGCAGCCCCTTGGCCCGCTCGATCGCCTTCCGCGCCGCCAGCGCGTCGGCCAGCGAGTCCGCCTCCTCGCGCAGCGCCGCCAGCTCCTCGTGACGTGCCCGCGCGGTCTCGATCGCCGGCAGCAGGTCGCTCTCGCGGAACGGCTTCACGAGGTAGCCGAAGACTCCGGCCTCGACGGCGCGCGCGACGATCTCCCGCTCGCCGTAGGCCGTCACCATCACGATCGGGATCGGCCGCTCCTCGAGGATCCGCTTCGCCGCCTCGATCCCGTCCAGCCGCGGCATCTTCACGTCGAGCACGGCCAGGTCGGGGAGCTCCTTCCGCGCGAGCTCGACGGCCTCCTCGCCGTCCCGCGCCTCCGCGCAGACCTCGAAGCCCGCGCTCTCGAGCAGCGACCGCAGGTCCATCCGGATGATCGTCTCGTCCTCCGCGATCAGGAGCCTCATGAGGGAAAGAGCACCTCGGCGCGGAGTCCCGGCTCGCTCGTCAGCTCGAGCGTGCCCTGAAGCTCCTCGCGCACGAGCGCCCTGACGATCGAGAGCCCGGTGCCGTCGCCGCTGCCGTTCATGCCCCGGCCCTCGTCGGAGACCGCAAGCGCGACCTCGTCGCCACGCCGCGTCAGCTCGATCCTGACGGTGCCGCCGCCGTGCTCGAGCGCGTTCTGGAAGAGCTCGCTGAAGACGAGCGCGAGCGCGGTCGCCCGGTCGCCCGCGAGCGAGACGGGCTCCAGCTGCGCCTCCACTGCCTTCCCGGCGACGAGTCCCTGGACGAGCATCGCCCGCAGCCGCTCGATCAGCTCCGCGAGGTCGACGTCGTCCTCGCGGTGCTCGGTCAGCACCTCGTGCACGGCTGCGATCGCGAGGATCCGGTTGACCGAGTCGGTGAGAGCCCGGCGCGGGTCGACCTCGGGCGCGCGCGCCTGCAGGCGGAGCAGGGATGCGACCGTCTGGAGGTTGTTCTTGACCCGGTGGTGGATCTCCTGGGCGAGCACGCCGCGCATCACGGCCCGCCCGTGCTCGAGCGCGACGGCCGCGTGGTGGGCGATCGCCTCGAGCAGCTGCCTGTCCTCGTCGGAGAACGCCGTGTCCCGGTCGCAGACGAGCTCGCCGATCTGGCGACGCTTCCACCGCAGCGGCAGGCGCACGTTGTAGGCGCCGGCGCGGCCCTCGGGCCAGGCGATCTCGCCGTCCTCCAGCACGAGCGCCGCGCCCGTCGCGTCGACGGCCGCGATCGTCGTCTTCACGATCGCCTCCAGCGACTCCTCGAGGTAGAGCGACTCGGAGACGGCCTCCGAGATCCGCGCCAGCGCCTCCAGCTCGTGGACGCGGCGCTGCGCGTCCGCGTACAGGCGCGCGTGCTGGATCGTCTGCGCGACCTGCGACGCGATCGCGACGAGGAGGTCGACTTCGGCCTCGCTGTGCTGGCGCGGCTCGCGGGTGCGGACGTTGAGCGCTCCCTCGAGCTTCTGCCTCGCGAGGATGGGGACGGCCAGGATCGACTCGTACTCGTCCTCCGGCAGGTTCGGGAAGAGCTTGAAGCGTGGGTCGAGATGGGCGCGCGCGGCGATCGCGATCGGCGCGCGTTCGGCCGCCGCGGTGCCGGTGATCCCTTCGCCGGGCCGCATCCGCGGCCGCCGGGTCATCTCCTCGACGCGGGTGCCGTGCGTCGCGCGGAGGACGAGCTCGTCGCCCCGCTCGTCGTAGAGGTAGACGAAGCAGGCGTCCGCCTCCAGCGCCTCGGCCACCTTGCTCGCGACGAGCGCGAGCACCTCCTCGAGGTCGAGGGTCGAGTTGACGGCGGCGATCGTCTCGGTCAGGAGCCGCAGGTGCCGGGCGGTCGCGTCCACGGCCTCGATTCTAGGCGGCGTCGTCCGACGCCCTTAACAAACTCCTTACTGCGGCAGGCGGAGAATCTTCAAACGGCGGGAATAACGTCCTCAGCGAATGAGCGCACTCGAACTGGATCTGCGGAGCGTCAAGGGCTTCCTGGTGGCAGACGTGCGGGGCCGCGTGATCGGCCGGGTCGAGTCGCCGATGTACGGCTCCCAGCCCGACGTCCCGGATGCCCTCGCCGTTCGCGCCGGGTTCATGCGCGGCCGCCGGCTCGTGCCGGCCGACACGATCGGCGAGATCGACACCGGCTCCCGGGTGATCGGCCTCAGCGTCGTGCGCGAGCAGATCCGCAAGTTTCTCTAATTACCCGCAAGATGTCCGGGCAGAGCCCGGACATCGCGCAAATCCCTGAAGGGTCGCTTCGCTCCGGCTCCGATCGCACGCAGTCGCTCGCGCAGGGCAGCCCCAGAACGACCACGGGCCCCCGAGGGAGCCCGCGATCGGCCGTCAGTTGAGGTGCAGCGCTCGCCTAGCGCCGCAACCCTGCAGGCAGTATGCGCCTCCGGCGCCCCGCCTGTCTAGAGCACCGGTAGGTACTTGTCCAGCTCCCACTGGGTGAGCTGGATCCGGTAGTCGTCCCACTCCTTGCGCTTGATCTCGACGTAGCGCTCGTGGATGTGGTCCCCCAGCGCCCGCCTCATCAGCTCGGAGGAGGCGAGCTCCTCGACCGCCTCGCCCAGCGTTCCGGGAAGCGCCACGATTCCGCGCTCGTCCCGCTCCGCCGGCGAGAGGTGGTAGAGGTTCGAGTCCATCGGCTCCTCGAGCTCGTAGCCGCGCTCGATCCCCTCGAGGCCCGCGTGCAGCAGCGCCGCGAAGGTCAGGTACGGGTTGCAGGCCGGGTCAGGGCAGCGGATCTCCGCCCGCGTCGCCTGCTCGGAGCCCGGCTTGTAGAGCGGAATCCGGATCAGCGCGGAGCGGTTGCGCTGCGACCAGGCGACGTAGACCGGCGCCTCGTAGCCCGGCACGAGCCGCTTGTACGAGTTCACCCACTGCGCGAAGACGGCGGAGATCTCGCGGGCGTGCCGCAGCTGCCCGGCGATGAACGCCTTGCCCGTGTCCGAAAGGTGCCGCTGATCGGCCTCGTCGAAGAACTGGTTGCGCCCGTCGGTGAAGAGCGACATGTGCGTATGCATCCCGGAGCCGTTCTCGCCGAAGATCGGCTTCGGCATGAAGGTCGCGTGGTAGCCGGCCTTCTTGGCGATCTCCTTCACGATCAGCCGGTAGGTCACGGTGTGGTCGGCCATCGTCAGCGCGGGCGCGAAGCGCATGTCGATCTCGTGCTGCGACGGCCCGACCTCGTGGTGGACATACTCGATCGGGATCCCGACCGACTCGAGCGCGCGCACGGTCTCCTGGCGCAGCTCGCTCGCGGCGTCCATCGTCGTCATGGCGAAGTAGCCGCCCTCGTCGAGGGTCTCGGTCCCGTGGTCGTCCTTGAAGAGGAAGTACTCGAGCTCCGGCCCGACGTTGAAGGTGTCGAAGCCGAGCTCGCTCATCCGCTCCAGCGCGCGGCGGAGGACGTAACGCGGGTCGCCCTCGTACGGCCGCCCGTCCGGGGTGACGACGTCGCAGATCATCCGCGCGACCTTCGTCTCGCCCTCCTTCCACGGCATCGGCGTGAAGGTCTCGGGGTCGGGGATCGCGACCATGTCCGACTCCTCGATCGCGTTGAAGCCCGTGATCGACGAGCCGTCGAAGCCCATCCCGTCGTCGAGTGCGGCCTCGATCTCGCTCGGCGTGACCGCGAAGCTCTTCAGGTGTCCCTCGATGTCCGTGAACCAGAGGAGCAGGAACTCGATCTGCTCGTCTCGGATCCGCTCCAGCACGCGGCTCCGCGCCTCCGGATCGCTCGTCGCCCTCGGCTTGCTCTCGACCTGTGCCACGCTCCGTCCTCCCTTCAAACACAAAAGCCCCGAGCGCTCTCCGCGCCCGAGGCCCCTTCGCCTACGAACGCGCTCAGTCTACCGCAGCAGCCGCGGGAAGCTCCTCGAGCTCCGGCTCCCGCCCGTGGTGCGCGATCGCGCGGGCGTAGAGGCCAAGGGCAGGCCCGATGGCGAGCGCGCCGGTGGCGAGCGCGGCGCGAATGCCCCAGACGTTGCCGATCGCGCCCAGCACGGGGCCGCCGCCGGCCTGGCCGACCGCGTTCGCCTGCCCCGTCAGCGAGATCACGGTCGCGCGCACGCTCGACTCGGTGATCTGCTCGTTCAGCCAGGTGTCGTACAGCGGCCCCTGCATGTTGCGGCAGAAGAAGACGCCGAGCAACGCCGCGATCGCGAGCCACGTCGAACCGGTCAGGGCGAAGAAGAGCATCGCCACCAGCTCGATCGCGGTGAAGCCGAACAGGAAGTAGGCGACGGTCTGGCGGCCGCCGCGCTCGACGCTCTTGATCAGGCTCCCGATGGCGGCGATGTTGAGCAGCATCCCGACGAGCCAGAAGATCCCGAACCAGACGACGGGGTCGAGGTTGCCGATTGCGGGCAGCCCGACGTCGCGGAGGAAGTGCGCCTCCTTCAGCCGGTCGAAGGCTTCGCTCGAGGCTCCCATGAAGACCTCCACGCCGGCGAGCAGCACGATCACCGGTGCGGCCCAGGCATAGCGGGCCCCGGTGACGGCCGTCGTGCGCAGCTCGGCGAAGGCCGAAGCGCGCTCCGCCCGTGGGCGCCGCCGGAAGCCGGTCTCGGGCATGAACAGGATGCACCCGATCCCGCAGAGGATCGTGAACACGCCGCCGAGGATCACGCCCGCCCGCAGCGACTGCACGCCGACCCCGACCTGCAGGAGGAGACCGACGACGGCGCCGATCTGGCCGTACCGCGCCGCACGGAGGAAGACGGGGCCGACCCGGTCCGCGCCGACCTCGTCGGCGATCCACGCCTCCTCGGCCCCGCTCGTGAACGTGTACGCGAAACCCCAGGCCGCCCAAAGCGCGATGATCAGCCAGGGCGCCGACACCAGCCCGACGGCGAGCCAGGCCACGCCCATGCCGAAGTAGCCGATCACGAGCGAGAGCCGCCGGCTGTAGGTGTCGGCGACGACGCCCGTCGGCACCTCGAAGAGAAAGACCGCCGCCTCCATCGCCGTCCCCATCAGCACGAGCTGCAGCGGCGACAGGTGCAGCTCCTGCACCAGGTAGACCGCCATCACGACCCACGTCGGCATGCGGCCCCCGAAGCTGAGGCCGTAGTAGACGGAGGTGGCCGGCAGGCGTCTCATCCGGCCGGGCGCACCGCGATCACGATGCGCTCCCGCTGACGATGAACACCGGCGCCAGCGGCCGGTAGCCGAGCCGCTCGTTGAGCGCGCGCATAGCGGCGTTGCCCTCGACCATGTCGCTGACGAGCTCCCGGTAGCCGTGTTCGGCGGCCCAGCGGATCTGCGCCCGCTTGAGCGCGGTCGCGAGCCCGCGGCGGCGATGGCTGCGGCGGACCGCGGTCAGGCCGTGCTCGAGCCGGTGCGGCAGGCCCGTCTCGTAGAGGCGCGCGTACCCCACCACCGAACCGTCGTCGAGCGCGACGAACCCGATCGACGCCTGGTGCAGCTCCCTCTCGAGCCACTCGTCGTACGGCGGCGCCTCGCCCGGCAGCGGCACGTGGATCTCCGGGATCGTCTCGACGCACAGCGCGTAGACCTCGCGTAGATGCTCGTCGCGCAGCTCCGAGATCCCGGCCGCGATCTCGCCGTCGCCGGACTTCAGCTCCCGGAGCACGTTCACCTCCTGCGTGACCTCCTCGAAGCCGCGGTTACTGACGAACGCGAGCGATTCCCCGTCGCGGACGCGACCCCACATCGCCTCACGGCCAAGCTCTCGGGCCCGCTCGCGGACTGCAGCGAGCAGCGCCGAGCCGATCCCGCGGCGGCGCGACTCCGGGTGCACGCGCACCATCGCGAAGGCACTGCCGGTCACGCTCGAGCGGCCCACGAAGGCAAACCCGCCGGCCTCGTGCAGAAAGCTCGTCCCGTTCCCGCTGGCGGCCTCCTCGGCCGACAGCACGCGATCGGGCTCGACCGCGTTGTAGATCGCGGCGCAGCGCTCGAAGTCCGCGCGGCTGTCCGCAACGCGGATCATCCGGACCGCTTCAGCTTCCCGTGCTTCTTCGCGTACCGCTCGCCGGTGCGGAAGGTGAACAGCCCGAGCGGCACCGAAACCACGCCGATCACGAGCAGCGCCCAGATCTCGGTCCAGAGCCCGGTCAGCCCGGTTCCCTCCAGGATCGCCGCCCGGCAGCCGCGCAGCGCGTAGGTCGCCGGCGAGATGGTCGCGATCGCCTGCATCCAGCCCGGCAGCACCGAGACCGGGTAGTAGACCCCCGAGACGACGAGCAGCACGCCCTGCGCGACGAAGCCGAGCTGCGTCCCCTTCTCCGGCGAGATCAGGGGCAAGACGGCCGTCATCATCCCGATCCCGATGAACGAGATCGAGGCGATGATGAGCAGCACGAGCGCGGCGACGTAGTTCGCGTCCGGCAGGTGCAGGCTGAAGAACGCCGCGACGACGCCGAACAACAGCACGGCGCGCACCACCCCGTAGCCGATCGCGAACACGCCCATGCCGAGCAGGTGCACCGGCCGCGAGAGCGGCGCCATGAAGGTGTACTCGATCGTTCCCTCCCAGCGCTCCCAGGCGACGGTCTCCGTGAGGATCTCGAAGATGATCCCGAGGTACGCCCAGATCACCGCGCCGACGAGCAGGATCGTGGTGACGCGCTCGACGTCGATCTTGCCGCCCACCGCCGGGATACCCTTGGCGATGAAGACGATCGTGAGCGTGTTCGCGACCGTCCAGAGGAAGAACGCGACGTCCCACCAGATGTAGCGCTTGACGAGGTAGATGTTGCGCTCGATCACGCCGCTCAGCCCGACGAGCTCGTGGCGCAGCGCAAGCGACATCGTGCGCATTAGTCGTCACCTCCATGGCCGTTCTCGAAGGCGTGGCCGCTCGCAGCGAAGAACGCCTCCTCGAGGGTTGCCGAGTCGTAGCGCGCCTTCAGCTCGTCGGCGGGCTCGAGGCAGAGCAGCTCGCCGTCGTCGAGGATCCCGACGCGGTCGGCGAGGGTCTCGGCCTCGGCCAGGTCGTGCGTGCAGAGCAGAACGGTCGCGTCGTGCTCGGCGCGCACCTGGCGGATGAACTCCTGCACCTCCTGCTTGGAGCGCGGGTCCAGACCGGTCGTCGGCTCGTCCAGCAACAGCAGGATCGGCGCGGTCAGCAGCGCGCGGGCCAGCGCCACCTTCTGCTGCATGCCGCGCGAGAGGTTCTCCATCGGCTCGTCGCGCCGGTCCGCGGGGAAGCCGACCCGCGTCAGGATCTCCGGGATCTTGTCCTTGGTCTCGTGCGGCCGCAGACCGTAGAAGCGCGCGGCGTAGCTCAGGTTCTCCACCGCGCTCATCTTCTTGAAGAAGCTCGCCTCGACCGACACGCGGTTCACCAGGCGGCGCACGGCGCGCGTGTCCTTGAACGCGTCGTGGCCGAATACCGTCGCCGTGCCGCCGTCCGGGAGCAGGAGGGTCGAGAGCAGCCGGACCAGCGTCGACTTGCCGGAGCCGTTGGGCCCGAGGATGGCAACGCACTCACCGCGTTCGATCTCGAAGTCGACGCTCTTCAGCGCGGCCACGCGGCGCTTGCCGCGGCCGTCACGGCGGGTGAACTCCTTGCGCAGGTTGTGGACTTCGAGGGCGTTCATGTGCTGCTCCAACTCGACGGGACACGGACAGTGCGCACCTGCCCCAGGAGGCGGTGCGCGCAGAAACCGGAGTCAGCCGAGGAGCAACATCGCCGACCGAGGGTACCTACGGCCGCCGCGCGCGGCAAGTAGTCGGCTACACCTCGAAGCGGCGGCTGCCGATAGAGGAGGCGAGCCGCCGTGACGTACGACGAGACCTGGGACGACGCGCCGAACCGCCACCTGCCGCTGGCGCCGCTCGCGGTGGTCGTCGCGCTGGCCGCGCTGGCGGCATCGATGTTCGTGCTCCATCGACAGTCGAGCGTGCTCGGCTCCGAACGCACCGCCCGCAAGGCCGAGATCGGACGCCTGCGGAAGGAGGTCACGTTGCTCGAGTCGCGCGGAGCCGCCCTCGCCGGCCGCGTCGGGTCGGCGGAGAAGACGCTGAAGCGTCGGGATCGCGGCATCGCGCCACTTGCGTCGCGCGTTCTCAGGAGCGTCTTCACCGTCGAGACCGAGGCAGGGCTCGGCAGCGGGTTCATCGCGTGGCGTGACAGCAACGGGAGCTACCTGCTGACCGCGAACCACGTCGTCGAGGGCCACCTGATCGGTGACGTGACCGTATCGCGCAAGGGCGGCTCCTGGAGCGGCGAGGTCAGCGCCGTCGACCCCAGGCACGACCTCGCAGTGATCCGCATCAGCGCGAAACCGGTCGGCGCGCGGCCGCTCTGGCAGACACCTAGGACGCGGCCGCCGCGCGCGGGGGACCAGCTGCTGCTGCTCGGGAGCCCGTACGGCCTCTACGGCACGGTCACGACGGGGATCGTCAGTCGGGTCACAGGCCGCGCGATCCAGACGGACGCGGCCGCGAACCCCGGCAACTCGGGCGGCCCGGCGCTCGACCGGGAGGGGCACGTCGTAGGCGTCCTCGTCGCGGGCGGAGGCGAGAACATCAACTTCGCCGTTCCGATTCGCCAGGCTTGCGCGAAGCTGCGCCGCTGCTAGACGTCGTCGGCAGCGTCCGCTAGCTTGTGGACAGCGTTCGCCGCCGAAGGCGGGCGCGGAGGCATTGGGGCCTCAGGACTCGCGAAGTCCTGGGCCCTTTTTCTTTGGTCCGAAAGGAGATCGGAATGGCGGCGGAAGAGGCGAGGCACTACCTGGCGAACGGCGCCGAGGCGCGCCCCGAGCCGAGAGAGACGCTGGAGTTCGCAGACCGGACGCAGGCGCAGATGGTCGACCTCAAGTTCTGCGACCTGCTCGGCGCCTGGCAGCACGTCACGCTCCCGCTCTCGGCCTTCGACGAGTCGGCCTTCGACGAGGGCCTCGGCTTCGACGGCTCCTCGATCCGCGGCTGGCAGGGGATCTCCGAGTCGGACATGCTGCTGCTCCCGGATCCGTCGAGCGCCGTGCTCGACCCGTTCTGCGCGACACCGACGCTCTCGCTCGTCTGCGAGATCGTCGACCCGATCACGCGCGAGCCGTACGGCAAGGATCCGCGCCGGATCGCGAAGCGTGCGGAGGAGCACCTGCGCAAGATCGGCATCGCCGACACGGCCTACTTCGGGCCGGAGTGCGAGTTCTTCGTCCTCGACTCGGTCTCGTACGAGCTCGCCGACCACAAGTCGCATTACGAGATCGACTCGGCCGAGGGCCACTGGAACTCGGGCACGCCCGGCCTCGGCTACACGGTGCGGCCCAAGGAGGGGTATTTCCCGCCGGCCCCGCACGACACGCTCGCCGACCTGCGGACGGAGATGGTGCTGACGCTCGAGCGGCTCGGGATCCCGTGCGAGTTCCACCACCACGAGGTCGCCTCCGGCGGCCAGTGCGAGATCGACCTCCGCTACGGCTCGTTGACGCGGATGGCCGACCAGGTGATGACCTACAAGTACGTGGTCAAGAACGTCGCGGCCGCGGCGGGCAAGTCGGTCACGTTCATGCCGAAGCCGCTCTACGGCGACAACGGCTCGGGCATGCACACGCACCAGTCCCTCTGGAAGGAGGGCACGCCGCTGATGGCGGACAAGTCCGGCTACGCCGGGCTCTCGCAGCTCGCGCGGGCCTACGTCGGTGGGCTGCTCGCGCACGCGCCGGCGCTGCTCGCCTTCTGCGCACCGACCACGAACTCGTACCGGCGGCTGGTTCCCGGCTACGAGGCGCCGGTCAACCTCGTCTACTCGCAGCGCAACCGCTCGGCCTGCATCCGCATCCCGATGTACTCGGAGTCGCCCAAGGCGAAGCGGATCGAGTTCCGCTGCCCGGACGCGGCGGCGAACCCGTATCTCGCGTTCGCAGCGATGCTGATGGCGGGCCTCGACGGAATCCAGAAGGGCCTCGACGCTGGCGAGCCGGCCGACTGGGACCTCTTCGAGGAGGACCGCGGGGTCGCGCAGGTGCCGGGCTCGCTCGCCGAGGCGCTCGACGCCCTGGAGACCGACCACCAGTTCCTGCTCGAGGGCGGCGTCTTCTCGGAGGAGCTGATCCGCACCTGGATCGACTACAAGCGCGAGCACGAGATCGACGTCGTGCGGCTGCGCCCGCACCCGGCCGAGTTCGCCCTCTACTACGACTGCTGAGCGCGGTGATCGCGACAGCGGTTGACGTGCGAGATCTCCGGCCGGGCGACTGGCCGGCGGTCTCTCGGATCTACGGCGAGGGGATCGCGACGGGCAACGCGACCTTCGAGATGGAGGTCCCGTCGTGGGAGGCGTGGGATGCTGCGCACCTCGGCGAGCACCGGTTCGTGGCCGAGCTGGACGGGCGGGTGTGCGCGTGGATCGCCGCTTCGCCGGTCTCGTCGCGGTCCTGCTACGCGGGCGTCGCCGAGCTCAGCGTCTACGTCGGCGAGGAGGCGCGCGGCCGGGGCGTCGGCGAAGCGCTGCTGGCGGCGCTGGTCGCGAGCTCGGAGCGCGCCGGGTTCTGGACGCTGCAGACCGGCGTCTTCCCGGAGAACGAGGCGAGCCTCGCCCTGCTGCGGCGCTTCGACTTTCGCGCCGTCGGCACGCAGGAGCGGATCGGGCGCCTGCATGGGGTCTGGCGAGACGTGGTGCTGCTGGAACGACGAAGCGAGGTGGTCACGTGATCTGTGCCGAAACCGCAACAACTCCTCCACACCCGCCCCGAGCGGACACGCCCGGGGACAGTCCCCCGGCGTGTCCGGAAGGGACGCGGCCGCTATGAGGAAGGTCGAAGCCGTCGTCCTCCGCGAGCGGGTGGAGATCGTCATCGACGCGGTCGAGGAGCAGACCGGCCACGTCGGCGTCACGGTGGTCGAGGCCGTCGGCCACGGCCGCCAGCGTGGGATCACGCACGAATATCGCGGGCGGGTCTTCGAGTCGCGGTTCCTGCCGAAGGCGCTGCTCACGTTCGTCGTGGCCGACGAGCTCGCGGCCCCGGTGGCCTCGACGGTCGCCGACGCCGCGCGCAGCGGCAACGACTGCGGCGACGGGCTCGTCTGGACGACCGCGGTCGACCACGTCACCCACCACCGCACGGGCCTCCCGCTGCGTCGGGCGGAAGAGGAGGCGGCATGAAGAACAGCGACCTGCTGATTGCGGCGAACACGCTCTGGGTCGTCGTCGCGGCCGTGCTCGTGATGTTCATGCAGGCCGGCTTCGCCTTCCTCGAGGCGGGGCTGACGCGGATGAAGAACGCCGCGCACATCGCCGGCAAGAACGTTTTGATCTTCGGCGTCTGCTCGCTCGTCTACTGGGCGGTCGGCTTCGGGATCGCCTTCGGCGACGGGAACTCGGTGATCGGAACCGGCGGCTTTGCGCCGTCGGTCGACTCGCTGCTCTCGATCGGCGAGGCGCCGTACTCGTTCTTCACCACCGTCCCCGGCGCCGCGGGCTACATGTTCGAGGTCGTCTTCGCCGGCGTCTCGCTCGCGATCGTCTGGGGTGCGATGGCCGAGCGGGCGAAGCTGTGGGTCTACTTCGTCTTCGGCGCCCTGTTCACGCTCATCTACTCGGTCACCTCGCACTGGGTCTGGGGCGGCGGCTGGCTGTTCGGGCTCGGGATGCAGGACTTCGCCGGCTCGACGGTCGTGCACTACCAGGGCGCCCTCGCCGCGCTCGCGGGCGCGCTGCTGCTCGGCCCGCGGATCGGCAAGTTCGAGGGCGGGCGCGGGAACGCGATCCCCGGCCACAACATCCCCTACGCCGTGCTCGGGACGCTCATCCTCTGGTTCGGCTGGTTCGGCTTCAATCCGGGCTCGACGCTCGGCGTCGTCACCGGCGACCGCGTCGGCTTCTTCGCCTACGTGGCGCTGACGACGAACCTCGCCGCGGCGGCGGGAGCGGTGAGCGGCGCGGTCACGGCGTGGCTCGTGCTGCGCAAGCCCGACATCTCGATGATGCTGAACGGCGTCCTCGCGGCTCTTGTCGCCGTCACGGCTGCCTCCGGCTTCGTCGCGCCCTGGGCTGCGGTCGTGATCGGACTCGTCGCCGGCGTGATCGCGGTCGTCGGGGTGCTCGCGGTGGAGCGGATCGGGATCGACGATCCCATCGGCGCGGTCGCCGTCCACGGCGTCTCCGGCGTCTGGGGCACGCTCGCGACCGGCCTCTTCGCGGTGCCGGCGCTCGCCGCGACGCTGAACACCGGCAAGGGCGGCTTCGTCTACACAGGCTCGCTGCACCAGGTCTGGGTGCAGCTAATCGGCCTCGCCGCGGTCGGCGCCTTCACCTTCAGCGCCTCGTTCGGTTGCCTCTGGACGATGAAGCGCCTCTGGGGAATCCGGGTCGAAGAGGAGACGGAGACCGCCGGCCTCGACGTCAGCGAGCACGGCATGTGGGGCTACCCCGAGTTCTACATCCCGGTCCCGGGCGGCTACGGCACCGAGGCGCACGGCCATCTGGTCGGCCACGCGCACCCGCACCGTCCGCCCGCACCACCACAATCGGTCGAGGAGGCCGCATGACGAACAACGAGAAGTGCACCTGCGAGAAGCCGCTCCTGCAGGAGCGATCCGAGCAGAAGGGCTCGAGCCAGAGCTGGTGCGGCCGCTGCAAGCGCCCGCTCGCCCTGCGCCCAGCGGGCTTCCGCAGCGCGTTCTCCTGAGCAAGTAACAGACTGTTACTTGGCGTTCGGGCACGCTACGGCGATGCGCTACCAGTTCGTCGACTGCCGCTGGGAGCTCGGCTCGCCCGGCCGCGGGCGCGAGCTGTACCTCGAAGGGCACATCCCGGGCGCGTCGTTCCTCGACGTCGACGAAGACCTGGCCGCACCGCCGGGGCCGCGGGGACGGCACCCGCTGCCGGACGCCGAAGACTTCGCCCGGGCCGCGTCACGCGCCGGGATCGGCGACGGCGTCTTCGTCGTCGCCTACGGGAACATGGGCGGCGCGGAGCGGCTCTGGTGGCTGTTGCGCCACTTCGGCCACGACGACTGCGCGGTCATCAACCTGGAAGGCTGGCTGGGGGCGCTGCGGGCCGGGGACGAGGAGATCGAGCCGGCGCAGTTCACCCCGCGGCCGCGCGAGCACGACACGATCGAGGCCGGCGAGCTCGCAGATCGGCTCGACGAGCTGGTGGTCGTCGACGCGCGCCCGCCGGAGCGGTTCCGCGGCGAGCCGAACCCGATCGACCGCGTGCCGGGACGGGTGCCCGGCGCGCACAACGCGCCCTGGGACGAACCGCTCCCGCAGCTGCCCGAGGGCGAGCTCGCGGCGTACTGCGGCTCCGGCGTAACGGCCTGCGTCACGCTCCACCGGCTCTGGCTCGCCGGCCGCGAGGGCCGCCTCTACCCGGGCTCCTGGAGCGAGTGGGAGCAGCTCGGGCTGCCGGTCACGCGAGACTGAACGTCACCGTGACGGTCGCCTGAACCTCCTCCTTGCCCGGCTCGACAGGAGTCGGCATATCGGACATCGCGCGCATCTCGTATGGCAGCGGCTGCGGCTGGGGCGCCGAAGACGACTCCTCGATGCGCAGCACGCGGCCGAGGCTTGAGCCCGCCTCGCCGGCGAGCGTCGCCGCCTTCAACCGCGCCTCGGCGAACGCCTCCTTCAGCGCGTCCCGGTAGAGCGCGTCGCGGTTGCTGCGGTCGAAGCTCGGCCCGGATGTCTCGGTCGCACCTGCGGCGACGGCGGCGTCGATCAGCCGCCCTGCCTGCCGGACGTCCCGCACGTGCACCTGCACCGAGGAGCGTGCGGTGAAGCCGTCCTGCTCGCCGTGTTCGTTCCAGCGAGGCGAGACGGAGACGTCCTGCGTCTGCAGGTCAGCCTTCGCCACGCCCGCGGCGCGGAGCGCGGCGATCACGCGGGCCGCCTTCGACGCGTTCGCCGCGAGCGCCCCGCGTGCGATGGCCGCGTCGCTGGAGACGCCGGCCGAGAAGCCGGCCCGGTCCGGCACGGCCTCGACGCCGGCCGTCCCGCTCACCTTGACGCTGCGCGTGTCCGGCGCGGATCCGCGAGCTGTGTCCGGCCGCCCCACGCCGGCAAACGCCACCGCAGCCACGATCGCGGCTGCGACGACTCCCAGCTGCACGAGTCTCATCGGGTCCTCCCGGTTCGGGTGCGAGTTCCGCGGGAGGTACGCCGCCGGCCCGTGCCGGCGTCACATCAGCCGGTCGCCGCGGCGCGAGCCGACCCGCCGAGGCCGGTCAGGTACGGCTGCCAGCGATTCGGGATCTTGGACGTCGCGAGGTGGATGAACAGCACCGGCGCCGGCGCGCGGGGCGGCTTGCGCAGCGTCATCTCGACCTCGTCCGGCAGACGGTTGCCCTTGCGCATGTTGCAGGGCGCGCACGAGGTGACGACGTTCTCCCAGACCGAGCCGCCGCCGCGGCTACGGGGTACGACGTGGTCGAGCGTCAGCCGGCCGCTGGTGGTGCCGCAGTACATGCAGCGCCAGCCGTCGCGGGCGAACAGGGCGCGCCGCGAGATCTTGCGCTGCAGCGTGCGCGGGACGCGGACGTACTGGACGAGCCGGATCACGTGCGGCCACGGGAAGGCTCCCGTCGCGGATCTGAGGGGCTGGTCGAGCTCCTCGATCACCTCGGCCTTGCCCTTGAACACGAGCACGTGCGCACGGCGAACGGTGGTGACGTTCAGCGGCTCGTAGCTGGCGTTGAGTACGAGAACTTGCTGCAACGCCCCGAATTTACCAGCCAGCGTGCAGGACTCGGCCGTGGGCCGAGTCCTCTGCGCGGGTTAGCCCGTAGGGCGTTCTAGCGGGACATGGCCCTCTCAACGGCCTCCGCCTCTTCTGGCGAAAGCGCGATCGAGGCCCGTCCGCGGTCGAGCTCCTTCATGTAGATCCGGGCGTAGTCGCGCCCCTGGATAGCGGTGACGACGACGCCCGAGCGCGCCGAGTCGAGGACTGCGAGCGACGCCGACTGGTGCCCGCCGGTGTTCTCGTACGCGTCGTAGCGGACGATCGAGGTGTTCGTGACCGAGCCGTCGACGCGCCGGTCGACGCGGACGAGGCCGGCCGCGATCTCGTCCACCGCCCGGTGCAGGTCGTCGATCCGCCCCTGCAGCGAGACCGCGAAGTCGACGAAGTCGGTCTTGCCCTCGCCGAGCAGCACCGCCTGGCCCTCGCGCAGCCGCCGCATCCTCCTGAGGACCCACAGCACGGCCAGGAGCGCGAGCGCCGCCACCACCGCGGCCGCGATGGCGATCCAGGCGGCGGTCGAGCTGGAGAAGCTCACGTGCTACGCGACGGAGAAGATGACGGGGTAGTCCGCCGAGTTGTTGTCCGTCTTCGACTCGTTCGTCACCGGTTGGACCTCGACCTTCACTGTCGCCGTGGAGCCGAAGTTGACCGCCGGGAAGCCGGAGAAGCTCACCGTCTTCTGCTCGCCCGGGTTGATGAAGCCGATCCTCGCCGTCTTCTTGATCTCGGGCCCGCTCGCCTGCTGGATCGTGAGCGTGACCGGGATGTTCGCCTCCTGGGAGTCGCCCGAGTCCTCGACGGTGACCTGGATGCTCATGTTCGTTCGGACGGTGATCGTGTTCGTGGTGGACGTGCTCAGCTCCTGGCCGTTCGGCTGCACCTTGACCGAGACAAGGTTCGTCCCGCGCAGGCCGCCCTGGCTCGGGGTCACGGCGCCGCCGCGGATCTTGCCGATCACCGTCGCCATGGCCCCCTGCGTCACCAGGTCCGAGCTCTGCAGGAAGTTCGAGTCGGGCACGAGCGGGCCGCCGTTCTCGTTGGTGCCGGTCACGCCCTGGCGCTTCAGCTCGGTATCCGCAGGGTCCTTGAACGAGTCGTCGTAGATCACGTCGCTGGCGAGCAGGCGCTGCATCTGGCCGGCGAGGACGGTGCCCGCCCGGTCGGCGTCCTTGACGTTCGCCGTCGCGGCGAGGGCGCTCGCGAGGCCGTTCAGCCCGCTGACGCGGTACTGCAGCGTCTGGATCAGCGCGTCATGTTCGTCGCGCAGCGTCCCGGGCGGCGTGATCTCGCGGGCGCGCTCGACGTCGAGCTGCTCCTGCCGCGCGAGACCCGCGATGCGCTGCTCGACCTGCGCCTCCTTCAGACCCTGCGCCAGCAGCGCCTGGCTCAGCTGCCTGCCGATCTGCTGGGAGGAGCCGGTGACCTCGGAGACCTTGGTCATGTAGCCCTTGTACGTCTTCTCCTTGCCGGCCTCCTGGCAGCTCTGCACCCAGAGCACGAGCAGCACGATGATCAGGATCGCGAACGCGATCAGGCCGATGAGGCGTAGGAGCGGGGTGAGGTTCGTCGGGCCGCGCGGTGGCCGCTGCGGGCCGCGGCGCGGGACCACCTGCTCGGTCGCCGACGCCTCCTGCGTCGGCGGCTCTTCCTCGAAGAAGTCGAACTCGATGTCGGTGTCGTGTTCGCTCAAATGCCCTGCCCGGCCCAGCCTTTGCAGGAAAAAGTCGGCTCACTCTAGCGGCTTCGTCGGCCGTGGCAGGACTCTGAGCGTCGAGCGGAAAACGAGGGATCCGTGGCGGAACCTGCAGTTGCGCTGTCCTCGAGCGAGCTCGTCGCCGAGCGCTATCGGCCCCTGCGGCCGCTCGGGAGCGGCGGCTCGGGCTCGGTCTGGCTCGCGCGCGACGAGCGCACGGGGCTCGACGTCGCCCTGAAGATCGTCCCGCGCGAGGGGAAGGCGGCCACGCGCGCCGAACGGGAGGCGCTGGCGGCTGCGCGCCTGCGGCACGAGCGCTGCCTCCGCGCCTACGGCCTCGACCGGGACACGCGCAACGTCTACATCGCGTACGAGTACGTCCCCGGGCAGACCATGCGGCAGGCGCTGCGGGCGGGGCAGCTCGACGACGTGGCCGCCGTGGAAACCTCGGCGCAGGTGCTCGAAGGGCTCGCACACGCGCACGCGCGCGGGATCGTCCACCGCGACGTAAAGCCGTCCAACGTGCTGCTGGCCGAGGGCGGCGAGATCTCCGCGCGGCTGCTCGACTTCGGGCTCGCCCAGCTCGCCGAGGAGGAGCCGCTGACCGCGACCGGCGACGTTCCCGGCACGCTCGCCTACGTGCCGCCGGAGAGGCTCGTGAACGGCGAGTCCGGTGGGCCGCCGGCGGACGTCTGGGCCGTCGGCGCGATGCTCTGGGAGTCGCTCGCGGGCTGGCACCCGTTTTGGAACGGCTCCCTGCTGGAGACCGCGAAGCGGATCGAGAGCGGGGCCGCGCCGCTCGGCCAGGTGCGGCCGGACCTACCGAAGCCGCTCTGCGCGCTCGTCGACCGGATGCTGGCGCTCGACCCGGCCGCCCGCCCCTCCGCCGCGCTGCTCTCGCACGAGCTCCGCGACGCCTTCGCCGAGCGGCTGCGGCGGCGCAAGACGCGCCCGACGATCCCGGCGCTCACCGTGCCGCTGCGGCTGGCGGCTCCTGCAGCCGCCGCGCTGTTCGCGGGCTGGACCGCCGCCGAGATGCCGTTCTACCCCGGGCTCTTCGCGCCGCTGCTGGCGATGATCGCCGGAGCCCTGACGCTGGCGCGGCCGCGGCTCGGGCTGGCCTTCACGCTCGCCGTCCCCGTCCTGCCGCTCGGAAACGTCTCGTCCGGCTTGGCGTTCGTCTACGCGGCGATCGCCTGCGCCTGGCTCGCCCTTTCGTGGCGCGCGCCACGGCAGGGGCTGTTCCTGGCCCTCGGCCCCCTGCTCGCGCCCGTGCTCGCGCTCGGCTTCCTGCCCCTGGCGGCGCAGGCGGTCCGCGGGCCCGTCCGCAGGGTACTCCAGGTCGCCGCGGCGGTGCTCCTGGCAGCGCTTGTCGCGGGTCTCCGGCACGCGTCCCTCCCGTTCACGGGCGCGGCCCCGCCGAAAGGGCTCGGGATCGCCGGCAGCGGCGACTCCGTCGCCGTGGCGGAGGCGCTCGTGCGGGCGCTGCAGGCGCATCCGGCGCTGCTGCTCGAGGCCGCCGTCCTGGCTGCGGCCGCGGTTGCGATCCCGTTCGCGCGCGAGCGCGGGCCGTGGGCGATCGCCGGCCTCGGCGCCGCGCTGATGGCGTTTGCGCTCCTGCCGGCGCCTTCCGTCGCGGCCGCTCCGCTGGTTCTCGCCGCGTGGGCGACCTGCATCGGTCTGGCACTCCAGGCCCGGAGTTAGAGTTCCGGCGAGGGGCATACCCCCGCCCAGATGAGCGTCCTGCGGAACATCGAGCACAAGATCGAGGGCCTGTTCGAAGGTGTCTTCGGCCGCGCCTTCCGCACCCACGTGCAGCCGGTCGAGCTCGCGCGCAAGCTCGTCAAGGAGATGGAGGACCACCGCGTGATCTCCGTCTCGCGCGTCTACGCGCCCAACGAGTACACGGTTTACCTCGCGCCCTCGGACCGCGAGCAGTTCACGAACTACGAGGAGTCCCTCCGCACCGAGCTGCAGGACTACATCGCCGAGAACGCGCGACGCGAGCGCTACGAGCTGCTCTCGCCGCCCGAGGTGAAGTTCGAGACCGACGACGACCTCGAGATGGGCGAGTTCGGGATCGCCACGCGGATGGTGCAGGGTGCCGTGCCGCAGCCCGGGGCGCCGGAGCCGGAGGCCGCGCCCGGCGCGACGATGGTCTACCGCAAGCCGGCCGAGACGGAGGCCGTCTCGGCCGAGGAGCTCGGCCTCGGGCGGGAGCTCGTCAGCCTCACCGTGGACGGGACGAAGCACGAGCTCGACGGCGGCCGCGCGGTGATCGGCCGCTCGAAGGACTGCGACATCCAACTCGCAGACCCCAACGTCTCCCGCAAGCACGCCGAGGTGCGACAGGAGGGCGCCGCCTACTGGGCCGTCGACCTCGACTCGACGAACGGGATGGAGGTGAACGGGCGCCGCCAGAAGCGCGCGAAGCTGCGGCAGGGCGATCGGATCACGCTCGGCTCGACCGAGCTCGTCTTCCGGCGGGAGACGGAGTGATGCTCTACTCCGTCGCCGTCGAGGAGGCGCTGCTCGTCCTCAAGCTCGCGTTCCTCGTCCTGCTCTACCTCTTCATCTGGAGGATCGTCCGCTCGGCGGCGCGCGACGTGCGCATGCCGCAGGAGAGCTTCATCCTCGCACCGGGCTCGGTGCCGGGGCTCTCGCCCGAGCAGCCGCGGGAGACCGGGAGGCTCGTCGTCTTGAAGAGCCCGGCGCTGTCCGAGGGCGACGAGCTGACGCTGAACTCCTCGGCGCTCCTGCTCGGGCGCGGCTCCGGTAACGACGTCAACCTCGCGCGCGACGAGTACGCGTCGACCAAGCACGCGCGGGTCGAGCCGCGACGCGACGGGGTGTGGCTGGAGGACGTCGGCTCGACAAACGGCACCTACCTGAATGGCATCCGCCTGACGCGCGCGAAGAAGCTGGCCGCGGGCGACGTCCTGCGCATCGGCGAGACCGAGCTGAGGTACGAGACGTGAAGCCGGAGCGGATGCAGCTCCAGGTCGCGAGCGTCACCGACACCGGCCGCCGCCGGCGGCACAACGAGGACGCCTACGTCTGCGAGCCGCCACTGTTCGCCGTCGCGGACGGGATGGGCGGGGCCCAGGCGGGGGAGCTCGCGTCCAGCCTCGCGGCGGCGGCGCTGCGTGAGGACAGCGCTGAGCGGGTGGGCGGCGAGGAGCGGGTCGACGAGCTGATCCAGGAGGCGAACCGCCGCGTCTACGAGCGGCAGTCCCGGGACTCCTCGGCCTCGGGCATGGGGACGACGATGACGGTCGCGCTGGTCGAGGACGGCCGAGTCGCGATCGGCCACGTGGGCGACTCGCGCGGGTACCTGATCCGCGACCGCAGGCTCGAGCAGCTGACCGAGGACCACTCGCTGGTCGCCGAGCTCGTGCGCAGCGGCAAGCTCTCGCCGGAGGAGGCCGAGGCGCATCCGCAGCGCTCCGTGATCACCCGCGCCCTCGGCACCGACCCCGACGTCGACGTCGACACCTTCTCCGTCGAGACGAAGCCCGGCGACCTCTTCCTGCTCTGCTCCGACGGGCTCACGTCGATGGTCGACGACGAGACGATCCTGCGAGAGGTGGAGCGCAACCGCTCCGACCTGAGCACCGCCGCGAAGGCGCTCGTGCGCGCGGCGAACAAGGGCGGCGGCGAGGACAACATCACCGTCGTCTTCTTCGAGATCGGCGAGGGCGCCGACACCGGCGACACCGCGCGCATGGTGACGCTCCCGCCCGTCGAGGACGACGAGCAGGACACCCTCGACGAGTACCACGGCGTGCCGGCGATCCAGGCCGAGGAGCCGGAGCGGGCGCGGCAGGAGAGCCACACCGGCCGCGGCGTGCTGCTGGCCACCCTCGTGCTCGTGATCCTCGTCGGCGTCTGCGGCTTCGCCGCCTGGGGCCTCTGGCGCTCGCACTTCGTCGGCGCGGAGCCCGACGGCCATGTGACCGTCTACCAGGGCGTCCCGTGGAACATCGTCGGCAACGTCAAGCTCTACCGCGCGGTGTACGTGAGCCCGCTGCTGGCGGCGCAGCTGAGCCAGGCCGAGCGGCAGAAGCTGTTCGACCACTCCCTGCGCAACGACGACTCGGCGCGCGCCGCGGTCCGCCGCTACGAGGAGCAGATCGGCGCCAAGTGACCTACCGGAACCGCGAGCTCGCCAACCTCGTCGTCGTCGGCATCCTCACCGCCCTCGGCTTCGCCAGCGTCTACATCGCCCGCCAGGACGTCGTCTCGACGGCCTCGCTCTCGTACGCCGGTTTCTTCTTCGCGCTCTACCTCGCCGCGCACCTGGTCGCGCGTCTGACGGTCCCGTATGCCGATCCGTACCTGCTGCCGATGGCCGGCCTGCTGACGGGGATCGGCCTGACCGAGATCTACCGGCTGAACCCGACCGACGCCTTCCGCCAGGGGCTGTGGATCGTCGTCGCGCTCGGCGCCTTCGCGGCCACGCTCTTCCTGCTGCAGCGCGACTACCGGCGGCTCGAGAGCTACAAGTACCTCTTCGGGCTGAGCGCGATCGGGCTGCTGGTCCTGCCCGCGCTGCCGGTGCTCGGCACGAGCGTGAACGGCGCGCGCCTGTGGGTGCACTTCGGCTCGCTGCAGTTCCAGCCGGGCGAGCTCGCGAAGGTCTTCCTGATCGTCTTCCTCGCGGGCTACCTGCGCGAGAAGCGCGAGGTGCTGGCACAGGGCCGGCTGAAGGACTTCGGCCCGCTGCTGCTGATCTGGGGCGGCGCGATGCTCGTCCTGATCGAGACCAACGATCTCGGCTCCGCGCTCCTCTACTTCGGGATATTCCTGGCGATGCTCTACGTCGCGACGGGGCGCGTGCTCTATGTCGCGCTCGGCACCGGCCTCTTCCTCGCGGGCGCGTTCGCCGTGTACCACTTCGTCGAGCACGTCCGCGAGCGGATCACGATCTGGCTGCACCCCTGGACCGACCATGCCGTCTACTGCGCGATCAACGGGAAGCTGCTGCCGCGCCAGGACTGCGCGAGCTACCAGCTGGTGAAGTCGCTCTACTCCGTCTCGCATGGGAGCTGGTTCGGCACGGGCCTGGGCAAGGGCACCTTCCGCACGACCGGCGGCGGCGAGCTGATTCCGTACCTGAACACGGACTTCATCTACTCGGCGCTCGCGCAGGAGCTCGGCCTCGTCGGCGTCGCCGCGCTGCTGCTCGTCTACATGCTCGTCGTCGCCCGCGGCTTCAAGATCGCGATGCTCGCCGACGACGGCTTCTCGAAGCTCCTCGCGATCGGGCTGACCTTCGCCTTCGCGCTGCAGACCTTCATCATCGTCGGCGGGATCCTGCGGCTGATCCCGCTGACCGGGATCACGCTGCCGTTCATCTCCTACGGAGGCTCGAGCGTGGTTGCCAACTTCGTCCTGCTCGCGGGCCTCCTGCTCGTCTCCAACCGGGCGAACGCGGAGCGCGCGTGAACGGGCAGATCGCCAAGCTCGGCCTCGTCGGCGTCGCGCTGCTCGCCGCGCTGATCGTCGCGACGACCTACTGGCAGACCTGGGCGAGCGCCGGGCTCGCCGACCGGCAGGACAACGAGATCCAGCGCGTGGCGCAGTTCTCGATCAAGCGCGGGTTGATCCGCGCCTCCGACGGGACGATCCTCGCCTCGAACCGGATCAAGAAGGTCGGCGGGCAGAAGCTCTACCTGCGCCGCTACCCGCAGGGCGGCCTCTTCGCCCACGTCGTCGGCTACTCGACACAGACGCGCGCGCGGGCCGGCCTCGAGTCGTCCATGAACGACTACCTCACGGGCGCGAACCGGAACCTCGACACCGTCCTGAAGACGACGCTCGACCGGATTCGCGGCGCGACGATCAAGGGCAACGACGTGTGGCTGACCCTGCGGCCGGGCCCGCAGCGGCTGGCGATGCAGCAGCTGGCGGGCAAGTGCGGCTCGGTCGTCGCGCTCGACCCACGCACCGGGAAGGTGCTCGTGATGGCCTCGCGGCCGACGTACGACCCGAACCTGGTCGAGAAGGACTTCGGGCGCATCAACAACATCAGCGCCGTCTGCCGGCCCGCTGCGCCGCTGCTGAACCGTGCGACCGACGGTCTCTACGTCCCGGGCTCGACCTTCAAGGTCGTCACCGCCAGCGCGGCGCTCGACAGCCGCCGCTTCACGCCGAGCTCGCGCTTCTACGACCCGGGCTACTGCATCGAGTACGGCCAGAAGGTCCGCAACGCCGGCAACCCCGAGGCGCCGGAGACCTTCGGCTCCGTCGACTTCGTCACCGGCCTCGAGCACTCGATCAACTCGGTCTTCTGCAACATCGGCAAGGCCCTCGGCGCGGGGACGATCCTCGGCTACGCCAAGCGCTACGGCTTCTACGAGGACCCGCCGCTCGAGACGCCGAGCAACGAGCGCTCGCCGAGCGGCCTCTACCACAACGGCAGGCTCTTCCGGCCCGGCGACCCGCGGACCCAGGTCGATCCCGGCCGGCTCGCGTTCGGCCAGGAGGCGCTGCTGGCCACACCGCTGCAGATGGCGATGGTGGCAGCCGGCGTCGGCAACAAGGGCGTGGTGATGGTGCCGCACGCCGTGGACCGCGTGACGAACCCGAACGGCGGCGTCGTCACCCGCACGAGGCCGCGCAAGCTCCGCCGCCCGGTCAGCACGCAGACGGCGCAGGAGCTGACGCAGATGATGGTCGGCGCGGTAGAGAGCGGCACAGGCACCGCGGCGCAGATTCCGGGGATCCCGGTCGCTGGCAAGACAGGCACCGCCGAAACGGGAGTCGAGGGCCGCTACACGTCCTGGTTCATCTGCTTCGCGCCGGCGAACGCCCCCCGGGTGGCGGTCGCGGTCGTGCTGCAGGACCAGACCGGCTTCGGCGGCCAGGTCGCCGCGCCGATCGCGAAGACCGTGATGCAGGCGATCCTGGCCGGAAAGTCGAACCCCTAACCTAGAGTCATGGCTGTCTCGGACACGCTGATCGGCACCGTCTTCGACGGCCGCTACCGGATCATCCGGAAGCTCGGCGCTGGTGGGATGGCCGACGTCTACCTCGCGGAGGACCAGGAGCTCGGCCGCCGCGTCGCGATCAAGATCCTCAACGACCGCCACGCCGCCGACGACTCGTTCATCGAGCGCTTCCGGCGCGAGGCGAAGAACGCGGCGGGCCTCAGCCACCCGAACATCGTCTCGATCTACGACCGCGGCGAGGCCGAGGGCACCTACTACATCGCGATGGAGTACCTCGACGGGCGGTCGCTCAAGGAGCTGATCGTCGGACGGGGGCCGGCGCCGGTGAAGACGGCGATCGACTACGCGCGCCAGATCCTGGCCGCGGTCGGCTTCGCCCACAAGCACGGGATCGTCCACCGCGACATCAAGCCGCACAACGTCCTCGTCGGGCCGGAGGGGCGGCTGAAGGTGACGGACTTCGGAATCGCCCGCTCCGGCGCCAGCCAGATGACCGAGGTGGGATCGATCATCGGCACCGCGCAGTACCTCTCACCCGAGCAGGCGCGCGGGGCGCAAGTGGACCAGACCTCCGACCTCTACTCGGTCGGCGTCGTGCTCTACGAGATGCTCACCGGCCAGGTCCCGTTCACCGGCGAGACGCCGCTCGAGATCGCGATGAAGCACCTCTCCGAGGTCCCGAAGCCGCCGTCGGAGCTGCGGCCGGAGGTCCCGCACGATCTCGACTCGATCGTGCTGCGCGCGCTCGCCAAGGACCCGAGCGAGCGCTACCAGAGCGCCGAGGAGATGGACGCCGACCTCGCGCGCGTGCTCGAGGGGCTTCCGGTCGACCCCGACACCGAGACCGCGGCGACGGCGGTGCTCTCCGGCTCTGGCGTGATGGCGGCGGCGCCGACATCGGTGATGACGCGCCCGACGGTTGCGGCGCCGCCGGGCACCGCGCCGCCGGGGCGGACGCCGCCGGCCGGCTACTACGGCTACGAGGGCCCGCCGCGACGGCGACGGCCGGTGTGGCCCTGGGTGCTCTCCATCCTGCTCCTGTGCGCCGCCGGCGCGGCGGCGTGGTTCGCGTACACGAAGATTCAGGACCAGCTGGACAAGAACGCGCCGGTCGCGGTGCCCTTCGTGAAGGGCACGAAGGAGCAGCTCGCCGTGCAGCACATTCGCGAAGCCGGCCTCGTTCCCCAGGTTGCCCGCTCCTTCAGCGACGACGTCGAGAAGGGCACGGTCATCGAGCAGAGCCCCGACGCCGGCACGAAGGTCACCAAGAACAGCAACGTCGACATCACGGTCTCGAAGGGCAAGGAGACGGTCACCGTCCCGAGCGTGATCGGCAAGAGCCGGGACGACGCGATCAGCACGCTGATCAACGCCGGGCTCGACCCACACGCCTTCCCTGTCGCCTCGAGCAGACCCGTGGACACTGTCACCGGTCAGGATCCCCCGAACGGGAAGGTCGTCGAGAAGGGCAGCCGCGTGCGGATCAACTACTCGTCCGGACCGGCCGAGATCGAGGTCCCCTCAGTGGTCGGATTGCCGTTCGACCAGGCGAGCGCGGCGCTGCAGAACCAGGGCTTCGCGGTCAAGCGCGTGGACGTCGACAGCGACCGGCCGAAGGGCATCGTCGTCGAGCAGAGCCCGAGCGACCGGGCGCAGAAGGGCTCGGCGATCACGCTCAGCGTCTCCAAGGGGCCGAAGACGTCGCCGGTCCCGGACGTGACGAGCCAGGACGAGACCTCCGCGCGCTCGACCCTGGAGGACTCGGGATTCGTCGTGCAGGTACAGCCGCAGGACGTCACCGACCCGGGGCTCGAGGGGATCGTGCTCAGCCAGAACCCGACGGGCGGCACGAAGGCGAAGCAGGGCTCGACCGTGACGATCGTCGTCGGGCGGCTGGTCGCGCCCGGCCCGCCGCCTCCGCCGATACCGTGAGCGACCGGGTGCGCGTCGCGGTCCTGCTCGGCGGCCGTCGCTCGTCTACTCGCTCCCGTGGGGGAAACCATGTTTCCCCCACGAGCCCCCTT
>JBJMJY010000009.1:0-40424 GCA_045806105.1 Gaiellaceae bacterium | reverse complement strand
AGGAGGACGCCGGTGGTGTCCGCGTCCACCCTGCCGACCGGGACGACTCGAGGGCTCGGGGGCAGGAGATCGAGCACCGTCCGGCGGCCGCGCGGGTCGCGGGCGGTCGTGATCGTGCCTGCGGGCTTGTGCAGCAGCACGTACGCGAGCTGTTGCTTGGAAAGGAGCCGCCCGTCGAGCTCCACGCGGTCGCGCGCCTGCACCAACGTGTTCAGCTGTCCCGGCTCGCCGTTGACGAGCACGCGGCCGGCCTTGATCAGCTCGTCGGCGCCGCGGCGGGAGGCGACGCCCGCGCGGGCGAGATACGCGTTGAGCCTCAACCCGCGCCCGGCAAGGTGAAGGCCGAGCCGCCCGCCGGCCGGATCACCACGCGACCGGCGGAGGTCTCGTCGCGGATCAGGTCGAGCGCGAGGCGCGCGATCTCCTCTGCGCTCACCAGCTCCGGCAGCTGGGCGCGCTCCTGCTCGCTCATCGAGGCGAGGCTGCGGTGGACGGCCGGCGTCTCGACCCAGTCCGGACAGATGCAGCTCACGCGGATCCCGTGCGTGACCGCGAGCGGCGACAGGGCGCCGGTGAGGCGGATGATCCCGGCCTTCGCGGCGGCGTACTCGGGCGCGTCGTGAGGGTCGAGCCCGTAGCCGGCGATCGAGGACACGTTCACGATTGCGCCACCGGCGGGCATCGCCTCGACGGCGAGTTGGGTCGCAACCATCGTGCTGCGGAGATTGAGGTCGAGCGTGCGGCTCCAGTGCTCGATCGGCGCCTCCGGGTAGTACGGGCCCGGCGCGCCGCCCGCGTTGTTGACGAGGATCTCGAGGCCCTCCGCGGTCGCGATCAGCGCGCGCAAGTCGTCGTCGACGAGCACGTCCGCGTGGACGAAGCGGCCGCCGAGCTGCTCGGCAGTCCTGCGGCCCTCGTCGTGGTCGACGTCGGCGACCACCACTGCGGCGCCCTCCGCCGCGAGCGCGGTCGCGACCGCCCTGCCGATCCCCGCGCCGGCTCCGGTGACGATGGCGACCTTGCCTCCGACCTCCACGGCAGGAGTATTCCCGGAAGGCGCTGTTACGATCGTCACATGCCGCGCCGGGAACATGGAGGTAGGCGGTGCCCCACTACGTCTCGCTGATGCGCTGGACATCGAAGGGCGTCGCCGGCCTGCCGGCGTGGCGCGAGCGCGTCGAGGAGGGCGAGCGGATCGTCCAGGAGGCGGGCGGAGAGCTCGTCGGCGTCTACGTCACTCTCGGCCGCTACGACGTGGTCGAGATCTTCGAGGCGCCGGACGACGACACCGCGGCGGAGATCCTGATGAAGCTCCAGCGCCACGGCGCCGAGCACACCGAGACGCTGCGCGCGTTCACGCGCGACGAGGCCGAAGCCATCATCCGGAAGCTCTAGGCGCTCAGGCGGGCCGGCGCTCGGCGACCGACTCGAGGCGCTCGCGGATCTCGCCCGTGCTCTCGCCCAGGTCGTCCAGGCGCGGCAGAGCCGAGAGCGAGTCGAGGCCGAAGACGCGCTCGAAGAGCGGCGTCGCGCGGTAGCGGATCGCACCGCCCACGCCGTCCTCGCGCCCGGCTTCCGCGATCAGGCCTCGCTCGACCAGGCCCGCGACGACCGAGTCGACGGCGACGCCGCGGATGCGCGCGATCTCCGGGCGACTGACCGGCCCGAGGTACGCCACGATCGCCAGCGTCTCGAGTGCCGCGGCCGAGAGCCCACGCTCGACCGGCCGCTCGAACAGCCGGCCGCACGCCTCGGCGGCCTCGCGCGAGGCGCGGAACGCCCAGCCGCCGGCGACGTGCTCGAGCACGATCCCGCTGCGGCCCTCCGCATAGCGCTCACCGAGCAGGCGCAGCGCCGTCTCGACGCGCTCGCCGTCGTCGTTCGCCGCCTCGGCGAGCTCGTCGACCGACAGCGGCTGCGACGCCACGACCAGCAGGGACTCGATCGTCCGGGCGAGCCGGTCGACCGGGCTCGCGGTGATCAGGCGGAGCGGGCGTTCCATTCCAGTCTCCTCTCCTCGGAGGCAGGCTCGGCGCGGCGCACGCGGATCGGGGCGAAGGGCGCCGCCTGCTCGAGCGCGACCTCTCCCCCGCGCCGCAGCTCCAGCAGCGCGAGGAACGCGACGGCCTGCTCGATTCTCGACATCCCCTCCACTTCCGCGTCCAGGTCGAAGACCCTCCGCCGCGAGAGCACCGCGCGGAAGCGCTCCAGAAACCGGGCGACAGGCGGGAAGCGCAGCTCCAGGTGCGCGAGCGAGACCGCAGGCGGCTCGACCGCCAGCGCCCGCAGCGCCGCGGCGAGCAACTCGGGCTCCTGCGGGGCCAGCCGCCGCTCGACCCTGGGCGCGAGCGGCGCCGGCCCGATCCGGAAGAAGCGGTCGCTCTCGGCCTCCAGCCGCTCGGCCAGCCAGGCCGCGGCTTCCTTCGCGCGCCGGTACTCCGCGAGCCGCCGCGCCAGCTCCTCGGCCGCCTCCTCGGGCTCGAGCTCCGCCAGCTCGGCCTCCTCGTCGGGGAAGAGCCCGCGCGCCTTCAGCTCCAGCAGCGCGGCCACCAGCACGAGGAATTCCCCGCAGGCCTCGAGGTCGAGCTCGCCGCGCTCGGCGAGGCGCTCGAGGAAGGTGACCACGATCCCAGCCACGTCCACCTCCGCGAGGTCGAGCTCCTCCTTCAGGACGAGCGTCAGCAGGAGGTCGAACGGCCCCTCGAAGGCGTCCAGCTCCAGCTCGAGCTCGCGCACGATCACGAGTGGTCCTCCCAGCGCCATTGCCGCGCTGCTGGGGTGCGAGCAGGAAGCCAGGCAAGGACGCGGGGAGCGTCCCTAGCCGTAGTGCTACGGACGCGACTGAGGACGCCGCATGGCGCCGTCTGATCGCGTTCCAGCAGCCCGGAGGATGGTGCTGGGAGAGCCACTGACAACGGCACGCTAACGGGACTACCGGACGCGCCCGCGCGGGATCGCCATCGCCGGGCCTTCCGGCTCGCGCCGCTCGCGCCGGCGGCGGCCGACCCACCGCGGCCCCTCCTCGCCGCCGCGCAGGAACTGCCACCAAACGAAGAACGCGGTCGAGCAGACGAAGACCACCAGCGACACCCAGGCGTTCAGCCGCAGCCCCGCGAACTCGTGGGCTGGGTCGATCCGCAGCAGCTCCTCGCAGAAGCGCCCGGCGGTGTAGTACGAGACGTAGAGCGCGAACAGCGCCGGCGGCTTGAAGCGATAGAGCCGGTCGAGGGCGAGCAGCAGCCCAACCCCGATCAGGTCGTAGACAAACTCATACAGGAACGTCGGGTGGAAGGTCGCGTGGTCCTCGTACCCGGCGACACGGTGCTCGGGGTCGATCTTCAGCCCCCACGGCAGGTCGGTCGGCTTGCCGTACAGCTCCTGGTTCCACCAGTTGCCCCAGCGGCCGATGCCCTGCGCGAGCAGAAGGCCGGGCGCGACGGCGTCCATCATGTCGCGCACCCGCGCGCCCTCGCGGCGTACGACGATCGCCCCGACGAGACAGCCGAGGAAGATCCCGCCCCACACGCCGAGGCCGCCTTCCCAGACGGCGAAGACGCCCTTCCACTTCGGGCTGGAGACAGCGTTCCAGCTCGTGATGTCGTGGTAGATCCGCGCGCCTACGATCCCTGCCGCGACGCCCCAGACCGCGACCTTGAGCACGAGATCCCAGTCGCCGCCGCGCCGGACCCAGCGATAGCCCGTCAGCAGGATGCAGGCCGCGATCGCGACGAGCAGGGTCAGGCCGTACATGTGGATGGTCAGCGGCCCGAGGTCGAGCGTGCCGGTGCCCGGGGAGGAGATGAAGGCGAGGCTCACGCGGGCGACATTCTGCCCTCGACCTCCGACGCCTGCCCGCGGGAACCGGCTAGATCCGACCTAAATCAGGATGTCGATGGCCGTCTCGTACGGACAGCCCTGCTCGACGAGCTCGACCGCGAAGTGCAGGTCGATGTCGTGCCGCGCGGCGAGCGCCACGGCGTCGCTGGGGTGGAAGCCGGCCCGGACGAGCTCCTCGGCCCGCCAGTGCTCGACGCGCTCCAGCTCCGTCTCGGTGAACGTCTGGACGTCCGTCGCAGTCATACATTCGGTATTCGGTGGATCGGCGGCGCCAGATCTCCCCCGGCAGGGGGATCTCAACGGATGCTTCGCGCGAGCTCGCGCGCCTGCGCCTTCGTCAGCTGCCCCTCGAGCCGCAGCGTCAGGCCGCCGTGGAGCCAGAGCAGGACGTGGCCGCGCACGAGGATCGGCCGCTCGCGGTATCCGGTCTCGCGGTCGACCCAGGTGAGGACGTGCGGAGCCCCCTCGATCCAGAGGCCCGGCGCGCCGCGAACCTCCACGGGCCCGATCGCCGTCCCGCGCACGGCGAGCTTCTTCAGTCCCTGCTCGTCGCCGATCGACGGGAACTCGGAGAGCAGCACCGTTCGCCCGTGCGAGCGCAGCAGAACGGTCGCGATCGAGTCGCCGATCACGTACGCGCGCTCGGGTTTGCGGTCGAGCGGCGGGAGGGCGAGCTCGAAGCCGACCTGCCGCTCGGCTTCGGCGAGCGGGGCCGGCCGGCCAAGGCCGCGCGCGTGGGCGCGCTCGGCGGCGTGGGGCAGCGTGTCGACGAGCTCGACGCTCGCGCCGCCGAGGTGGAACCAGCGGAGGATCGCGCTGCGCGCCTGCGGGACGGCGAACGCGACCGCAACCGCCGCCGCGACGACGGCGAACGCGAGCACCGCGGCGCGCCACGGGAACGGCTTCCCACGCGCTCGCTCGCGCGCGCGCGCCGCGAGGTCCGGCTCCGGTGGGAAGGCGAGCTCGCGGCCGAGCTCGTGCAGGCGCTGCTCGAGGGAGCTCACGGCTCCTCCTCCAGGGTCTCGCGCAGGCGCGCGAGCGCGCGCGAGAGCCTCGACTTGACCGTGCCCTTGCGGATGCCGAGCGCAGCCGCCGTCTCCTCCTCGGAGAGCTCGAGGAAGTAGCGGCAGGCGACGGCGTCGCGGTGCTCCTCGGGGAGTTGCTCGACCGCTGCGAGCAGCCGCTCGTGCGACTCACGCGCGAGCAGAGCCGCCTCGGGGGACGGGACCGCGTCCCCCGGGCGGTCCTCGGCGGCCACGCGGAGCGCCAGGCGTTCGCGCCGCGCGGCGGAGCGGCGCCGGTTGCGGGCCTCGTTGGCGACGATCCGCAGCAGCCAGGGCTTGAGCGCCGCGCCGCGGCGGAAGCGTCCGAGCGCGCGGTGCGCCTTGACCAAGCCGTCCTGCGCCGCCTCCTCCGCGTCCGCCGCGTTCCCGGCGAGCACGTAGGCCGTCCGGAACGCGATTCCCTGATATGTGCGCACGAGCGTCTCCCAGGCCTCGAGGTCGCCGCGCCGGGCTCGCTCGACGAGCTCGGCTTCGTCCAGTGGCCGGTCCACCACTGCCTGGTCCTACACCGCAGCCCGGCTGCTCGTTCCCGCGGAACCTGCGCGCGGCGGTCGGTGTAGATGCGTCGACACCTCGAAAGGAGCCGACCATGATCCGCCTCAGCCTCGTCGCCGCCGTGCTCGCCGTGCTCGTCGTGCCCGCGGGCGCGGCCGCCAAGGAGCCGAGCCGGGCCTCGATCTCCGGGCCCGGGTTCTCGAAGACGCTGAAGATGCAGGACCTCGAGCACTTCAGTGGGACGAAGCTCGCCGAGCTGACCGACGAGAGCGGCTTCTTCCCGTCCGCGGTCGGGCAGTCGCCGAACCCGATGTTGCCGGGCCGGCCGAGCGGAAGGCTGGGGCCACGCTACTCGATCGTCTGGACGGTTCCGGGACCCCCCGGCAAGACGGTCCACGAGGTCCGGCAAGACCTCTACCCCTACGCGCGCGGCGGCGCGGTCACCTACACGAAGCCGGGCCAGCCGATCTTCGACATGAAGACCAAAGGCGGCTGGTACCGCAACCCGATGCTCAAGGACACGTTGGTCGGGCTGGGCCTCAGCGTCCGCGCACCGCAGACGTCGAGCGACTCGGGGACGAGCCTGGCGCTGCTCGCAGGCATCGGCATCCCGGGAGTCCTCGCCGCCGCAGGCGTCGCCGTGGCGATGAGGAGGCGGCGGCGCGGCGCCTGAGCGGCCCCCTCGAGCCCGTCCCTGCCGCGGAGGCAGTAGGGTCCGGGCCATGCTGGCACGAGTTGCACGATATGAAGTTCAGGCAGGACGGATCGACGAGGCAGTGCAGGCGTTCGGCAGTGCGGCGACGGAGGTCGAGCAGCTCGACGGGTTCGCCGGCGGGTTCGTTCTGATCGACCCCGAGGACGGGCGGACGATGACGCTCACCCTCTGGGACAACGCCGCCTCGCTCGAGAACAGCGAGCGAGTCGCCGGGCGTGCGCGCCGCCAGGCAGCCGAGGCCGTCGGTGGCTCGGTGCTTTCGGTCGAGAAGTTCGACGTCGCACGCGAGCTCACCGGCCGAAGCGCCGCCTAGCCGGTCCCTTCGGCCAGAGGTCGCCGTCGACCACCTCGACCGGGTCGCGGACGTAGATCGAGCGACCGCCCGGCGGCCACTCCTGTTCCTGCTCGAGCTCGACCCCTCGCGCCCGCCGAACCCCGGTGTCAGACACGTGCCGGGAGTGTGGCGAACGATCCACAATTCGGCGGGTGAGCAGGCGCATTGCGCTTCTGTCACGGTGTCAGACATGTGACCGAAGCGTCACTTCGGCCAGAGGTCGCCTTCGACCAGCTCGACCGAGTTGCCGGCCGGGTCGCGGACATAGATCGAGCGGCCGCCTTGCGGCCACTCCTGCTCCTGCTCGAGCTCGACGCCTCGCGCCCGCAGCTCCTCGCGCCAGGCGTCGAGCTCGCCCTCGCCGACCGAGAACGCAACGTGGCCGGCGCCCGTCGCGCCGTGCGAGGGCACGGGCCGGCCCGGCTGCGAGGAGCGGGCCGGATCGAAGAGCAGCAGCACGCCGCCGTCGTCGAGCCTGAACGCGCCGTCGTCGACCTCCCGCAGGCCGAGCACGTCGCGGTAGAAGGCAGCCGCGGCCTCGAGGTCGGCTGCGTAGACGACCGTCTCGTAGACCCGGCGCGGCCGCAAGCGCGCCGCCTAGGTGGGGCGCTCGTCGGCGGCCGGCGGCGGCGTGCGCGGCTCGCTGATTCCGCGCCAGGCGAGGACGAGCGTCGCGACGACCACGCAAAGAGCTACGACGATCGCCAGGGCCGGCACCTTGACGGGGCTCGTGTCGTGGTCGACCACGAGGTCGGGGCCGTAGACGCCGACGAGGACGACGGCGGCCCACATCGCGATGATCGCGGGTGAGGCCCAGATCCACTTCCTGTACACGGCACGAGCCTAGCGCGACCGTGAACCAGAGTAGACGGGGTAACTACCAAGTGACAGCTGCGGCAGCTGCGGCGCACCGAAAGCCCGAATCGTGTGGACGCCGCTACGACAACCCCGCAGCTCCGCCGTCGCCCTTCTCGGCGCGGTCGTCCTCGCAAGCTCCGCCCAGAGCAGCGCGCGTCCCACGTCGTACCTCGCCCCCGCCGGCTCCTGCGGCGGCGCCCGGGCACAGGTGATGCTGTGTCTGCACGACTACGCACGGCGACAGGCCGGGCTTCCGGCGCTCCACCCCTCGGCGACCCTGATCAGGGCGGCGCGGGCCAAGAGCGCCGACATCGCCAGCTGCGGGTTCAGCCATTCCGCCTGCGGACACGAGTTCACCTACCGCGTCGACTGGGCGGGCTACCGCTGGACGCGCCTCGGCGAGAACATCGCCTACGGCACAGGCCCGCTCGCCTCGGCGCGCTCGATCTTCTCCGCCTGGCTGCGCTCGCCGGAACACCGCGCGAACATCCTCGACCCGGTTGTCCGGGACGTCGGCATCGGCTCGCGCCGGGGCACCGTCGCAGGCCGCTCGAGCGCGAGAATCTGGGTGGCCGAGCTCGGCCGACACCGATAGGAGGCCGGACGCGAGAGGTTAGGACCTGCGGCGGTCGGAAATGAGCCACTTGGCCCATGGCATTCGCAGTCGTCGCCCGGCATGCTCGCGCCGTGAGGCTCTGCGGCCAGCGGCTCCTTTTCAGCGCCTGCCTGCTTGTCGCGCTCGTCGGCGTGCTGGCATTGAGGTCGGCGCAGGCGACCGGCGCAAACCAGGACCGAAAGGCTTGCACCTGGGGCGCTTCATCCGTTAGCGCAGAAGTCGTGGACGGGAAGGTCGTTGTCTCGCCGGTAGCGACCTCCGGCTGCATCCCCAAGTAAGCGTCGTACCGGCCGGACCCGGCGACGGTCAGACCAGCGGGTTCTCGCCGGCGAGCTCGAGGCTCTGCCCGGTGAGCCTCACGCCACGGCGGCCTCGCCGAGGAGCGCCTTCACCTCGGCGAAGAAGTCCGGCTCCGCCTTCACTCGGTAGCCGTTGCCAAACTGCAGAGTTCGCGGCCCGTCGGAGGTGACGAGGTCGACGAGCACCGGCAGCTCGCCCGGGAACTCGCGCACGACGACGGCGAGCTCGCGGATGATTCCCGCCCGCGCCTGCCGCGCGTCGAGCTTCAGCCGCACCTCGCGCCGCTCCGGGGTCTTCTCGAAGGACGAGACCTCGAGCGCGATCAGCTTCGACTCACCCTCCTTGTGGTCGACGCGCGCCTTCACCACGAGCACCGCGTCGGTCGCGAGCAGCTCCCGCGAGGCCGCGTAGACCGAGTTGAAGACCACGACCTCAGCGCTGCCGATCACGTCGTCGAGCCGCAGGAAGACCATCGGCTCGCCCTTCTTCGTCGTCAGCTGCTTGACCGCGGAGACGATCCCGGCCACGGTGACCACCTCGCCGTCCCGCCGGCTGCCGAGCTCGGCCAGCGTCGCGTCGGTCTTGCGCCGCAGCTGCGCGCGGATCTCCTCGAGCGGGTGCTCCGAGACGTAGAGGCCGAGCGCCTCCTTCTCCTGCCGCAGCAGCTCGTTCTTCTCGTATTCGTCGCTGCCGATCGGCGGGTGCTCGAGTTTCTCCTCGACCTCCGCGAAGAGGGAGCTCTGGCCCCGCAGCCGCTCGTCCGAGGCGCGCTGGCCATGCGAGAGCGCATGCTCGAGCGCCTCGAGCATCCCCCGCCGCGAGCCCTGCGTCGAGTCGAGCGCGCCGCACTTGACGAGCGACTCGAGCGCGCGCTTGTTCACGACCTGCGGGTCGACGCGCTCGGTGAAGTCCCACAGCGAGGCGAACGGCCCGCCGTCCTCGCGCGCCGCGACGATCGCCCGCGCCGCCGCGTCGCCGACGTTCTTGACCGCGTTGAGCCCGAAGCGGATCCGGCCCTCCACGACCGCGAAGTCGCACTCGGAGCCGTTCACGTCCGGCGGTAGCACCTCGACGCCGATCTCCCGGCACGCGTTGACGTAGAACGGCACGCGGTCCTTCGTGTTCATCACCGAGGAGATCAGAGCCGCCATGTACTCCTTCGGGTGGTGCGCCTTCAGCCACGCGGTCCGGTAGGCGATCAGCGCGTAGCAGGCGGCGTGCGACTTGTTGAACGAGTAGTCCTGCGCCTGCTCCATGTCCTTCCAGAGCTGCGTCGCCACACCGGGCGTGACGCCGTTCTGGGCGCACCCCTCGAGGAACTTGTCCTTGAGGGACGCCATCAGCGCGTGGATCTTCTTCCCGATCGCCTTGCGCAGGTCGTCGGCCTCGGCGGGCGAGAAGCCGGCGATCTCCTTCGCGATCTGCATGTACTGCTCCTGGTAGATGCAGATCCCGTACGAGTCCTTCGTCAGGGGCTTGAGGCGCGGGTCGGCGAACGTGACCGGCTCCTGGCCGTGCTTGCGGCGCGCGTAGACCGGGATGTAGGCCATCGGGCCCGGCCGGTAGAGCGCGACGAGGGCGATCAGGTCCTCGAACTCGGTCGGCTTGACCTGGCGCAGCGCCTCGCGCATCCCCGACGACTCGAACTGGAAGACGCCGACGGTGTCGCCGCGCTGCAGCATCCTGTAGGTCTCCGCCTCGTCGAGCGGCAGCTTCGCGATGTCCACGCCGCCCACGAGATCGACCGCTTTCTCGATCACGTCCAGGTTGCGCAGCCCGAGGAAGTCGATCTTCAGCAGCCCGAGCGCCTCGACGTCGTTCATCGAGAACTGCGTGACGACCTCCTGGTCGGCGCCCTTCTGCTGCACCGGCACGACGTCGGTGAGCGGCCGGTCTGCGATCACGACGCCGGCGGCGTGGATCGAGTCCTGGCGGACGAGGCCCTCGAGCGGCTTCGCCAGGTCGACGATCTCCTTCACCAGGGGGTCGGCGTCGTACGCCTGCTTCAGCTCGGCGCCCGGCTTGAGGCAGTCGTCGAGGTAGACCTTCGGCCCTTCCGGGATCAGCTTCGCGACCCTGTCGACGGTGCCGTACGGGATCTCGAGCACTCGGCCGGCGTCGCGCACCGCGGCGCGCGCCATCATCGTCCCGAAGGTGATGATCTGCGCCACGCGGTCGCGCCCGTACTTCTCGGCGACGTAGTTGATCACCGTGTCGCGGCCGGCGACGGCGAAGTCGATGTCCATGTCGGGCATCGACTTGCGGCCGGGGTTCAGCATGCGCTCGAAGAGCAGGCCGTAGCGGATCGGGTCGACATCGGTGATCTCGAGGCAGTACGCCGCAAGCGAGCCGGCCGCGCTGCCGCGGCCCGGGCCGACCGAGATCCCGTTGCGCTTCGCGAAGGCGATGAAGTCCCAGACGATCAGGAAGTAGTCCGCGAAACCCATCTCCTTGATCGTCTTGAGCTCGAAGCGCAGCCGCTCCTGGAGCTCAGGCGTCAACCGGCCGTAGCGCTTCTGCAGGCCCTTCTCGCAGAGCTCGACCAGGTACTCGAACGCGTCCTTGCCCTCCGGGAGCGGGAACTTCGGAAGCAGGATGTTCCCGAGCTCGAGCTCGACGGCGCAGCGCTCGGCGATCTCGAGCGTCCGCCGCATAGCCTCCTCGTGGCCGGGGAAGTCGAGCGCCATCTCCGCGGGCGACTTGAAGAAGAACTGGTCGGTGTCGAAGCGCCAGTGGTTCGGGTTCTTGAGCGAGTCGCCCGACTGGATGCAGAGCAGCGCCTCGTGCGCCTTCGCGTCCTCGTGCCGCAGGTAGTGGACGTCGCCGGTGGCGACGAGCGGCAGCCCCGCCTCGGAGGCCAGCTTCGCGAGCCCGGGGTTGATCCGCTGCTGGATCTCGAGACCGGCGTTCTGCATCTCGACGTAGGTCGAGTCGCGCCCGAAGACCTGCACCAGCCGGTCGAGGTCGGCGCGTGCGTCGGTCTCACGGTTCTCCTCGAGTGCCTTGCAGACGCGGCCGGAGAGGCAGCCGGAGAGCGCGACGAGGCCCTGCGAATGGCGCTCGAGCAGCTCCCAGTCGACCCGCGGCTTGTAGTAGTAGCCCTCGAGGTAGCCGGCCGAGGCGAGCTTGATCAGGTTCGCGTACCCCGTGTTGTCCTCGGCCAGCAGCGTCAGATGCGCGTAACCCTTGCGCTGCGCGTGCCGGTCCTCGGCGACGTAGAGCTCACAGCCGAGCAGCGGCTTGACGCCGTGCTTTCCGGTCTCGCGGTAGAGCTCGACCGCGCCGGCCAGCGAGCCGTGGTCGGTGAGCGCGACCGCCGGCATCTCGAGCTCGGCCGCGCGCGCCGCGAGCGCGGGGATCCGGCACGCCCCGTCGAGGATCGAGTACTCGGAGTGGACGTGCAGGTGGACGAAGCCGGCGTCAGCCACGGGACGTCGAGTGTAGTCCCCTCGCAGGACCGCACCTGGCAGCCGTCCGGCGCCCGCGGCTAGCCGCTGAGCCGCTCGCCGGTCTCAGCGTCGAACAGGTGCGTCTCGCCGGGCCGGACCCGCAGCGAGACGCGATCGCCCTGGCGCGGAACGCCGCGGGCCTCGGTGCGCGCGACCAGCCGGGCCGTGCCGTCGTCGCCCTCGTGCAGGCGCGCCGAGCAGAAGACGTATGCGTCGGCGCCGAACTCCTCCACGACCTCGACGAACGCGGGAATCCCGTCGCTCGCGAGCTCCAACGCCTCGGGGCGGAAGCCGAGCACGACGGCCGAGCGGCCGTCGGTCGGCGCGGTCAGCTCGACTCGCTGGCCGCAGAACGAGACCGCGCCATTCGCGCCGAGGGCGACCTCGCAGAGGTTCATCGCCGGCGAGCCGATGAAGCCGGCCACGAAGCGGTTCAGCGGCCGGTCGTAGAGCTCGCGCGGCGTCCCGACCTGTTGGAGCTTCCCGAGGTCGAGCACGGCCACGCGGTGGCCGAGGGTCATCGCCTCGGACTGGTCGTGCGTGACGTACACGGTCGTGATGCCGAGGTCGTGCTGCAGCGCCGCGACGTCCGCGCGCATCTGGACGCGCAGCTTCGCGTCGAGGTTCGAGAGCGGCTCGTCCATCAGGAACACGCTCGGCGCCCGCACGATCGCCCGCCCCATCGCGACGCGCTGGCGCTCGCCGCCCGAGAGTTGCGCGGGCTTGCGATCGAGGAAGCGCTCGAGGCCGAGCCGCCGCGCCACCTCCGCCGCCTGGCGCTCGCGCTCGGTCTTCTTGACGCCGGCCATCTTCAGCGGGAAGGCGATGTTCTGCGAGACGGTCAGGTAAGGGTAGAGCGCGTAGTTCTGGAAGACCATCGCGATATCGCGCTTCTTCGGCGGCAGGTCGGTGACGTCGCGCCCGCCGATCAGGACGGCGCCCGCGTCCACCTCCTCGAGCCCGGCGAGCATCCGTAGCGCCGTTGTCTTGCCGGAGCCCGACGGGCCGACGAGCACCATCAACTCGCCGTCGGCGATCTCGAGGTCGAGTGCGTCGACGGCGGGCATGTCGCCACCGGCGTAGAGCTTCGTCGCCTGCACGTAGCGGACGTCAGCCATCGGCGCCTCCTCCCCGCTCCGCGGCAACGGCCGCCTCGAGCTCCTGGCGCGCGTGGCGCTGGGCCGCAGGGTCGGCGCCGATCGCGTCGAGCCCCAGCAGGGCGGCCCCGACGATCGGTGGGGAGCTCGGCGACACGACGGAGGCCCTCGGCGCGAGCCGCCGCAGCTCGTCCTCGACGGCTGCGCTGAGGCGGCCGTCGCCCGACTGCAGCAGGCCGCCCCCCAGCAGCACCTCGGCCGGCTCTTCGACGAGGTCGAGCCGCTCGAGCGCGACCCGTGCCATCGCGACGATCTCGGCCGCCAGCCGCTCGACGATCTCCGCCGCGACCGCGTCCTGCTCGGCCTCGGCGAACACGACCGGGGGCAGCTCGAGCAGCCGGCGCGCAGGGACCTCGCCCCGGTGGATCGCCTCCGCCAGCTCGGCCGGGGTCTCGAGCCCGAAGTGCGCCGGCACGGCGCGCTCGAGGGAGGTGTGCGGCCCGCGGCCGTCCTCGCCGCGCGCGGCCGCGAACAGCGCCGCGTTGCCGACGTCGGAGCCGCCGCCCCAGTCGCCGGTGATCGTGCCCAGAGCGGGGAAGCGCGCGTGCCGGCCGTCGGCGGCGACGCCGACGCAGTTGATCCCGGTGCCACACACGACGGCCACGCCCCAGCCGCGCTCGGTACCCGCGCGCAGGATGGCGAACGTGTCGTTGTCGACCACCACCTGCTCGGCCCAGCGCCGCGCCTCGATCGCCTCCCGCAGCTCGCGCTCCTCGCTCGGGAAGTCGACCCCGGACATGTTCAGCTGCGCGACCGCGGCCTCGCCGGGGTTGGCGCCGGCCTGGTCGAAGAGCCGGTCCAGCACGCCGAGCGCGCGCTCGAGGCCGAGGTTCTGCGGCGAGCTCTCGGCACCGCGCACGAGCTCCAGCAGCTCGCCGTCGCGGCCCAGCCGTGCGAGGTGGGTCTTCGACGCGCCGCCGTCGACGGCGATCACGGCCGCTTCGCTCACACTCGCGCCTCGCGCGGCTCGAGCAGCGGTTCCAGCAGCTCCTCGACGAGCGCGTCCTGAGCGACCAGCGGATGCGTGAGCAACGCCTTGCGGGCGATGTCGAGGTCCTGCGCGGCGGCGGCCTGCGCGGCCAGTCGCTCGTACGCCGCCACGTGCTGGACGAGGCCGAGCAGCTCCGGCGCCAGCGGCCGCTGCGGCAGCGGCGCGACCTCGTCGCGGGCGACGCGGGCCGGCACCTCGACCACGTCGTCGCCGGCCAGCCCTTGGAGCGTGCCCGCGTTGCGGACGTCGACCTCGTGCACGCGGCCGTCGCCGGTCGCGAGCGAGCGCACGAGCCCGACCGCCGCTTCGCTGTAGAAGGCGCCGCCGCGCTGCTCGAGCAGGGCCGGCTTCTCGGCGAGCTGCGGGTCGCGGTAGAGCTCGAACAGCTCCCGCTCGATCTCCATCACACGCGCGGCGCGGGGCGTCTCGCCGAGCTGCTCGGCGAGCACGCGATCGTGGGCGTAGAAGTAGCGCAGGTAGTACGACGGCACTACGCCGAGCTCCTCGAGCAGCCGCCGCGGCAGCTCGAGCTCCGCCGACAGCTCGTCGCCGTGCTCGTCCAGCAGCTGCGGCAGCACGTCGTGGCCATCGAGGTGGACAGCGCGCACCCAGGTCAGGTGGTTGAGCCCGACCTGGTCGACCACGACCTGCTCCGGCTCGACGCCGAGGCGGCGCGCGAACGAGCGCTGGAAGCCCATCGCGACGTTGCAGAGGCCGACCGCGCGGTGGCCGGCGTCGAGCAGCGAGCGCGTGACGATCCCGACCGGGTTCGTGAAGTCGACGATCCACGCATCCGCGGCCGCGCGCTCGCGCACCCGCGCGGCAATCTCGAGCACGACCGGCACGGTCCGGAACGCCTTCGCCAGACCGCCGGCGCCCGTCGTCTCCTGGCCGATGCAGCCACACGCCAGCGGCACGGTCTCGTCGCGCAGCCGCGCCTCCTGGCCGCCGACGCGGATCTGGACGAGCACATAGTCGGCGCCGTCGAGGGCGCGGTCGAGCTCGCCGGTCTGCTCCAGCCGGCCGTCGTAGCCCTGCCGGTCGAGCATCCGCTGGGCGAGCGTCCCGACGACCTCCAGTCGCTCGGCATCGATGTCGTGCAGCACCAGCTCGCGCACGTCGATCGCGTCGCGCTCGCGGCCGAGACCCGAGACGAGCTCCGGGGTATAGGTCGACCCGGCGCCGATGACCGCGACCTTCATCCCTTCACCCCCGTCAGCGTCACGCCCTCGACGAAGGCCCGCTGCGCGAGGAAGAAGAGCACGATCACGGGCGCCATCACGATTAGCGTCGCGGCCATCACGAGGTTCCACTGCACCTGGTAGAGCGACCGGAACTGCGACAGGCCGAGCGAGAGCGTCCAGTGCTGCGAGCTCTCGCCGGTGTAGAGCAGCGGCCCGAAGAAGTCGTTGAAGCAGAAGAGGAACGAGAACAGCGCGACTGCCGCGATCGCCGGCTTCGCGAGCCGCAGCACGACCGTCGTCAGGATCCGGAACTCCCCGCAGCCGTCCACGCGCGCGGCGTCGAGGTACTCCTCGGGAATCGTCAGGAAGAACTGGCGCAGCAGGAAGATCGAGAACGCGTCGCCGAGGTAGTTCGGCAGGATCAGCGGCCAGAGCGAGCCGACGAGGTGCACCTTCGCCCAGAGGACGTAGACCGGCACGATCGTGACCTGCGGCGGCAGCATCATCGCGACGAGGGTGATCAGGAACACGGCGTCCCGTCCCCGCCAGCGCAGCCGCGAGAGCGCATAGGCAACGGGGATGCTCGAGAGCAACAGCCCGAGCGTGGCGAGGCCGCCGTAGAGGAGCGTGTTCAGCGCGTAGCGCCACAGCGGCGCCTTCGAGAAGACGTCGATGTAGTTGTGCCACGCGAAGGGCTCCGGCCAGAGCCGCGGCGAGAGGGCCTGGTGGCTCGTCATCAGCGAGGTGAGGACGATGAAGACGAACGGGAGCAGGAAGACGATCGCGGCCACGATCAGCAGGCTGTGCGTTGCGACCGCCGTCAGGAAGCGCTTTCGCCGCACGGCGACCGGCGGCCGGCGACGGACGAAGGTCGCCGGTGCGCGGGCGGGCGCGGGAGCGGCCTCGGTGCTCACCGGCCCGGTCCCTGGTAGTGCACGAAGCGGCGCGAGTTCTGGACGATCACGAAGGTGACGACGAACGAGACCGCGAGCAGCAGCATCGCCATCGCCGAGGCGTAGCCCATGTTGAAGTAGCGGAAGCCCTGCTGATAGAGCAACACGGGGTAGAAGAGCGTCGAGTCCTCCGGGTACCCGAGCGCGCTCGCCGCCTCGGCCGAGTACGACGCGGAGCCCCCGGCGACGTTGGCAGCCACATACGCCTGGGTGAAGTACTGCAGGCCTTCGATCACCCCCACGACGACCGCGAACAGGATCACGGGGCTGATCGTCGGCATCATCACGAAGCGGACGCGCGAGACGAAGCCGGCGCCGTCCAGCTCCGCCGACTCGTACAGGTGCTGCGGGACGTCGAGCACCGCCGCGAGGAAGATGATCATCGTGTTGCCGACGCCCCAGAGGGCGAGGGCCGTCAGCGACGGCTTCGACCACTGCGGCGAGTCGAACCAGAGCGGCCCCTCGATCCCGAACTTGGCGAGGATCGTGTTCACCGGCCCCGTCGCCGGGTTGAGCAGGTAGACGAACCCGAGCGTCGCCGCGACCGGGGGCGCGAGGGCCGGCAGGTAGAAGACCGTCCGGAAGACGCCGACCCCCCTGCGCGCGCGCGAGAGCATGATCGCGATCCCCATCGCGAAGAGCACCTGCAGCGGGACCGCGATCGCGATGAACCAGAGCGTGTTCTTCACGGCCGGCCAGACGGTCTGGTCCTTGGTGAAGAGGAAGCGGTAGTTCGCCAGGCCGATCCAGCGCGGCGACGAGAGCAGGTCGTAGTGCGTGAACGACAGGTACGCGCTCATCACCAGCGGGTAGCCGAAGAAGACCGTGAAGCCGACGAGCCACGGGCTCATGAAGGCGAGCACAATCCCGCGGCGGCGCCAGGCCGCGCGGCGCTTCGCCGCGGTGCGGTCGAGCTGAATCGGCGGAGACGCTGCCGGGGCGCTCACCTCACGGCGCCTGCCCGGCCCCGGCCTGCTCCAGCTGCGCGTCGATCTGCTTGTCCACGTTCGCGAGGCCTCCCTCGAGGTCGGTCTTGGAACCGGAGATGTACTTGGAGATGAAGCTCTGGAACGTCTCCTGGTTGGCAGCCCCGATGCGCGTGATCGGCGTGGTCGAGGTGTTCGCGTTGCCGAACACGTCGAGGAACGTCTGGAACCCCGGCAGCGGCGTCAGGGCGGGCGACTTGAGCGAGTCGGTGGTCGTCGGGACATTCTGGATCCCGTTCGAGAGCTTCGCCAGCGCGGCGGCGTTCGTGCCGAGGTACTTGACGAGCAGCCAGGCCTGGTCCTTGTGCTTCGAGGTCTTCGGAATGCCGATGATGCTGCCCGTGACGTAGCCGGCGCCGTAGAGGTCTGCCTTGTCGTCTGCGACCGGGAATGGCGCCGTGGCGTACTTCAGCTCGGGGTGCTCGCGCTTGAGGAACGCGACGCGCCACTCGCCGTCCATGTGCATGGCGACCTTGCCGGTCTCGAACGCGTTCGACTCGGAGAACTCGTCGCCGGCGCCCGCGTTGAAGCGGACGAGGTTGTCGTACCCGTACCAGTCGACGAGGCTCTTCTGCCAGCGCAGCTGGTCCTTCCACTCGGGGGTGTTGAGGCTCGACTTGTCGCCGTTCATCCACTCGGCACCCCACGACGGGGCGTAGTGCGCGGGCACGTTCTCGTACCAGCTCGGGAAGGGGTTGAAGCCGACGACCTTCAGCTTGCCGTTCGCGTCGCGCACCGTGAGCTTCTTCGCCATCGCCGTCAGCTGCGAGATCGTCTTCGGCGGCTTCGTGTAGCCGGCCTTCGCGAGGAGGCCCTTGTTGTAGTAGAGGCCGTAGGTGTCGGCGAGCATCGGGAGCGCGCAGCGCGTGCCTTCGAAGACGGTGTAGTCGCGCGGGGCCTTCGGGAAGATCGAGTCCTCGACGCCGTCGCGCTTCATGTACGAGCCGAGGTCGATCCACGCGCCGCTCGGGCAGAAGGCGCCGGTGTTGTCCGAGCTGAACGACTGCGCGACGTCGGGCGCGTTGCCGCCGCGGATCGCGGCGACGATCTTGTCGTCGTTCGTGCCGCCGATGACCTTGACGTGGATGCCGGAATGGGTCGCCTCGAAGTCCTTGACGACCGCCTTCAGCGTCTTCAGCTCCGGATCGACGAAGGGCGTCCAGATGGTGATGTTTGCCGGCTCGACCTTCGTCGGTCCGCCGGAGGTGCTCGACGACGACTTCTTCGAGCCGCCGCAGGCGCTGACTCCCAGAGTCAGTGCGAGTAGCAGCGTTAGCGTCAGCGCCCGTCTCATCCCGTGCCTCCTCGATCTGGTTAGGATTCCGAACGCGATCTTCTCCTAGCGCGGCGCCGGAAGTCAAGCTCTAGGAAACAGAGCGGCGTTTCGTTAGGTTTATTGCCGTGAACGACCGCAGCAAGCCGCGCGCCGTCCCGGGCCTGCTGAAGCGCATCAACGAGCGCGAGGTGCTCGAGACGATCCGCGCAGGTGCGCCGATCTCGCGCGCCGAGATCTCCCGGCGCGCCGGGATCTCCAAGCCGACGGTCTCGCTTGCGCTGCAGTCGCTGCGCGAGGCGGGCCTCGTGCGGGAGGCCGAGCGCGGCCCGGACGGCCCCGGCTACGGCGCCCTCTACTTCGAGCCGGTCGCGGAAGCCGCGCTCGTCGTCGGTCTCGACCTCGGCGCCCGCTTCGTCCGCGGCGCGGTGTGCGACCTGGCAGGGACGATCCGCACGCGGCAGGACGTCGAGCTCGCGGTCGCCGACGCGGCCGCGGCCGTCGCGGCGATCTCGCGGCTACAGGCTTCGCTCCTCGAGGCAGCCGACCTCGACCCGTCCCTCGTCGACGGTGTCGTCGTCGGCGTGCCCGGGGTCGTCGCCGGCGGCGGGACGCTGCGGCTGATCGAGAACGTCGCCGGCCTTGAAGGCCGCCCGTTCGCACACGAGCTGCGGGAGGCCCTCGGGCTCGAGGTCGTGCTCGAGAACGACATCAACCTGGCGGCCCTCGGCGAGCAGTGGCAGGGCGTCGCGCGCGGGGTCGACGACTTCGCCTTCCTCTCCGTCGGGACGGGCATGGGCGCAGGGCTCGTCCTCGGCGGCGAGCTCCACCGCGGCCGCAACGGCGCCGCCGGCGAGATCGACTTCGCGCTCGCGGGCGTCGACCAGACGCTCGACCCGTCCGCGCCCCAGGTCGCCGAGCTCGCGCGCGATCTCGCCGGGCTGCAGGCCGATCCGCGCGCCGTCTTCGGCGCGGCCCGCAACGGCGACGCGGGTGCACGCGCGGTCGTGGACGAAGTCGCGCGCAGGATCGCGCTGCACCTCGCCGCGGTCGCCGGCGTCGCCGATGTCGAGCTCGTCGTGCTCGGCGGCGGGATCGGCGCCAACGGCGACCTGCTGCTCGACCCGATCGCCCGGCTGCTGGCGGACTGGCTGCCGTTCCCGCCGCGCGTCGAGGTCTCGACGCTCGGCGAGGCCGCGGTCCTCACCGGCGCGCTCGCGGTCGGCCTCCAGGCGGCGCTCGAGAACGTGGTCTCGAAGCGCACGGCCGTCCCGGTGTAGCGACGCCCCTCGGTTGTCGGCCCGGCTCAGCGCATCTCGTTCACGAGCTCGGCCGCGACCTCGCTCGCCCTCCGCTCGTCGTTCCACCGGCCCGAGCCGCGCCCACGCCGCCGCCGTCCGCGCCGCGGTCGCCACCGCTGCCGCACCGGCGAGTCCGAGAGCCGCGGCGCCGGATGCCCGCTCTCCAGCCGCAGCCGCTCGATCGCCTCGCTCGCCTCCGCGCGCGTCTCCGGGAACGCCTCGCCGCCTCGCTCGCACAACGCCGCCGCGAGCGCGTAGACCTGCCTCACAGTCGGCCGCTCGTCCATGCCGACATGGCAGCAGAGAACGCGTGACGAGTGTGTGACGGCACCGTCAAGAAACAGCATGTCTTGACAGGTACGAGAAGATTGATCGCGTCCTGATCTAACTCGACCGAAAGGGGTCGCTAGATGGTTTCGAAGTGGGAGCGCTTGGCTCCGCTTGCCGGCGCGCTGGCCGTACCGTTCTGGTTGGCAGGCGTGATCTTCATCTCGACGAAGGCGAAGGGCAGCGAAGGCCCGGAGATCCTCGCCTCGTACAAGCAGCACAGCGACGGCATCCTCGTCGGCGCGCTGCTCTGGTCGCTCGGCGTGCTGCTCTTCATCTGGTTCCTCGGCAGCCTGCGCAGCCACCTCTTCGCCGCCGAGGGCGGCACCGGGCGCCTTGCGAACCTCGTCTACGGCGGAGGGCTCGTCGCCGCGGCGATCGCGATGCTGATCCCGGCGGCCGACGAGGTCGGCGCCCTGAACAAGGACCACATCGACGCCTCCGGCGCATCGGTCCTGCATCACTTCTCCGACGCGTTCTTCGTGGCGACGGAGTACACGCTGCCGATCGTCTTCTTCGCCGCCGCTATCGCGACGTTCCGCTACGCGGCGCTGCCGAAGTGGCTCGGCTGGTTCAGCGTGCTGATCGGAATCGTGCTCCTGATCGGCCCGATCGGCTGGGCGGCGCTGATCTTCGCCACGCCGATCTGGACGCTGATCGTGAGCGTCCTTCTCTGGCGGCGGGCACAGGCCCCGGCCGCGGCGACGACCCGCGAGCCGGCAATCAGCGCCGCGAGCTAGGAGACGAGCCGGGTCGCGGGCGCCCCTCGAGCGCCCGCGCCCCGAGCACCTACGACGACGCCATCTCGGCCATCGCAGCCTTGCTGCGCTCGGCCATCTCCTCCGGCGAGAGGTCTTCCTTGTGCGTCGCGAGCGACCAGACGTGCCCGAACGGATCCGCGAGCGTCCCGAAGCGGTCGCCCCAGAACATGTCCTCGAGCTCCATCACGACCGTCGCCCCCGCGCTCTTGGCCTGCTCGAACGTCGCGTCCGCGTCCTCGACGTACATGAACACGGAGGCCGTGGGCCCGCCGCGCTCTGACGGCGGCCGCACGTTCGACTGCGGGAACGGATCCGAAAGCATCAGCTTCGAGTCGCCGACCTGGAGCTCGGCGTGCCCGATCTTGCCGTCGGGCCCGGGCATGCGAACGACTTCCTCGGCGCCGAACGCGCGCTTGTAGAAGTCGATCGCCCGCGAGGCGTCTTCGACGGCGAGGTACGGCGTGAGGGTGTGGTAGCCCTCGGGAATCGGCTTGGCGGCCATATGCCCTCCCTCCTAGCTGTCGCCGTCGATTTTAGAGACACAGGCACGGCCCGGAGCAAGGGCGAATCCCGACGCCTTGACTTCCGCGCCAGCCGCTGCGAGGAATCTCCGCATGAGCCGTCCGGCACAAGCGACGGCTGCACTGCGGGCAGCGATGCGTAACCCCGGCTTGCGCCGGGTCGAGCTCGCGTGGGGCGCGGCGATCGGCGCGGAGTGGGCCCACTTCGTGGCACTCGGCGTCTTCGCGTACGACGCCGGCGGGACCACGGCCGTAGGGATCGCGGGACTGGCGCGCATGCTCCCGGCCGCGATCGCGGCGCCGCTCGCCAGCACCCTCGGCGACCGCTTTCGCCGCGAGCGCTTCTTGCTCGGGGTCGCGGCGACCGCTGCGGTCGCGCTCGGCGCCTCCGCACTCGTCTTCTACACCGCCCGCAGCGAGCTGTTCATCTTCGCGCTGGCGGCTGTGATCGGCGTCGCCTCTACCCTCTTCCGCCCCGCCCTGCAGGCGATCCTCCCCTCGCTGGCGCGGTCGCCGGAGGAGCTGATCGCCGCGAACGGCGCGACCTCCACGATCGAGAGCCTCGGCACACTGCTCGGACCGCTCCTCGCGGGCGTCCTCGTCGCCGTCTGGAATCCCGGCGTCGCCTTCGCCGCGGCCGGCGGCGTGCTTGCCGTGGGCGCGCTCCTGCTCGTGCCGCTCCGCGTCGAGGGTGTGATCCAGGAAACCGCGGCCCGCGTCCCGACGCGCGAGCTCCTGGCCGGCGGCTTCGAAGCGGTCAGGCGAGGCCCGGCGCTACTGATCCTCGCGCTGATGGCGACGCAAGGCTTTGTCCGCGGCTGCCTGAACGTGTTGATCGTCGTCGCCGCCTTCCGCGTGTTCGATGCGGGCGACGGCGCGGTCGGCATCCTCACAGCGGCGCTCGGTCTCGGCGGGTTGCTCGGGGCCTTCGGCGCGATGACGCTCCAGAGCCGGCGGCTGGCCGTCGCCCTCGGGGTCGCGCTGGTCTTCTGGGGTCTCCCGATCGCGCTGCTCGCGCCGAAGCCGTACCTACCTGCAGCCGTACTCCTGCTCGCGGTCGTAGGCGCCGCGAACAGCGTCGAGGACGTCGCCGGCTTCACCCTCCTGCAGCGGACCGTTCCCGACGTCGCCCTCAGCCGCGCGCTCGGGCTCGTCTGGGGCGCGGTGATGGGCGCCGTCGCGCTCGGGTCGATCGCCGCGCCGGCCGTCGTGGCCGGGCTCGGCCCGCGCGCCGCCTTCGCACTGGTGGGCGCGATCCTGCCCGTCGTCACGCTGCTGGCGTGGCAGCGGCTGCGCACGATCGACCGCGAGGTCGCCGCCCCCGTGGCGGAGCTCGACGTCGTCGCCGAGGTGCCGTTGTTCGAGCCGCTCTCGATCTCCGCGAAGGAGCACCTGGCCTCGAAGCTGACCAGGCTCCACGTCGAGCCCGGCGAGGTGGTGGTGCGCGCGGGCGAGACCGGCGAGCGCTTCTACATCGTCGGCGACGGCGAGTTGGAGATCACGAACGGCGCTCGCGGCAGCGCCCACAGGGGCGACTTCTTCGGCGAGATCGCGCTGCTGCGCGACGTGCCGCGCACCGCGACCGTCCGCGCCACCTCACCGTCCGACCTGTACGCGCTCGACCGCGAGGACTTCCTCGCGGCGGTCACGCACTCCGCAGTTCGCGCCGCGGGCGAAGCGGTGGCCGACCAGCGGCTCAGGGCCGGGCTCGCTCCTCGCTGACCTCGGCGGCGTACAGGTCGTAGGGCAGCCGCTCGAGCTCCCGATGCCTTGGCTCCGGGACGGTGAAGAAGCGCGGCAGCGCCTTTTCGCCGAGCCACGGCAGCTGCTCGACGACCTTGCGCGCCGTCGCCCAGTCGCCGCCGAGCGCGACGTGCTCGATCCGCTCGCGGTGCGGCTCGAGGACGGTGCCGGCGGTGCCGGCCGCGGCCTCGATCAGCGCCCGCTCCTGCTCCTCGCGCCGCCGCCGGAACCGGTTCGACGACGAGCCGCCCTTCTTGTGCCGGCCCTTGACGAACCGCGAGCCGACCTTCGAGACGACGAGCCGCTCGCCCTCGAAGAGGCCGACCGCGTAGCCGCCGAGGCGCACGAGCAGCGCCGCGATGACCCGGTCGCGCGCGAGCTCGTCGAACAGCGGCCCGAGCTCGACGCTCTCGTACACGCGGGTGTGCGCGAGGCCGAACGGCGGCCGGACGGTGATCCTCTCGTCCGCCGTCTCGATCCGGGCGGCGCCATCGGCGTAGGTCGTGCGGCCCGGCCGCCCAGCGAGCGGCTCGAGCCGCTTGCGCACGTTCTCGCGACCGACGTAGCGTGGCATGCGCGCACACTAGGCTCGCTCGCGTGACGACCGCGACTCTCGCAGTCGAGGCCGCTCGCCAGCACCGGCGCGGCCGGCTCTACGTCGCCCTGGCGGCGATCGCGTGGTCGACGGCCGGCCTCTTCCAGCGGGAGCTGAGCGTCGACCTCGCGACCCAGCTCGCCGGCCGCGCCTTCTTCGCAGTGCTCGGGATCGTCGCCTTTGTCGCGATGGCCGAGCGCGGCCGCGTCGTCCAGGCGTTCCGCGAGATCGGCCGCCCCGGCCTCGCGGTCGCGGTGCTGATGGCGGCCTCCTCGGGCGCGTTCATCGCGGCGCTGAACTACACGTCGGTCGCAAACGTCCTCTTCATGCAGGCGCTCGCGCCGGTGCTGGCGGCGGCGTTCGGGACCTTCGTAGGCGAGCGCGTGGCGCGGAGGACGTGGGTCGCGATGGCGGTCGCCGTCGCCGGTGTCGCGCTGATGGTCGGCGGCCCGAGCCACCCGAGCCTCGCCGGCTTCACGCTCTCGGTGCTGATGTCGGTCTCGTTCGCCGGGACGATCGTGATCACGCGCCACCAGCGCCAGGTCTCGATGGCGCCGGCGACGTGCCTCTCGCAGGTGCTCGTGTTCGTGTGCGCGGCGCCGTTCGCCTCCGCGAGCTCGATCGGCCAGGAGGATCTCGCGCTGCTCGCCGGACTGGGGATCACGCAGATCGGCCTCGGGCTGATCTTCCTCTCGATCGGCGCGCGCCTGATCCCGGCCGCCGAGGTCGCCCTGATCACGCTGCTCGAGATCGTCCTCGGCCCGCTGTGGGTATGGCTCGCCCTGGGCGAGCAGCCGAGCGCGACCACCCTCGCCGGCGGCGCGATCGTCCTCGGCGCGGTCGTGATTCAGACGGTCGGCGAGCCCGAAGAGCCGTCCGTTCCGCCCCCCTAGCCTCAAGGCTCGCGGCCCAATCGCCGATCGAGGCCGCTGCGATGCCGACCTGCAGGTCATGTGGCCTCAAGTCCAACTACTCCGAGATCAACGGGAGCGGCTGCGTGAATTGGGGAGGGTCGCCGGACTGCGGTCGTTGCGGGCACCCGCGCGGGAAGCACACGGGCACGTTCGGCGGTGGCCCGAGACAGTGCGACGTGAAGGTCGAGCTCTTACGACGGATCACTCGGCCTAGGCCGATGCGCCTGCCCGGGTTGTTCAGCCGACGCGGACACAACGGCTGGCGTAGGCGTGACCGACCAGGTTCCGCGTCTGCGCTTGCCAGGCGAGTAGCTAGCCCGTAAAAGTGCTGCCGCGCTTCTTGGCGCGCTTCTCGCTGCGCTTCTCCTTCAGCGTTTTCTGCGCAACCTTCTTCTGGAGCTTCTTGGGCTTCTCTTGGCCTTTCATGCCTCCACCCTACGCTGCGAGCGCGACGGCAAAAAGAAAGGGCGGCCCGTCGGCCGCCCTGTGCTTTGCGCTTCCCGTCCGTCTCTGCGGCCCAGGCGGCCGGTTGGCGCAGACCCATCCTGCGACGGCTCGGCCCGCCGTGCCTCCCCACGAAGGGGGATATCTCAAGACAACAGGAAACGGGGCCGCCGCCCGGCCCCGTTTCCAGTCTCCCGTGAGAGAGCCGCAGTAAGTCGTCAGGCCCCGCCGCATGGAGGCCCTTCGTGTCTCCGAGGTCGCCCCCGCCGCATCGGGGCGCGCTCTCGGTTGCAGGCGGAGTATCGGGCAAACGGTGCTGGTTGATCCATCACCCTTCTACGGTTGACTGCGTTGCTTCACTCGGTGTCGTCATGGTTGTTGCGAAAATTGGGGCAGTCGGGCCGACCGCGCCCTTGCCTCAAGGCGTGAGATAAGCAAGCCCTTCGCCCACCTGGCTTATGGTCACCTCTCACCACCTGTCAGCGACGAACGTGGACGGCGTCGATTCTTAGGAGGCTCGATGGCACGTGTGAGTGGGTTCGACAAGCAAACATCCATGCCAGCAAGTTGCACCCAACCGACACACGATGCCGCAAGACTTCAGGCACCACGCAGACGTATCAGTTCGACCTCGACAGCGCTCGTGAACCAAGGCGCCTGATCGGGTTGGCCTTTCCGGAGCTCGCCTGAAGGCCGTGAGAACGGAGCGGCTGACCCGGCTCCCCGAGCAGTACTTCGGCGCCCTCCTCAGAAGCGTCTCCCGTGCGACCTCAGGCGAGGGCGACCTGCTCGTCGATCTTGGGCGCGGGAACCCTGAGACCGGACCGCCGCCTCACGTGGTCGAGGCGCTGGCGAAGACGGCTCGGCGGGACGATGTGCACGGATACGCGCCCTTTCGCGGGCTGCCCGAGCTGCGGGTCGCACTGGCCGAGCGGTACGGCTCGGCTTACGGCGTCGAACTCAACCCGAACGCCGAGGTGGCGGTGGTGCCCGGGACGAAGACGGCGATCGTCGAGCTCTGCCTCGCGCTCGCCGAGGAGGGGCAGACCGTTGTGCTGCCCGATCCCTACTACCCGGACTACCCGTCTGGGCCTGCGCTCGCAGGGGCGGACATCTCTTACGTGCCGCTCGATCCCGGGAACGGGTGGCCGCCAGACTTCACCCAGGCGCCGGCCGAGGGCGTCGCCGCCGTCTACCTGAACTACCCGTCCAACCCCGCTGCCGTCGCGGTGCCTGATGGGGCGTTCGAGGAGGCGGTCGCCTACGCGGAGATGACCCGTGCCGCCGTCGTGCACGACTTTGCCTACGGCGACCTCGTCTTTGACGGGCGCGAGCCTCGCAGCTTCCTCGCCACCCCGGGCGCGAAGGAGCTCGGGGTAGAGATGTTCTCGATGTCCAAGTCCTACGGCATGGCGGGCTGGCGGGTCGGGTTCGTCGTCGGCAACGCGGAGATCGTCGAGCGGATCAACCTGCTCAACGACCACTGCCGCGTCGGGATCTTCCGGCCGATCCAGGAGGCCTGCATCGCGGCGCTGACCGGGCCGCAGGACTCGGTCGCCGAACGGCGCGACACCTACCAGCGCCGACGCGACCGCGTGCTCGAGGTGCTCGAGCCGCTGCTCGGGCCGATCACCTGCGAGGGCACGTTCTACGTCTGGCTCAAGCTGCCCGAGGGCGTCACCTTCGAGAACCTGCTCGCCGAGCACCGCCTCGTGCTCGCGCCCGGCGAAGGCTTCGGCCCGAGCGGCGTCGGCCACGCGCGGCTCAGCCTCGCCGTCAGCGACGAGACCCTTGAGCTCGGGCTCGAGCGGCTCGCGAACGCATTCGAGCAGGCGCGGCGCGGCTGACCCTTCCCATTCGCTCGTAACAGTCGTATCGTGGTCGGCGGGAGGTGCAGCGCTGATGGGCACAGCAATCTCCTGCGGCGCATCGCGAGCGCCGACCGCGGGTCGGCGGCGAACTCGGCGGTCCCTCCCGACAGTAGACGCGGCCTACCGGCTCGGCGCCGGCGGGCACGCACGACCGTGAGAGAGGGTGGTAGGCATGGGTTTGGTCGGAAACGGAGTCATCGGGCCGGGCGGATCTGAGTTCTTCGACGTCGTCCTGCAGGGCGGGCATACGTACTCGGTGGCCGTCCAGCCGTTCGAGCCGGGGGTCGACTTCGACCTCCACGTGTACGACGAGAACGGGAACATGATCACGGAGGACATCTCGACCGCGCCGGACGCGTACTGCGCGATCACGCCGCGCTGGACCGGGCCGTTCCGGCTGGTCATCAACTCCGTGCGCGGGATCTCGGGATACCGGATCCAGGTCATGGACTAGCCCCACCGCCGGGCGAAGGGGTGCGCGATGGCCGCTGAAGAGACGAACGGCGGAGCCGGGGTCTTCCTGAGCTACGTCCGCCAGGACAACCAGAACGACCGTTGCCGAATCACGAAGTGGTTCCACGCCGAGCTGCAGTCGAAGGTCTCGCTCTTCGGCGGGGACATCGAGTTCTTCCTCGACACCGAGGACATCGGCTGGGGCGAGAACTGGCGGCGCCGGATCGAGGACTCCGTCCGCGAGGTCAAGGTCTTCATGCCGATTATCACCGCCCGCTACTTCCGCCGGGAGTGGTGCCGCCAGGAGCTCGAGTGGTTCCTCGAGCACGAGCAGAGCATCGGCCGCGACGACCTGATCCTGCCGATCTACTTCATCGAGAGCGAGGACTTCGAGCGGCTGCAGGACGAGGGCGACCCGCTCGTCGTGGCGCTGTCGAACCACCAGCTCGTCGACCTCCGCGCCATGCGCGACAAGATGCGCAACAAGGCGGGCAAGCGCGAGCAGCTGATCGAGAACCTCGCCCAGCGGCTGCTCGAGACGCTGAAGCGGCTCGAGGAGGGAGCCACCGTGGAGGTCGAGGTCGCCGAGTCGCCGCCGCGGCCGGCGCCCTCGGGCTCGAACGGCAAGGCAGAGGCTGCGGGGCAAGCGGTCGGCGCGGTCGGCGCCGAGGCCGAGGCCAAGCCCGAGGTCTCGCCGGTCGAGCCCGAGGTCGAGGTTCCCGGTGGCGTGGGGACGGTCGTCGTCGGCGCAGGCGGCGACTACGCCTCGCTCGCCGAGGCGATCGCCGGGGCGGCCGAGGGCAGTGAGCTCGTGTTGCGGCCGGGCCTCCACGAGGGCGGCGTCATGGTCGAGAAGACCCTCCACCTGCGCGGAGAGGGCGAGCGCGACGCTGTGATCGAGTCGGCCGGCGAGACGGCGATCGCCTTCAAGGGGCCGGCCGGCGGCCTGGCGAACCTCGTCGTCCGCCAGACGGCGGACGGCGAGGCTGCGGCTGTGGAGATCCAGGCGGGCCGCACCGTCGTCGAGGGCTGCGAGCTCGAGAGCGCGGGCGGTAGCTGCCTCGTCGTCTCCGGCGCCGCCGACCCGCAGGTCCGCGGCACCCTGATCCGCGGGGGCGGCAACGGCATCGAGATCGTCGGCGACGCGCAGGGGCGCTACGAGGACAACGAGATCACCGGCGCGCCCGTGCCCGGGATCGCCGCCGTCAGCACCGGCAGCCCGACCATCTGGGGGAACCGCGTCCACGGCTGCGCGGATGCCGGCATCTACGTCGCCGGGCACGGGTCGCCGCGGGTCGAGGCGAACGAGATCTTCGAGAACGGCGGCCCCGGGATCGCCGCCGAGGCCTGCACGCCGGTGGTCCGCCGGAACCGGATCCACGACGGCGAGGACGCGGGCATCGCGATCTCGGAAGGCGCCGAGGGGTTCTTCGAGGAGAACGAGATCGTCGCCAACGACGCCGTCGGCATCGGCGTCGACAACGAGGCGAACCCCGTCGTGCGGCGCAACCGGATCAGCGACGGCGACGACACCGGCATCTACGTCCACGACGACGGCAGGGGCACCTATGAGGAGAACGAGCTCTACGGCAACGCTACGGGCGGCATGTGGATCACGACCGGCGCCTCGCCCGTGCTCGTGCGCAACCAGGTCCACGACAACCCCGAGGGCGGCGTGATCGTCCGCGACTCTGGCGAGGCATCACTTCAGGTCAACGACATCTGGGCGAACGACGGGCCGGGCGTGTCGATCCACTCCGGCGGCTCCGCGACCCTGCGCGAGAACCACCTGCACGACGGCAGGCACGCAGGCGTCTTCGTAGGCGAGGGCGGCGCGGCGACCCTCGAGCAGAACGAGATCGACGGCAACGAGGGCGCAGGCGTGATCGTCAGCGGCGGCGCCGACCCGGTGCTGCGCCGGAACCAGATCCACGACGGCCAGAACGTCGGCGTGTTCGTGATCGAGGGCGGTCTCGGCACAGTGGAGGAGAACGAGATCTACGCCAATGCCGCCGGCGGTGTCTGGGTGGAGAGCAACGGCGACCCGACCTTCCTCTCCAACGAGCTGCGCGACAACGGCGGCCCCGGGGTGATCGTCACGAGCGGCGGCCTGGGCCGCGCCGAGGGCAACGTCATCCAGGGAAATGCGGGAGCGGGCGTCAGCATCACCCTCGACGGCGACCCGATGCTTGCGCGGAACCGCGTCTTCGCGAGCCACGGGCCAGGCGTCTTCGTCGGCGAGGGCGGGCGCGGGACGATCGAGGAGAACGACCTCTTCTCGAACGAGTCCGACGGCGTCTCGATCCAGGCGGGCGGCGCACCGGTGGTGCGCGCGAACGCGATCCACGACGGCGGCGACACGGGCATCTACGTCAACCAGGGTGGGGCCGGGGAGATCTCGGAGAACGAGATCTACGGCAACGCGCGGGCCGGGCGGGGTCTGGATCCAGGCGGGGGCCGACCCGACGCTCTCCCTGAACCGCATCCACGATCAACCGCAGAACGGGATCGTCGTGGTCGACGGCGGCCTCGGCAAGATCCGCGATAACCAGGTGTTCCGGAACCTCGGCACCGGCATCGTGATCGGCCTCGGCTGCAACCCGGTCGTAGAGGGCAACCTGATCACGCTCAACGTCGGCGCCGGGATCGCGCTCGGCGGGGACGGCCAGGTGATCGCGATCAGCGGCAACACGCTGAGCGACAACTTCCGCGGGCCGATCGAGGCGGCCGACCTGGCCGTGGTCGACTACTACATGCAGCTGAACGGCGCCTAGGCGCGGCCTTCGTCGGCGAGCGGCGGCACGTCCGCCACCTCGGCGAGGTAGCCGGCATAGGTGCGCAGGGAACCCCGGACCTCGTTCAAGGCTGCGCGCAGCTCGGCGGAGCGGGGCCAGGCACGCTCGTGGGCGATCGGCGAGACCTCCGGCGGCCTGCGGGACTCGTAGTCCGCGAGCTCAGGGTGCCAGCGCGTGAGCAGCGGCCTCAGCACCTTGTTCAGGACGGTCACCGCGATCAGGCCGAACGAAAGATCGCCTCCCTTCGGCTTCGCCACTGCCGGTCCGTACTTGCGCAGGATCTCGCGCGTCGTCCCGAAGAGCGTGTAGAGCGACGAAAGCGCCTCGCCCAGCGAGCCATCTGCGGCCTGGGGCTCGATCGAGGTGCGCGTGATCAGCTCGACGTACATCTCCCAGGCCGCCTTCTGCTCCTGCTCGTCGGGCTCCCAGGTCCCGGACATGCTGCCGAGGCCGAACGGGAGCCCGAGCGAGAGGGAGATCTGCTTGACGGCCACGGCGGCCCGTCGGGAACGTCGCTACACCGCGGCGCCTGCGAGCTCCACGACCGTGGCCTCGTAGAGGTCGGCGGCCTCGACCGTCAGGCCAACCTGCGCCGTCATCTTCGCGCGGCGCTCCACGAGCGTCTCCTCCGCGGTCTCCGCAGCTTCCTTGCTGTTCCAGAGGATGATCGCCTTGGCCTTGCGGGTGTCCTCGTCGTAGAGGGCGATGTAGCCGGCGAACCCGTTGTAGGTCTGCAACATCGGGATCACCGTGCCGCGGATCATCTCGATCGCGGACTCGCGCTTCTCGGGGTCGGCGCCCGAGAACGAGATCAGCCGTGCGTACATGGCTGCTCCTTCCGGTGGGGTCCCGGCGATCCTACGCCTCGGCGTCCCGTAGGCCAATGACGGCCGCCCGCCCCGAGAGACGGGCGGCCGTCGAGGCAGGCCTTAGCCGACGGGCAGGGTCAGCGACTGGCCGTAGATGTTCTGGTCGAGCCCGTGCGCGTTCGGACACCTGTCGGGCTCGGGAGCCGCCGGAGTGCGGCACTGGTGCACGTCGAAGCCGTCGACGTAGTCGGTCTCGCGGATGTCCGTCCCCGCGAGCACGTCGCGGTTGTCCGTCCAGCCCATGTACCCGAAGAGCGACGTCGCGCCGTCGAACGCGAGCGCGACCCAGTTGTAGTCGCCCTGGAACGGGATCTGGCGGTTGCCGAACATCTCGTACGACGGCTGGTGCGTCGCCGACGACATCTCGCCGAGCGGCGTGAACGACGTGCCGTTGTCGGAGACGGACGCGTAGGTGCCGACGACGTCGGTGCCCGACGCGACCGGCCGGCCGAGCGCGTCGCGCGTGTCCCCGATCGGGAGCTGCACGCTGTACGCGTCGTCCGTGCGGTTGTCCTGCCAGATCGCCACCAGCTTCCCGCCGAGCGCGTCGACGTCCGGGAAGAACTGGTGGCCGCGGCCGCCGGCCGGGTCGACCGGGATCGGAGCGGACCACGTCTGGCCGTTGTCGGTCGAGCGGATCACGTACACGACCGAGCGCCCGACGAGGCCGGAGTTCGCGCCGGCCGAGCTGTAGGACGACGTGCTCGGCACGACGGTTGCCGGATCGACGGCGTTGTAGGTCGCGTAGATGCCGGGCAGCAGCCCGCTCTGGTCCGCGGTGACGCGCGGCTCGAGCGGCACGCGGAAGAACACGAAGCCGCTCGGGCAGCGGAACGCGCCGTCGCCGCAGTCACGCGTCCCGTCGGACGGGAAGTAGCGCGTGAAGCTCGCGATCTGATGTGCGGGTTCGAAGCTCGCGCCGCCGTCGTCGGAGCGGGCGATCGCCAGCCCCTCCGCGTCGATCGCCGCGGGCGTGTTCCGGGTTCCCCACGTCACGTACACGTCGCCGTCGCTTTCGACCGCGATGTCGCAGCCCTGTACGTCCTTGCCGAACGACAACTCGATCGGGCGCGAGAACGTCCGTCCGGAATCGGTCGAGCGGGCGAACGAGATCTTGGTCCGCCCCGAGAAGCCGACGAAGCGCGACCAGCAGATGTAGACGTTGCCGTCGAACTCGCCGCCCGTACGGTCGACCTCCAGGGACGGCTTGTCCTCGAAGATGCCGTTCAGGGCCGGCGTCCCCTGTCCGACCACCACGGTGCGGAGGTAGTCCTTCGGGTAGCCGCTGGGGTGCGGCGTCGCGGCGTAGCTCGCGACCCACACATCCCCGTTCTGCGGGTTGACGCGGTTGAACGCGATTCCGCCGGCGAAGAGCCTGCCCTCGCTGTCGAACGCGAGCAGCGGGTCGCCCGCCTCGGCCTGACGGCCGTGGAGCGGCGAGGCCATCCCCTCGGCCGAGGTGTCGCTCGGGTAGCCGGGGAGCTTGGACGGCGTCCAGGTCTCGCCACTGTTACGCGAGAACGCGATGCCCATCCAGCCTCCGCCGAGGTCCGTGTCGCAGTAGTCGTTCCAGGCGGCGAACACGAGATCCGGGTTCGTCGGGTCGATCGCCACCGTGGGCTCGTTGCCCTGGCGGAACGCGCCGCCGTCGTTCGAGTCGCTGTCGCCGTCGCCCGGCACGTCGGGCGCCGTGCTCGTCGACGTGTTGGAACACTCCTGAATGGCCCGGTCGGTGCCTCCGTCGTGGCGCACGTACGCCGTCGCCGGCGTGACCCTGTCGTCCGGCTCGGGCGGAGCCGCGGCCGACGTCTGGATCACGGTGGCGAGGCCCACCACGACGAAACCTGCCAGAGCCAGCAGAGCTGACCTGCTCATGTAACCCCCCTAAGAGTTGCCTTCGCCCGCGATTCTCCGGACCGGCCTGGCGCGCGTCAAACCGCTCTTCGGCTAGATCTACTCTTTTCTGCAGCTGTCTGCGCCAAGCTGCGGCAGGCGGGCTACGCCTCGCCGCGCGGCCTCCGCCCCGCCGCGAGCTCCTCCAGCGCTGACCTGTCCACGGCCTCCGGCGGGACGACCACAGCTCGCACCGGCGTCGTCGCCCACAGCGTCGCGGTGCGCTGCCCGCCCTCCACGAGGGCCTTCTCGCCCAGGAGTGCGCCGGGGCCGATCTCCGCGACCTCCTCGCCGTCGACCTCGACGTCGACGATGCCGTCCAGGAGCAGGAACAGCTCTCGCCCCTCGTCACCCTGCTGCACGATCGCCGAGCCCTGCTCGTACGTCCGCCGCTCCAGCTTCGCGCCCTCTCGCATGATCGAGGCCGACAGCTCCCGCTCGAGCTCCGACTCGACCGCGGTTGCGATCGCCGGTGAATCCTCCTCGCCCCACGGCGTGTGCTTGCCGTGCGACTCGCGGTACCAGCGCTCGAAGTCGATCGAGGCGGATTTCTCCACGAGCACGCCGTCCTTGTCGTAGACCCAGTGGCGTGGGAACGCGCTCGCGCCGACCAGCTTGCTCTCGGACGAGCCGTCGGCGCGGATCACGAGCTCCAGCGTCGTCCACGCGGACGCCGACGAGACGCGCATGAACGGCTTCCCGCTCACGCGCCGGGGCGCGGGCAGCCCCATGTGGCCGCCGGCCGACTGCGTGAAGCGCACCCACCCGTCCCCGACCTCGGGCTCGGCCTGGATCAGCGGGTACTGCACCGCCGGAAACGCGACCTCGCGGCGCAGCAGCTTCAGCCGGGTGACGCCGACCCGGCCGCGCCCCGAGTAGCCGCAGTCCGTGATCGTGCCATCGTCGGCGGCGTCGATCCACGCCTTCAGCTCGTTCGCCTCTCGGAAGAGGTCGTTCTCGTGCATCGCGTCGAGGTCGAGCAGCCGGTCGTGCGGCGGCTCGTCGTAGTGCGCGATGCCCCACTCGAACGGCAGCTTCGGCATGCCCTCGATCGCCTCCGAGGGAATCCACGTGATGGACGTGACCGACGACTCGATGCGCATGGCGTTCCCCTCGTTTCGATGGGCCCGGTCCGGGTAGCAGCGCGAATCTACCGCGAAATCCGATGGAGGAGGGGTCACGCATGGCACAGATCGCCGATCCGAAGATGCTGTTTGCCCACAAGCTGGGCGCGGCGCTGACGATGGAGGAGACCGTTCTCACGATGCTGAACGAGCTCGAGGGAAAGGCGAACGACGACGAGCTCAAGCAGCAGCTCGCCCACCACGCCGAGGAGACCCGGGGGCAGATCCGCAACCTGCAGCAGGCGTTCTCGGCGCTCGGGCACGAGGCTCAGAAGCAGCCGTGCCCTGCAATCGAGGGGCTGCAGACGGAGGGGCAGCAGATGCTGCAGCAGACCTCGACCGAGCTCCACGACGCGGTCATCCTCAGCGGCTGCGGCGAGGTCGAGCACCACGAGATCGCGGTCTACGACGGGCTGGTCACGATGGCCGACGAGCTGGACGCCGACGACGTCGTCGCGCTTCTCGAGGAGAATCTCGAGCAGGAGGAGCACACCCTCAAGGAGGTCGAGCAGGCCTTCGAGAAGCAGGCGAAGCAGCTCGCCAAGGCTGCGGCCTAGCTACGCGCGCGGGGCGGCGGCGAGGGCAGCTAGCCCTCGTCGTCGCCGCGGCGCTTGCGCCAGAAGGCCAGCGCGCCGATCACGCCGGCGCCGGTCGCCACGACCAGCGACTTGTTCGGGCGGCCGCCCTCAACCGACGGCGTGGCACTCTTGGCCTTGCTCTTGAGGACCGGCTTGGAGAGCTTCCAGATGCCCCAGCCGAGGACCGCGTTCCTGCGATTGACGATGCCCATGGGCGGTGTTGTACCAGGAACCGGCCGCGGGTAACCGCGTCCGCGGCTTTCGTAAACCCCCGTTGGAGCCGCTAGCGGCCGGACTTGCCCTGGCCCGCGGTCTCGTCGGGGACGTCCGCGCTGCCGGTGCCCTTGCCGCCGCCCTTGGGCTTCCCCTCGTTCGACGGCGGGGTCTTCTTGTCGCCGGTGCCCTTGCCCTTGCCGCCGGCGTTCTGGCCGTGGTTGCGGCCCTGGCTCGGCGTCGTCGGGTGGACCGGGTGCACGGGCTTCGGCTGCGCGCTCGAGCCGCGCTCGTGCGAGGGCGACAGCGGGCGGACATGCTTTGCCGGCTTGGCTGCGGGCTTCCCGACGACCCCCGGCTTGCCGTGCCGTTTCTCCGCGGCCCGGCGTGCGTTGACGGCGGCCTTGCGGAACGGTTTCTGGTCGTGCATCGCCTCCTGCGTGCCGGCCAACGACAGGAGAGCAGCCGCCTTCGTGGCGCCGGTGTCGACGCGGTTCGACTGCTTCTTCGCGGCCGCGGGGGCGGCGGTCGCGCCGCCGGAGCGGTCAATCCCCTGCTTCACGCCTTCGTAGCCGACGCCGGTTGCGAGCGCGGCGCCTGCGGCGATCGCTGCGGCCTTCACCGCGACGCCTCCGCCGACCGCGGCTCCGCCACCGCCGAAGAGGCCGGCGAGCGACTGCGGCAGCGGGATCGCCATCAGCGCCTTCAGCGCCCCGCGTTGAGCGCGCTGGCTGCGGGCGAAACCCGCGCAGTCCTCGCATTCGCGGAGGTGCGCGCGCAGCGCCCCTTTTTCCTTGCGGGAGAGGCGGCCGTCGAGCTGCTTGGAGATCGCGAGCTCGGCGTCGTGGCAGGTGATCCCCTCCTCGAGCTGCTCGCGCAGCGCGCGCCGGGCGCGGAAGATCAGCGTCTCGACGGCGCTGACGCTGAGGCCGAGGATCTCGGCGATCTCCTGATAGGTGCGGCCCTCGAGCTCGCGCATCACGAGCGCCGAGCGCTGGTTGAAGGCGAGGTGGCCGAGCGCGCGGCGGATGTCCTCGGCGCTGAGCGCGTCCTCGTCGACGACCGCCTCGGCGAGCTCCTCCTCGTAGACGACCTCGTTCGGCCGGCGCTGCGACTGGCGGAAGCGCTGGCGGCAGACGTTGTGCGCGATCGTGATCAACCAGTTCTGCGGCTGCCGTGGGCGCTCGCCGCGCTCCATCGCGCGAAAGGCGTTCATGAACGTCGTCTGGGTGACGTCCTCGGCGTCGGCCTCGTTGCGCAGGACGACGAGCGCGTAGCGGTAAACGTCGCCCGCGTGCTTGCGATAGAGCCGCTCAAAGGCGCGGTCGTTGGTCAGACGACGTGCGAGAACCGGGGTCATCTGTACTAAAAGATGCCTGATTCCACGGCTTCTTGCACCCCGCTGAAGGGTTACTTGACCGGCGGAGGGAGCGGAGGCAGGGGCGGCAGCGGAACCGCCGGCGGCGGTGGAAGCGGCGGCGGCGGTGGAAGCGGCGGGGCCGGCGGCAGCGGCGGGGCCGGTGGCAGCGGCGGGGCCGGTGGCAGCGCCACGGGCGGGGCCGGTGGCAGCGACGGAGCCGGTGGCAGCGCCACGGGCGGGGCCGGTGGGAGCGGCGGGACGGCGCCCGGCGGGCTCACCAGCGCGGGCGTCGCGGGCGGCGTGAGTGCGGCCTGCTGAGGCGCGGAGGCAGCGGTACTCGCGGGCCCGCTGGGTCGCTCCGCGCGCGAGGCGGTCACGACGGCGCGTCTGAGCTTCGTGCGCGTGCTGGGCCGCGCGGTTGGCCGCGCGACCGTGCGCTTCGGCGCAGCCGCGCGCTTCGTCGCTGCGGGGCCGGAGCGGAGCGCGGCCGCCTGAGCCTGCGGCTCTGCCTTCCTGCCGCTGACGGCGTCGATGCTTTTCAGCCCCGCGCCCGCGGTGGCCGCGCCGATGGCAACGACCACGGCTGCCTTTACCGCGAGATCGGTCACGACGGCGGCCCCACCTGCGGCGACGGCTCCTCCGCCCGCCCCGGCGAACGAGGACAGCGAGCCCGGCAGCGGCACCGTCGTGACCACGCCGAGCGACTTGCGGCTGAGCTGCAGGCGCCGCCGCGCGCGGAAGAGCAGTGCCTCGACGGCGCTGACGGAGACGCCGAGCACCTCCGCGATCTCCTGGTACCGGCGCCCTTCGAGCTCGCGCATCACGAGCGCCGCACGCTGGTTGAAGGTCAGCGCCGCCAGTGCCGCGAGGACCTCGTCGAGGTCCGGGGGCTCAGCGTCGTGCGCCGAGGGCTCCGGCGCGTCGTCGAGCGCGACCTCCCGCGGCCGCGAGCCGGCCTGCCGCCAGCGCATGCGGCAGACGTTGTGCGCGATCGCGATCAGCCAGTTGTGCGGCTTGTGCGGGCGCTCGCCGCGCTGGAACGCGCGGTAGGCGTTGAGAAACGTCGTCTGCGTGACGTCCTCGGCATCCGCCGGGTTGGCCAGGAGCGCCAACGCGTACTGGTAAACCTCGCGCGCGTGCCGGCGGTAGAGCTGCTCGAATGCCCGGTCGGTGCGGCTGAGCAGGGGCAGGGGCCGATGGACGCGTGAAGCCTCCACGTTGTCTGAAACGGCGGCGGGGCCGCTGCGGATACGGCCTCGCGCCCGTGTCCGCTGTGGCCGAAACCGAGGTCAGACCCCGGTCGTGGCCAAGGCGGCCACGTCCGCCGCTGCGTTCGCCCAATCAGGCGCGCTCACCGGCCGCAGCTCGAACGGCGCGGAGGGCGAGCCAGGGCCGCTACGGCCATGTCCGGGGTCAGATCCCGGACATGGCTCAAGCGCTCGCGGCGGCGCGCTTGCGGTTCGGCAGGTGGATCGCGCGGCCGAGCGCCACAAGCCCGGCCTCCTTGATCGCCTCGGAGAGCGTCGGGTGCGCGGCCATCCCGTCCGCAACCGTCTCCACGGTCGCCTCGGCATCCAGCGCGACGGTGCCCGCCTCGATCAGGTCGGTCACGTGCGGCCCGACCATGACCAGGCCGAGCAGCTCGCCGTAGCGCGTCTCGTGGATCGACTTCACCCAACCGACGGTCTCGTTCTGCATCACCGCCCGGGCGTTCGCGACCCACGGGAACATCCCGACCGCGACGTCATCGCCGTGCTGCTCGCGCGCCTCGGCTTCCGTGAGGCCGACGCCGGCGATCTCCGGATCGGTATAGATCGGACGCGGCACGCCGCGATTGTCGACGACGGCCTCGTGGCCGCAGGCGTTCTCGGCCGCGACCTCGCCCTCGCGGAACGCGGTGTGCGCGAGCTGCCAGTAGCCGGCGCAGTCACCGACGGCGTAGATGTGCGGGACCGTCGTGCGCCGGTGCTCGTCGGCCGCGATCCCTTTGCGGCGGTCGAGCTCGACGCCGATCTCCTCGAGGCCGAGGTCCTCGACCGCCGGCCCGCGGCCGGTCGCGACGAGCATCAGGTCGGCCCCGGTGACCTCGCCGCCGTGGTGGACCCTCAGCTCGCTGCCGGTGTCCTCGACGCGGTCGCACGTCGTCTCGAGGTGGAGCGTGATGCCGCGGCGCCCGAACTGCTTCGCGAGCTCCTTCGCGGCGTCCGCGTCCTCCTGCGGGATCAGCTGCGGCAGCATCTCGACGATCGTCACCTCGGATCCGAAGCGGCGGAAGATCGAGGCGAACTCGCAGCCGATGATGCCGCCGCCGAGCACGACCAGCCGGCGCGGCACCTCGTTCTGGGCGAGGAGACCCGTGGAGTCGACGCAGCGCGGCGAGTCGAGGCCGTCGATCGGCGGCCTGAGCGGGTAGGAGCCCGTCGCGACGATCGCCTGCTTGAAGGTGACCGGCTCGCCGCCCTCGACCTGGATCGTGTTTGCGTCGGAGAAGCGGCCGGCGCCCTTGACCCACTCGACGCCGTTGGCCTTGAAGAGGCTCGCGACGCCGCTGGTCATCTGCTTGACGACGCCGTCCTTCCACTGGTTCGCGGTTGCGAAGTCGAGCGCCGGCTCGCCGACCTGGACGCCGAGCTTGGCGAACGTCTCCTCGGCCTCCTTGATCGCGAAGGCCGTCTGAACCCACGCCTTCGTCGGGATGCAGCCGAGGCGGAGGCAGGTGCCGCCGAGCTCGGGCTCCTTCTCGATGCACACCGTCTTCGCGCCCAGCTGCGCGGCGCGGATCGCCGCCGTGTAGCCGCCGGGGCCGCCTCCGAGGACGGCAACGTCACTTTCCATCGTGGTTCCTCTCGTCGCTTCGGGTCGGGCGCGATCCTAGCGAGGGTCGCCCGCGCCGGGCGTGCTCCGGCCTGTGGACGCATCGTCACGCGTCCGGGACGGAGCGGTCACACATCCGTGACGATTTCGCCGGTACGCTCAACAACCGGGGGCAAGGGGCCGAAGGCCCCGGGGGGAAATAGGTTCTCGCGCGCGCGTGATCCTCCTTTGCCCAAACGCCGCGCGGGGTTCAGGCGAGCTCGCAGCGCATCGTGACGCCGCCGTCGTCGGCGCCGACCTGCGTGAATCCGTGGCGCTCATAGAGGCCGATCGCCGGGCTCCCCTGCTCGACGCTCAGGCTGATCGCGCCGTGCTCGTCGGCCCGGGCGCGCTCGAGCAGCGCGTCCAGCAGCTCGGAGCCGAGGCCGCCGCCGCGCTTGCTCGGGACGATCGCGATCGAGAGCTCCGGGGTCTCCTCGTCCACGAACCCGTAGCCGTGGTTCTCGTTCTTGAACAGCCGGTACCAGGCGGCGCCGACGCGCTGGAACTCCTGAATCGCGATCAGCGACGTGTCGCCGGGCCGGCCCCAGCGCTCCACGTAACGCTGGACTGGCGGCTCGCCCGACTCCGAGACCTTGTCGACGCGCCAGTAGTAGGCGTGGCGCAGCATGTCGCGCATGAACGGCACGTCCTGCGGGCCGCCCGGCCGGATCACGACAGCTCCTGCGCCAGCTGGATCCGGTTGCCGTCGGGGTCGAAGACGTCGAGCAGCCGCATCGCGCCGTGGAGCTCGAGCACGGTCCCGACCTCGACGCCCGCGCCCGCGAGCCGCTCCCGCTCGGCCTTCACGTCCTCGACGTCGACCGTCGCAACCTGACCCTCCGGATCGCCGGGGTCCGCGGCCTCGCCGAGCGCGATCTCGGTTGCGCCGCGATCGAGCGACGCCCAGCGCTCGTCCTCGTCGAGAAACGTCTCCGTGAACCCGAGCAGATCCCGGTAGAACGCCCGCGCCGCCTCCAGATCGCTGACCCGGTACCAGATGCGCATCGGCCAGACGCTAGAGCATCAGCCCGGGCTCCTCCAGCAGCTCCTTGACCGTCTGGAGGAACTCCGCAGCGGGCGCGCCGTCCACCGCACGATGGTCGAACGTGGCCGTCAGCGTCAGCATCGGCCGCACCACGACCTCGCCGCCGAGCGCGACCGGCTTCTCCTCGGTCGCGCCGACCGCGACGATCGCAGCCTGCGGCGGGTTCAGCACCGCCGTGAACTGCTCGACTCGGAACATGCCGAGGTTCGAGATCGTGAACGTGCCGCCCTCGAGGTCGGCGGCCTGGAGCTTCCCGTCGCGGGCGCGGCCGACGATGTCGGCGCGGTCGGCGGCGATCTGGGCGACCGTCTTCCGCTCGCACGAGCGGATGACGGGGACGACGAGGCCGCGTTCGGTCGCGACGGCGATCCCGATGTTCGCCGAGCCGTGCAGCTCGATCGCGTCGCCGGCGAAGATCGCGTTCACCTCGCGATGCTGCATCAGCGCCGCCGCGGCCAACCGGGTCAGCAGGTCGGTGACCGTCGGCCGCGCCTCGGGATGGCGCTCGACGAGCTGCGCCCGCACGTCCTGCGCGCGCGACATGTCGGC
>JBJMJY010000008.1:0-5521 GCA_045806105.1 Gaiellaceae bacterium | reverse complement strand
CGCACACAGGATGCGAACGGCACCTGGAGCGGGGACACCTGCCCGCACGCGGGCGGCCTCGACCAGAACATCTACGGCGACTACACACCGTAGAGCCTGTTTCAACGCCAACGAAAAGGGGCGCCGCAAGGCGCCCCTTTTTCCGTCCTGAGCCCGGAGGCTCGATTACATCATTCCGCCCATGTCGGGCATGCCACCGCCGGCCATAGCCGGCTGCTTCTCAGGCGCCTCGGCCACAATGGCCTCGGTCGTCAGGATGTTCTTTGCGATCGACGCCGCGTTCTGGAGCGCCGAGCGCGTCACCATCGTCGGGTCGATGATCCCCGCCTTGACGAGGTCCTCGTACTCGCCGGTGTCGACGTTCAGCCCGTGGCCCTTCGTGCCCTTGCGGATCTGATCGACGACGACCGAGCCCTCGAGGCCCGCATTGTCAGCGAGCTGGCGGATCGGCTCCTCGAGCGACCGCGCGACGATCGCCGCGCCCGTCCGCTCGTCGCCCTCGCCGTCGAGCGTGATCGAGGCGACCGCGTTCAGGAGCGCGACGCCGCCGCCCGGGACGATGCCCTCCTCGAGGGCAGCGCGGGTGGCCTGCAGCGCGTCCTCGACGCGGTGCTTCTTCTCCTTCATCTCCGTCTCGGTGGCAGCGCCGACCTTGACGACGGCCACGCCGCCCGCGAGCTTGGCGAGGCGCTCCTGGAGCTTCTCGCGGTCGAAGTCGGAGTCGGTGTTCTCGATCTCGCCCTTCAGCTGCTTGATGCGGGCCTTGATCCCGTCGCTGTCGCCGGCGCCGTCCACGATCGTGGTCGCGTCCTTGGTGATCACGACGCGGCGAGCGCGACCGAGCTGCGAGAGCTTCGTGTTCTCGAGCTTGAGGCCCATCTCCTCGGTGATCACCTCGGCGCCGCTGAGGATCGCGATGTCCTCGAGCATGCGCTTGCGGCGGTCGCCGAAGCCCGGCGCCTTGACCGCGACCGCGGTAAAGGTGCCGCGCAGCTTGTTGACGACGATCGTCGCGAGCGACTCGCCCTCGACGTCCTCGGCCACGATCAGCAGCGGCCGACCGGCCTGGATGACCTGCTCGAGCACCGGCAGCACGTCCTTGACCGCTCCGATCTTCTGGTTCGCGACGAGGATGTACGGGTCCTCGAGGACCGCCTCCATGCGCTCCGGATCGGTGATCATGTACGGCGACAGGTAGCCCTTGTCGAACTGCATGCCCTCGGTGAACTCGAGCTCGAGGCCGAAGGTCTGGCCCTCTTCGACGTTCACGACGCCGTCCTTGCCGACCTTGTCGATCGCGTCGGCGATCACGTCGCCGATCTCACGCTCCCGCGCAGAGATCGTGGCGACCCGGGCGATGTCCTCCTTGCCCGAGATCTCCTTCGACTGGGACTTGAGGCTCTCGACGACCGACTCGACGGCCGTCTCGATGCCGCGCTTGAGGCCCATCGGGTTCGCGCCCGCGGCGACGTTCTTGAGGCCCTCGCGGACGATCGCCTGCGCGAGCACAGTCGCCGTCGTGGTGCCGTCACCGGCCACGTCGTTGGTCGCCGTGGCGACCTCGCGGACCAGCTGGGCGCCCTGATTCTCGAAGACGTCTTCGACCTCGATCTCACGGGCGATCGTGACGCCGTCGTTGGTGATCGTCGGCGCGCCGAACTTCTTGTCCAGCACGACGTAGCGGCCCTTCGGGCCCAGGGTCACCTTGACCGCGTCGGCGAGGATGTTCACGCCCCGCTCGAGCGAGCGACGCGCGTCCTCGTTGAACTTCAGCTCCTTGTGTGCCATCTACTTCCTCCTTCGGTCGGCGCGGCCTAGGCGGCGGCGCCGGCCATCTCCTTCTTCTTCTTCTTCGAGCCCTTCGAGCCGGCGCCCGTGACCTTGGCCAGGACGTCCGTCTCGCGCAGCACGAGCACCTCGTCGGTGCCGAGCTTGATCTCCGTGCCGCCGTACTTGGAGAAGATGATCTCGTCGCCCTCGGCGACGTCCATCGGCACCAGCTCGCCCTTGTCGTTGCGCGAGCCCGGGCCGATCGCGAGGACGCGGCCACGCTGCGGCTTCTCCTTCGCGGTATCCGGCAGGACGATGCCGCTCGCCGTCGTCTCCTCGTCCTCGAGGGCTTCGACGATGAGGCGGTCGCCCAGTGGCTGTAGGTTCATCCAGCCCCTCCTTTGTTCCTGCGACTTTGTGACAACCTCTGGCACTCTCTCCCTTGGAGTGCCAGCGCAGTTTACAGCCTCTGCTGCGGTCGATGCAATGGCGATCGCTCCGGCCGCGTCTGTCTGTTACAAACACCTGCATGAAGCGCGAGTTCTCCGCGGGGGGCGTGCTCGTGCGGCGGCTGCGCGGCGAGTGGGTCTTCGCCGCGATCCGGCCGGGCGGAAAGCCGGAGGGCGTCTGGGCGCTGCCGAAGGGCCGCATCGATCGCGGGGAGTTGCCCGAGACGACGGCGGTGCGCGAAGTCGCGGAGGAAACCGGCGCGGAGGGGACGTCGGTCGGAAAGCTCGGCGACATCCGCTACGTCTTCACGTGGAGCGGCGAGCGGATCTTCAAGGTCGTGAGCTTCTACCTCGTCCGTTACTCGCGCGGGCGGCTCGGCAATCTGCCGCCCGCGACCGCGCACGAGGTGGCCGACGTGCGCTGGCTGCCGCTCGCCGATGGCGAGAGCCTGCTCGCGTACAAGGGCGAGCAGGAGATGGCCGCGAAGGCGCTCGAGGCCGTGAGGGCACTATGATCCTCCGCGCCTCGTGGCAGGAGATGACGACGCCGTGTACGCGCTGAACTTCTATTCGCCGATGGTGGCCGACCAGCTGCGCAGCGGCCGCAAGACGGCGACCATCCGCCTGGGCGACAAGTCGCGGAAGTACCGCAAGGGCATGATCGTCCAGGTGCTCGCGGGCACCCGGTTCAGCCCGCGGCAGCGGATCTTCGATGCGGTGATCGACAAGGTCGAGGTGAAGACCCTGCGCGACCTGTCGCCCCGCGAGATCGAGCACGACAACCCGGAGATCCGGCGGCCGGAGGAGATGGCGTCGTTCCTCGGGCAGCTGTACAACCGCGAGGTCGGCGCCGATGACGTCGTGACGGTGATCCGCTTCTCCGAGATACGGCCTACGGCCTAGCCCGCGTAGACTCCGCGCCTCGCGGCGGTCCAAGCTGCGCGCGGGCGAGAACCCGAAGGCACGCGGCGGGTCAGACTACGGCGGTGCTGGTGCTGAGCCCGGAGGATGTGCATCGGCTGCTCGACGTCGACCTGCTGCTCGAGCGGCTCGAGCGAGCGTTCATCGAGCTCAGCGCCGGGCGCGCTTCGGTGCCGCCCCGCGTTGCGGCGTTCACGCCGACGGGGTTGCTCGGCGCGATGCCGGGCTACGTGGACGGGGTGCTGGCGGCGAAGCTCGTCGCGCTCTTTCCCGAGCACGACCCGTCGCACCAGGCCTTGATCGCCGTCTTCGACGCTGAGACCGGCACCCCGCAGGCGGTGATGGACGGCTCGCACATCACCGCGATGCGGACGGGCGCGAGCTCGGCCGTCGCCACGCGGGCGCTCGCGCGGGAGGACGCGCGGGTGCTGGCCGTGCTCGGCGCGGGCGTGCAGGCGCGGTCGCACCTCGACGTCGTCCGGCGCGTACGGCGATTCGAGGAGGTACGGGTGGCGTCGCGGACCGTCGCACACGCAGAGCGGCTTGCCGCCGAGGTGGACGCGACCGCGGTCGCGTCCTTCGAAGAGGCGGTGCGAGGGGCCGACGTCATCTGCTGCTGCACGCACGCGTCATCGCCGATCCTGCGGCGGGAGTGGCTCCCCTCCGGCGCGCACGTTTGCTCGGTCGGGGCCTCCCAGGAAGGGCCGGAGCTGGACGCTTCGACAGTGAGCGCCGGCCTGCTCTGCGTCGAGTCGCGTGTTGCGTTCGAGCCGCCGCCGGCGGGATCGTTCGAGCTGCAGGGCCTCGACCCCCAGGCCGCCGTCGAGCTGGGCGAGGTGCTGAGCGGCGCGCATGAGGGCCGCACGAGCGACGACGAGATCACCGTCTACAAGTCGATGGGCCACGCCGTCGAGGACGCCGCCGCCGCGGCACTCGTGCTGGAGCGCGCGCAGGCCTGAGCCACCGCAGGGGCGACCGAGCGCCCCGAGCAGGACGTTCTCGCCCGCTCCAGCGCCGCGACCCAGACCACGGTGCGGCATCCCACGAGCCCAAGCCGCATCTGTGGACGAATCGTCACACCTCCGGCACGAACGACATGCCACTTCGGGCCATGCCCGGGGACAGTCCCCGGACGTGGCCGTCCGCTAGCGCGCGCGGCGAATCTTGACGCCGAACTGCTCGGGCGGTCGCAGCTCGGCGCCGCATTCCTCGCACTCGACGGCGAACGCCGAGGCGAAGCGCGCGCCGCAGCTGGGGCACTGTGACCGCAGCTCGCCGCCGCATTGGGGGCACTCGCCGGGCAGCTCGGCGAGGAACTCGTCGAAGTAGCGCTGCACATATCCGCAGCGCACGCAGAAGGCGACCCAGTCGCCGAGCGTCTTGCGCCGCTCCTCCTGCAGCCAGTTCCGCGCGCGGCCCACGCCGGCCACTGTAGTCAGACTCCCGCGCGTGGCAGGCGACTGGCGCCCTGGCGCGAGCAACACCTCGTCGGCGACTACGCCGCGGGCGGGGGCAGGGGATCCTGACGAGTCGTTAGCATTGCGCCGTCCGATCCTCTTCGTCCCAGGGGTACCCGCATGGCGATCGCGCGTGAAGCCGAGCCCGTCGGCTCGCTGCAGGAAGTCAGGGAGGCAGGCCTCGACCGCGAGGACCTGCTGACGGTCTATCGCAACATGGTGGTCACGCGCGGGATCGAGGAGCGCGGCCACATTCTCTACAAGCAGGGCAAGATCCCGGGCTCGTTCTACACGGGCCGCGGCAACGAGGCCGCGGCGGTGGGCGTCGCCACCGCGATGGGCGGTGAAGACGTCGGCACGCCGCTCCACCGCGACATGGGCGTGCACGTGACGCGCGGCGTCGAGCCGTGGCGGATCTTCGCGCAGTACATGGGCCGCACCGACGGCCCGACGAGGGGGAGGGACGGCAACGTCCACATGGCCGACTCGAAGCTCGGTCTGCTCGCGATGGTCAGCCACCTGCCGGCGATGCTGCCGGTGGCGGTCGGCTGCGCGCTGGCGTTCCGGATCCGCGAGGAGAAGCGCGTCGCGGTCGGCTGGTTCGGCGAAGGAGCTTCCGCCCGCGGCGACGCACACGAGGCGATGAACCTCGCCGGCGTCCGCAAGCTCCCCGTGGTGTTCGTCTGCGACAACAACCAATGGGCTTACTCGACACCGACGTACCTCGAGTACGCGACCGAGCACGTGGCCGACCGCGCCGAGGCCTACGGCTTCGAGGGCGTGGTCGTCGACGGCAACGACGTCCTCGCCGTCTACCGCGAGGCCAGACGGGCGATCGAGAAGGCTCGCGACGGCGGCGGCCCGACGCTGCTCGAGTGCCTGACCCTCCGGATGGAGGGCCACGCCGTCCACGACGACGCCTTC
>JBJMJY010000007.1:0-32983 GCA_045806105.1 Gaiellaceae bacterium | reverse complement strand
CGGGGCACGCGACGCCCGACCAGGTCTTCCGCACGAACGTCACGAGCACGCACACCGTGTTCTCGGCCGCCGCGCGCCTCGGGATCCGCCGCGTGGTGTGGGCGTCCAGCGAGACGACGCTCGGGCTCCCGTTCGACCGCGCGCCGGACTACGCGCCGGTCGACGAGGCGCACACGTTCCCAGAGTCGAGCTACGCGCTGTCCAAGGTGCTCGGCGAGGAGATGGCGCGGCAGTTCAGCCGCTGGAGCGCGGTGCCGATCGTCGGCCTCCGCTTCTCGAACATCCTCGTCCGCGAGGACTACGGGCGCTTCCCGTCGTACTGGGACGACCCCCACGCGCGGAAGTGGAACCTCTGGAGCTACGTCGACGAGAGCCACGTCGCCCAGAGCGTCCGGCTGGCGCTCGAAGCGGAGATCGACGGCGCGGACAGCTTCGTCATCGCCGCTGCCGATACCGTCATGAAGCGCCCGAGCCGGGAGCTGATGGCCGAAGTCTTTCCGGAAGTCCCCATCGCCGACAGCGTGAGCGGGAACGACACGCTCCTGAGCATCGAGAAGGCGCGACGGGTTCTCGGCTACTCCCCCGAGTTCACCTGGCGTGCCCTCTCCGATTTAGCGTGAGGCGGTCTAGCGTCCTGCAGGCGCCGCCGCGGCGACAGCGTCGGTCGAGCGCGCCTCGGTCTCTCTCAAATACTGGTGCACGAACGCGATCGCGAGGCTGCCTTCCCCGACGGCGGACGCGACGCGCTTGACCGGGCCGGAGCGGACGTCGCCGCAGGCGAAGATGCCCGGCACGCTTGTCTCGAGGAGGTATCGATCGCGGTCGAGGTGCCATTCGCTGTCGCTACTGATGTCGGGACCCGTGAGCACGTACCCGCGCCCGTCGAGCGCGATCTCGGGCGGGAGCCAGCCGGTCTCGGCGTCTGCGCCGATGAAGAGGAACAAGCCCCCGGACTCGAGCCGCGTCGTCTCGCCCGTATCCGAGTTGCGGATGTCGATCGCGTCGAGCGAGTTCGTGCCGTGCGCTCCGACCACCTCTGTCCGAAAGAGGACGTGGACGTTGCGCCGCGCGGCGAGTTGGTCGATCAGGTAATGCGACATGCCGCTGCCCTCGGTCTTGGCGAGGGTGGCTCCCCGGCACACCATCGTGACGCTCCGCGCGTGGTTGGCGAAGAACATCGCGGCCTGGCCCGCGGAGTTCCCGGCCCCGACGACGTGGACGTCGAGGCCGTGCGTGTTCGCGGCCTCGCTACGTGCGGCCCCGTAGAAGACACCCTTCCCGACCAGGCGGTCGAATCCGTCTACCGACAGATGCCGCCACGAGACACCGCACGCGAGGATGATCGTCTTCGCGCGCAGAACGTCACCGCCGTCGAGGTGCACATGGCGGCTCTGCGCGTCGATGCGCGTGATGCAGCGGGTGACGAGGATCTCCGCGCCGAGCCGACGCGCCTGCTGTAACGCCCGACTCGCGAGCTCGTCGCCGGAGACACCTGAAGGGAATCCGAGGTAGTTCTCGATCCGGGACGACGTGCCGGCCTGGCCGCCCGGAGCCTCTCGCTCGACCACGATCGTCCGGAGTCCCTCGGATGCGCCGTACACGGCCGCTGCGAGACCGGCCGGCCCGGCGCCGACGATGACCGTGTCGTACTCCGAGCCGGACGGCTCCGTCTCGAGGCCAAGCAGCTCCGCGATTCGCCGGAGCTGAGGCCTCACCACCGTCTTCCCGCCGATCACGCGGATCACCGGAAGGTCATCGTCGACAGGAAGCGGGCCGCCCCACTGCTCAGCCGCGCTCGGCTCGTCCGGCTTGAGCCAGCTGAACGAGATCTGGTTGCGGTGGAGAAAGCGCCGCAGGTCGGTGCACAGAGGATCCCACTGGTGTCCGAGCACCACGGCACGAGGCGGGGGCGGCTCGGCCGCGATGCCTTGCAGCCCGCGCCTCCCGCTGATCCGGTCGCTCGCCAGCCGCCCGACCTCCTTGGCGACGACCGGCGCGACCGCTGCGACAGCGTGGTAATCCTGGGGCTCGATTCGCATGACGCGCGACTGCTCGGCGGCGCGGAACCCGACGGGGAACAGCGTCCCGAGCGTGATCGGGACCTCGCCGAAGATGTCGCCGGGATGTCTCTCCCCGACGACACGGTCGATTCCGTCGACGACCTTTACGGCTTCGATTCGCCCTTCGAGGAGCGCGAACAACGCACGCTCCTCGCCCTCGTGGGCAGCGTATTCACCCGCCGAGAGGCTGACATCGGCCGCCGCACGCGAAAGCCGCTCGCATGCGCGTTGATCGAGATCGGTGAAAATGCGAATGCGACGAACGTCGTCTGCGGTCACCATGAGGCCACCCCGATCGAGCGTACTGCGTTCCGCCGGGACGGTCTACCAGTCGCATCGAGGCCGTGCACACGAATGCGCCGGCTTCCCGTCAGCGGCGGCGCAGCGAGCCAAGCCCGAGCAGGAGCAGGGGCAGCGCCGCCGCGTGGTAGGCGACGTCGAGGGCGCCGCCTCCGCGGACCGTGAAGGTCAGCCCGACGAGGAAACCGATCACCGCAAACGCAGTTGCGGCGGTCGCGGTCGCTCGGGCGTGGCGGCCGCCACCGATGAGAGCCAGGACGGCGCCGACGAGGACGACACAGATGACGGCCTCGGCGACGCCGGCGTGCGCCGGGTCGAACGGCGGCGAGCCGCCGGCGAGGATGCCGCTCAGGTGCAGAAACGACATCCCCGCCACCGAGGCCGCGACGAGCGCGAGCAGCGCCGCGACCGGGCTCGACCGCAGGCGGTTCGGATCCACCGCTACCGCTCCTCGAGGTGGCCGAGCCGCTCGCGGTACTCGTCGTAGCCGATCTCGCCGCGCGCGTACCGCTCGGCCAGAATCGTCCGCGGGTCGGGCCCTGCCGGGCGCGCCCACGGGCCCCGCCCGCCGCGCCAGAAGAACAGGCGTGCGAGCAGGAAGAACACGAGCAGCCAGAAGAGCGGCACGAGCGGCCACAGCCAGAAGACGCCGTGGTGGTGCCAGTCGGACGATGCGATGAGCGTGAGCATGGTTCCCCTTCCGTTCGCGTCGATGTGCATGTCGGCCACGCTACGAGCGGCGCGGCGCGGGCGAAACGGCCCACGGGCGGAAGTTCGCCGTCCTCCCGGAGGAGTACGCGGATCGTCCGCGGGGACGACTCGCCGGCGCCCGCGCCGGGGCTACGCTCGAGCCGGCGATGACCGCACCGAACGCAGCAGCCCGTCTCCGCACCTGGCTGGGCTCACCCAGCGCCGGCGACCTGGCGGTCACGGTCGTCGCATTCGGGCTCACGCTCGCCCTGATCGGGAGCGCACACGGCTCCAGCCGCGAGCTCGACGCCGGTGGCGTCGCCCTCGCGGCGGCCGCCACGCTCCCCCTGCTGGCACGCCGCCGGTTCCCACTCGGAGTCTTCGCCGTGACAACCGCGGCCAGCGCCGCGATCAACGGGCTCGATTACGCCCTTGGGCCGCCGTTCGGCCCGACCGTCGCCCTGTTCTTCGTCGCCGCCGACGACCGTACTCGCGACCGGCTCCGCGAGACGGCCGCCGTCGTCCTCGGGCTCTTCGCCGTCCACGTCGGAGCGACCGCGGCGGCCGGCGGCGGCTTCCCGACGAGCGCGATCCTGTTCGGCGTCGTCGTCTGGGGCGGGGCCTGGATCATCGGCGACCAGCTGCGGCAGCGGCGGCAGCGGCTCGCAGACCTCGTCGAGCAGGCTCGCCGCACCGAGCGCGAGCGCGAGCGCGACCGGCGGCTCGCCGCGGCCGAGGAGCGGACGCGGATCGCCCGCGACCTGCACGACTCAGCCGCACACGCGATCAACGTGATCCTCGTCCAGGCAGGCGCCGCGCGGCTGCTTCAGGATCGTGACCCCACCGCCGTGCGGCAGGCGCTGGCGACGATCGAGGACGTCGCGCGCGAGACCGTCGGCGAGATCGACCAGCTCGTTCGCGCCCTGCGGGAGAACGGCCGCCGCGACGGAGTCGAGGCGCCGACGGGGCTCGCGGCGGTCGGCACACTGCTCGAGCGGCACCGGGCGGCGGGACTCGACGTTCAGCTGCGCGTCGCCGGCAGCCGGCGGCCGCTCCCGCCGGCTCTCGACCAGGCCGCCTACCGGATCCTGCAGGAGTCGCTCACGAACGCCGCCCGCCACGGCGGCGGCGCGGCTCAGGTCGACCTCGCCTACCGGCGGGACGGCCTGGAGCTGACCGTCGCGAACCCGCTTCGCCCGGAAGCCGAAACCGAGGGGGCCGGCCACGGCGTCCTCGGCATGCGCGAGCGCGCCGAGCTGCTCGGCGGCACACTGGAGACCCGCCGCGACGGCAGCTCGTTCCGGCTCCATGCATCGCTCCCGTACGCAGCAGAGGAGCGGCGGTGAGCGAGCCCCCGATCCGCGTCCTGCTGGTCGACGACGACGACCTCATGCGCGCCGGCCTGAGGACGATCCTCACCAGCGACGAGCGCGTCGAGGTCGTCGGCGAGGCGGGAACGGGCCGGGAGGCGGTCGGCGCGGTGCATGCGCGCCAGCCGGACGTCGTGCTGATGGACGTCCGCATGCCCGACCTCGACGGGATCGCCGCGACGCGCGAGGTGCTCGGCACCGCACCGCACGTGAAGGTGGTGATCCTGACGACCTTCGAGCAGGACGACTACGTCTTCGGCGCGCTTCGCGCAGGCGCCTCGGGATTCCTGCTGAAGCGCACGAGCCCGGAGGACCTGCTCGCGGCCGTACAGGTGGTCGCCGCCGGCGACTCGCTCCTGTCTCCCTCCGTCACGCGCACGGTGATCGAGCGGATGGCGCAGCAGCCGACTCCCGAGCTCGGCGCCGCCGAGCGCCTCGACGAGCTGACTCCGCGCGAGCGCGAGGTGCTCGAGCTCGTCGCGGGCGGCCTCTCCAACTCCGAGATCGCCGCGCGCCTGGTGATCGAGGAGACGACGGTGAAGACGCACGTCCGCCGGATCCTGATGAAGCTCCGCCTGCGCGACCGCGTTCAGGCGGTGATCTACGCCTACGAGAGCGGCCTCGTCCGCCCCGGAGAGTTCGGCGGCGAAGCGTGAGGCCCGGGCGCGTTCACTCGCCGATGACCTGGACGAACCAGCGGCGATCGCGCTCGTGGTCGAGCTCGACGAAGATCACTCGCTGATAGTCACCGAGGCAGAGCCTCCCCTCCCTCAGCGGGATCGTCTCACTGGCCCCGCCGATCAGCATCGAGAGACAGTGCGCATGGCCGTTCGGCTCTTCTTCCCGCGGCTCGAGGTTCTCTGTGCGCCGCTCCCAGTCGTCGTGCGCGTAGTACCGGTCCAGCGGCGCGAGCATTCGGGCGACGCCGATGAAGTCGTCGAACAGCCCCGACTCCCACTCGTTGATCCGGATACAGCAGGTGGTGTGCGGGGTGTAGACGCACGCGAGACCGTTGGCAACGCCGCTTTCGCGGACTGCGTCTACGACCTCGTCGGTGATGTCGCTGACAGTCAGCCCGCCGGCGGTCCGCATCTGTCGCTCACGCACGTAGACCTTCATCCCTCACCTCTCTCGTCGAGTGCTCCGGCGATTCTGGCGCCTCGAGGCCCTGCTCGCACTGTGCAACGGAAGATCGGTTGACTACGCCTCAATCTCTCGATTGACTTGGAGTCGAGGGGTAGGCACGACGACTCCCGTAGGGGAAGTCTTGGTCGCAGCAACGAGCAGACGGCGGCTTCCACTCGAGGTGATTGCGGTCTGGGCGCTCTTCGGCGTCGTCGCGGTCGAGCTCCTCGTCACCTACTCGCGTCTTCCCGCGCACGACCTCTACCACGTGTCCGGCAGCGGCCTCGTGGGTGGCGCGAGCCGCGTCCTGGTCTTCCTCAACTTCCCGCTGGCGCTCGTCGCGATTCCGATCCTCGCCCTCGTCGCGGTCCGCCTGCCCGGCAATGCACCGAAAATCGCCGCCGGCGTCGGGGCGGTCCTCTCGGCGGCGATCTTCTGGCCCGGAATCGTCAAGCAGTCGGACCTCGACGCCAGGCCGGTGAATGCGATCGCGGCCCTCGGAGTGCTCGTCGCGCTCATGCTCACGGCGGTCGCCGCGCGAACGCTCGGCTCGCCGCCGCGTCCGGTTCGCCAGCCCGGCGACTGGCTCCGAGCGATCGTCACCCTCGTCGCATTCGCACTGGCGATTCCGTGGCTCGGTGCCGACCTGGGCTTTTCCCTCGACGGCGTTCCCGTGCTCGGAACGCTCTACCAGACCGGCGAACTGCGCTCGCAGCCACACGTGGCCGGGCTGCACCCGGCCGTCCATCACGGCCATCACCACGGCATGGACGGCGTGCTCCTCGTCCTGAGCGCGCTCCTCCTATCCCGACTCGTCACGTCAGTGGGCGAGACGTGGTTGCGCTTGGCGCTCGGTGCCTACCTCGCACTCATGCTCTGCTACGGCGCCGGCAACATCGCCAACGACTTCTGGCTGGAGCAGGTCGTCAAGCGAGGCTGGACGGACTGGGAGATCCCCGATGTGACGACGCCGAAGGCGAGCGCAGCCTGGGGCGTGATCGTGCTCGTCGCCGCCGCCCTCTGGGCGGTCTCACTCTGGCGCGCCCGCCGCCCGCCTCCCGGCCCGATCCCGGCGACACCGGAGGCAGCGTGAGATACAGGGCCAGACACCGAGCCTCGTGCCGAAGCCACTCGCGGGCTCATCAGGTGGAGGGTCGCAGGCTGCTGAGCGACCCAACGACGGCCTCAGCCTCGGTCACGAGGCTGGCGACGATGTCGGCGGCGGACTCCTCTCGGGTCACGAGCCCGACTCCCTGCCCAGCCCAGTGCGGAAGAGGCTCGATATCGCCTCCCATCGAGGCGGTCGGCGTCGAGGAGGAGTAGCGGTTGATCGCTGTACCGTCGGGCCGTGAGGCCGGCTCATCGTCCTCGCCGGGCCTCGATCCCGACACTGGTCGGCCCGCTCGCTCCCACGCCTCGATGGTCGAGTTACGCAGTGCGCGATGGGGTGCGTCGGGCCAGCCGCGGTCGAAGAGCGTCCCGTAAAAAGTGTCGGCCTCCCCGGCAGCGAGGACTCTCCGCCGGTAATCCGGATGGATCGCTGCCTCCGAGGCCGCGAGGAATCGCGTTCCGACCCACGCCCCGGCGGCGCCGAGCGCGAGCACAGCCGCAAGCCCTCTCCCGTCCGCGATCCCGCCGGCGGCGACGACCGGAACCGGAGCGACCGCGTCGACCACGCTCGGGACGAGCGCGACGGTCGAAACGGTGCCCCAGACGTGACCGCCCGCTTCCCAGCCCTGCGCGACGACGGCGTCGGCGCCGGCGGCGGCGGCGGCTCGTGCCTCTTCTGCGGTACCAACGGTGACGAACACGGCGGCCCCCGCCGCTCGCGCCTCCGGGATTACAGCACTCGCGTCACCCCAGAAGAACGAGACGACACGTACACCGGCCTCGAGCGCTGACGCGAGCCTCGCACGCTGATCCCACGCCAGGCCGAGATTGACGCCGAATGGACGATCGGTGCGCCGCCGTGTTTCCTCGACGACTACCGCGATTTCATCCGGCGCCATCCACGTCAGCGGCAGCATCCCCAGCGCGCCCGCATTTGAGGCGGCTGCTGCCAGCAGCGGCGTAACAGCGCCGCCCATGGGCGCGAGGACGATAGGCGCCTCGATGCCGACGAGATCGCATAGTGGGGTGTGCACGGATCGAGTCTATGTGTGAGCCTCTGCACCCCCAACGACGAGCTTGCCGAGGGCTCTTTTCGCGAGTCCTTTCGTGCCCAGCGTCGCCTGGGCCAGTGTGCGGGAATGTCCCTAGACAAAAACTCCCACAAACTCACGAAGCGAAGGGTATAAAGGGAGAGAGCGGAACCCGCCGGAGGGTTGAATGAGTAAGGGGATTGCCGTCGTCGCGGTTTTCGCTGCGATAGTGGCCGTTGTCCGACCCAGTGGCGCAGCAGTCGTCTTTGCCTTGCGCGCCAGCAATCTTTCGACCACTCCGAGCACCGCTCCCTGCAGCGCAGCTACGACCGTGGAGCTCGTGCATCGGTTCGTTCGCAACTACGCTGCTGGCCGCGTCGTCGTGATCATGCGAATGTGGGCTCCCGAGCCTCGCTTTCAGTGGTTTTCGGCTGGCAGCCCCAGGGACCGCAGCGGTCGCGAGGCGCAGAACCGAGCGACGCTTACTGCCTACTTTCGGGCACGCGCGCGCGCTCGAGAGCGGCTTCGAGTGACTCGAATTGGTGCCGGCTACGACGCCAAGCGGCAGATCGTCAACTTCGGGGGCAAGCTCATCCGAAGTGGTAGAGACATACGCCAACGACCGCCGCAAGACTTCAAGGGTGCGGCCGATTGCGTCTCGCGACACCCGACGTTCATCGTGTGGAGCATGTGAGGCACTGCGGGCAGAGAAGCTCGACTGAGTGCAAGCGCGCTCGACTGGGCCAGCGTGCGGGAATGTCACCCGACGCGGTCTTGTCAGCATCGGGAAATGCGAGGATGTGCTGGAGGCCTTCAAACCTCGGCGGTCGTAATGCGAAGAACGATTCTGGTGATGGCCGTCCTGCTGGTGGTGGCGGTGACTTCGGTCGACCCGCTCGGAGCGGACCCGAGCTCCTGGGCGAAGCTTCACCGGCCGTTGCGCCTGTATCGGCTCGCCCCTGAAGCAGCATGTCCAGTCAGCCAAATCGATCGGCGCATCGACTGGAAGCGCATCAACATCTTTGGCGGCTCGGGGATCGGCCGCGGGCCGGTCTACCCCGGCCTCGGCGGATCGGGCGGGCGGATGTATGCGAGGCCTGACGCCCAGTACAGCGGGGTCTGGGCCGGCGGAAAGGTCTTCTGGTACGCGCCGAGCTACCAGGGACGGATACTGATTCGCGGTCGTCGATTGGACGGTCCACAGTGGCTCAGATTCAACGGCCGCAGGCTCCCTCCGCGCGAATTACGCATCGCGGCTCATGAGACTGTCGCGTGGGAGGGCCAGCCGCCGGGAAGCCGGGGCGTGCCGTCGAGCTTGCGCGTCCGCGCGCCGGGTTGCTACGGAGTGCAGATCGACGGCACGACGTTTAGTCGCGTCGTGGTCTTCACCGTCGATGTGTTGTCGTAGCTCGATGGCCGCGGACTATTCGATCGAGGAAACCTGGTCTGGGCCAGCCTGCGGGATGTCACCCGAGATCCCCGAGTGCCTCATCCTCTGCGCTGTAATCCAGCCGCAGGTCGGGCACCTCGTCCAGCGTCTTCAACTCCCATTCGATGGTGCGACGTAGTCCCTCGGATTCGGCGACCGCCTCGCGGAACCTAAGCTCGGATCGGATCGCAGTCGTATCGAGCTCGAGGTGCTGCTTGAAGTCGAACGGCTGGCGGAGCGCCGCGGGCAACTGCTCGTCGGGCAGGACGCGCACTTCGCCGTCCCAGCCAGTAAAGCTGGCGATTGCCCGAACCCACTCGGCTTCTGAAAGCACCGGCTCGGCACCGACGTTGTAGATCCGGCTGGTCGCACGCTGATTGGTAACCGCGAGCGCGATCGCTGCTGCCACGTTCTCGACGTAGCCGCGACTCCACCGCCACTGGGCGTGACTTTCGCCGAGGACGATCGCGTCTCTGCCGTCACGCATCGAGCGGAGGTAGGGCGCGAGCCGATGCTGCTTGTCCCCGGGGCCGTGCGTCGCCGGAAGACGCAGGACGGTTGCCGGAAGCGCAGGATCGGCCGAGGCTGCGGCCTCCGCTTCGAGGTTGTCGAAGGCCTTTGCAGGCTTCGCGTCGGGTGCGCGCAGGGTCCGAAGCGGCGAGTCTTCGCGAAGCGGAACAGGATCCGGTCGCCCTGGCTCGCTCTTCCATAAACGAGCGAAGGCGCGGTACACGTCGCCGCTCGAGATCACCACTGCGCGATCTGCAATACCGCGGAAATGAGCGGTGCCGTGCCCGCCCTTGTCGAGGTAGGGAACCATGTCCAGCACAATCTCCGGCCCCTGACGCTGAAGCTCAGCGCGGTGATCAATGAGGCGCTCGAAGGGCGCGTGGATGTGACGGACAGAGGAGGGCAGGTCGGGCTCGCCGACGCCGCGGTGAAAGACCGTCACGTCATGAGCGTTTTGGACAAGCGTCCGGACCACGTAGCGGCCGATAAAACCCGTCCCGCCGAGCACTACGACGCGCATCGGCGGATTATCGGGTTCGGTCGCAGTGCGTTCCGCAGCAAGGACGCCTGCCTGGGCCAGGGCGTGGGAATGTCACCCGAGCCGAAGGGCTTCGCTACATCCGATCTGATCCCAAACGACCTTGCCCGAGCCGTGTACCGCGAGGTTGCCACGAGGGCGTGCAGGCAGCGGGCTCGGCCCCCGCTAGGCTCGGTCAGGATGCCGCGGTTCCGCATACCAGCTGCGGGTGACCTGCCGCCGGCGACGGGGACTCTCGCGCTTGCAGTCGCCGTACTCGGGTTGGTGGCGGCCGGCTGCAGCAACAGCAGCGGCCATCGTGCCGCGACCGCGACTGCCAGCGCGCCAAGAAGCTCGGCGCCCTGCAAGCTCAACAGAACCCAGCGCCGCGGTGTTGCCCGGGCGCTCGCCGACATCCGGCGTCTGCGGCGCATCCAGGCGCCGATGCAGACGTTCTCCCAGCACGGGGCACCGACTCAAAATATGGTGACCGGAAGGTTCCTGCTGGATGTCGGTTCCGCCCATCTTCCGCTCAACGTGTACGCGGAGCTGCTCCACCTTGCGAAGGCAGCGGTCAGACTCTGCGGTGATTGCTCCCAAGGGCTCGAGGCGGCGGAGCCGGTCTTGGGGACCCGGGCTCATAAACGCTGTGGGTAACTGCAGCGCCTGACCGACCACTGGTCGAGCCGTTTGCGAAGGCGCCGCGTCACTGAGGCGACCACGTGACCCCGCGCGGGCCAGTGTGCGGGAATGTCACCGGCGCACGTCAACGCCACTTTTCATCGAAGCTCGCGGTCTCCTCGATCCGGGAGATCTCGGCGTACCGTTCTTCCGGCGTCTGCTCGAAACGGAGACGGCTAGCTTGCGGCCGGCGCCGTTTGCGAGCGAGGGGCCGTTCATTGCCCTCAATCACCGCAACCGCCGCCAGCGCAGCCGCCTCGCCACTGGAACGGGCTCTCTCCTTCAACAGGAGTTCGCCCGCAAGGAGCCACAGGCGCACCATGTCCTCGTCGGACAGCTGGAGGGCTACCGAGTAGAGCGAATCCTCACCGAACGACCAGAGCTCCTCTGCGAGCGTCCATCTGTCGGTCTCGATGAGGGTTACGCCCGGATCGCGTCCCAACGCCAGCAGAAGAGCGCCCAAAGCTCGTCGCACTCCGCTCATGTACCCCGTGCGACCTGTTGTAACGACGGCGCAGCCTGGGCCAGCGTGCGGGAATGTCACTCGACCTGGTTTGATCTGGTAGTGGATCCGGGGCTCCATCCCCCCGTACCGATCCTTCGGATGTTCGACCTGCAGGCGACCCGTCGCTTCTACGTCGACTATCTGGGCTGCACGCTGGACTGGCAGGAGGGCGGTGGCGGCGACTGCCCCGCCTTCATGCAGGTGTCACGGGGACCGCTCGTGCTGAATCTCTCGTCGCACCACGGCGACGGAACCCCTGGCGGCGTCGTGCTCGTCTTCGTGGACGAGGTGGAAGCGCTGCACAAGGAGCTTCACGCGAAGGATTACCCGTTCATGAAGCCCGGCATCGAGCCGCATGGATCGGGCCGCGAGATGGTGCTCCTAGACCCGGCGTCGAACCAGATCCGGTTCTTCGAGCGCGGTCGCGGGCACGACGACGAGTAGAAGCCGCTGGCTGCGCAGCGTGGGGGAATGTTCGCGGCGCGTCAGCGGAGCCGAACGTGCGCGAGGCTGAGATGGAGCAGCTGGAGCTACCGGCCCAACGACGCCGCCACGGCGCGAGGGGTAATCCTCGCCGTAGCGCTGATCCCGCACGATGTCCCTGCGGCCGTGGATCGCAGCCGCCTCGCCACGCGCCTTCGCCGGCAAGTTGCTCTGCGTCGTCCTCCCCGCGGGCGTGACGGCGAGGATCTTGAAGGAGAGTTACCGCCCTTCTGTCTGGCGTTCGTCTTCGTGTGGGTGAAGAACGTCGGGCGTGGGCGTCACCAACCCACCGCTACTGGACGGCGATCCGGCAGCTTGAGAGATTCGGATCGAAAGGCGATCGGATGCCATCGCCTTCGCCTCGGCCTCGGTGTCCAAATCGATGTCTTGACGGCGGAGTCGACGCCTGAGCGAGCGAAGTAGGTGCATGGAAGTGATTCTAGACGCGTTGCGGCGGGGCGCTCGCTCGTCTGGGCCAGCGCGGGCGGCGGAGCGGGAAGAAGCCTCCAGGACCGTTCCTCAAGAGCTGACCGCGAGAAGGGAACTCGCCTGGGCCATTGTTCAGGAAGGTCCCCGAGGCGAGGGGCTCGCCACAGCGACCGGGCCCGGTCCGACCGGATCGCCAAGGGGCCCGTCCTCGACCCAACGCGGTTTCAGGCAACGCGGGCTGCTCGGCCTGGCCCGGCTACTTCTTCGCCTTCTTGGCCTGCCGCTTCTCTTTCAGCGTCTTTTGAGCCGGTTTCTTTTCCATGCTCTTCTTCGTGTTCTTGTCCTTGGTCGCCATGTTTGACCTCCTTGTTGGGTGCCGGTGAGGCTCTCAGCCGTGGCCCAGGATGCCCATCACCCTCGGGTATAGCTTCAGGTGCGTCGCGGCTCTGCCGGACGCATCGTCGCGCTTCCATCTTCGTCTACTTCAACTACGTAACGTCCGGGGTCTGCGCCGCTTGTGAAGCGTTTGAGACCTTTCGGGCGTCGCGAGATGATCGCGTGGGTGTCCGTGCGGGTCTCGATCACGTAACCCTCTTCGACCTTTTGGTCAAGGAACGTGTCGAGGGACTCCCTACGCGTGCCTAGAGGATCGACCTCACCCACGAGCGCGAGTATCGCAAGTCCGGCTTCTCCGCCCACAAGGAGAAGGGCGACTGAGCTGCAACGACCTACGGCGGGGTGGTCTTTGCGGACGCGACGAGCTTTCGCGTGGGCCAGCGTGCGGGGATGTCACCCGACCACTGCGCCGTTGGCTAGCTGGAGGAGCGACGCAGCGACGCGCCTGCTTACCTGAGCCGTTTCGAGAAGCGCCGGCCTGTCTCCTCAAAGCCGATCCGCTCGTAGAAGGCATGAGCGTCTTCCCGGCCTACGGCCGTCGTCAGGAAGAGGAGGCAGCAACCCCGTCGCTCCGCCTCCCTCTCCATCTCGTCCACCAAGGCCCGCCCAATTCCACCCCGGCGGTGCCGCTCGTCCACAACAATTGCGCTGAGCTTCGCTGCCGGGCCGTCGTATGCGATCGAGAGGCTGGTATGGAGACTCGCGAAGCCGACGATCTCCCCGTCCAGCTCCGCGACGACGAGTTTGTCTGTGTCGGTCGACGACAGACGCTCGACGCGTTCTCGGACGGCGCCAGCCGAGGTGGGATATCCAAGCTGCCCGACCAGGGCTACCAGCGCCTCAGCGTCGCCTGGACACGCATCGCGAATCGTGTGCTCCACCAGCACGAGAAGTGTAGGAGGGGCTGGCTCCATGAACTTCGTTGGTTTCTGCGGCCGCTCCCTTTGGCTGCGCCAGCGTTCCGGAATGACCTCTGAGAACGCTCGCGCTGATCCCCGATCATGGTTGGTCTTTGTTCCTCCGCGTCTGCGGATGTACCGTCTCGCCGCGCGCGAGCATTCCCACGAACTCCGCAATCTTGCGGGCACGAGTCTCGGGCCGCTTCACAGCCTCGATGCGATGCAGAATCGCGTAGCGATTCTGGCTGGTGAGCCGTCTGAACATCGTCTTCGCCTTCGGTTCAGCCGCAAGCGCAGCTGCCAAGTCCTCGGGCACGCGGACCGTCGCGGGGCCAGCGTAGGCAGCCTCCCAACGCCCGTCGGCCTTTGCGCGCTCGACCTCGGCGATTCCCGAAGCCTGCATCCTGCCCTCGCTGATCAGCCGCTCGGCGAGTGTCGTGTTCCGCTTAGACCAGCGGCTCCGTGCCCGCCTCGGCGTGAAACGCTGAAAGTACGTTCGCTCGTCGCGGCGGCGAACCTGACCGTCGATCCACCCGAAACAGATCGCCGCCTCGAGGGCCTGGTCGTAGGTGAGGCTCGTCGGCGAGGTCGTGCCCTTCTTCGCTAGTACGAGCATGACGTCCGCCCAATCGGCGTGGTTGCGCCCGAGCCACTCACGCCACGCGCGCGCGTCAGGGACAACCAGTTCGCCGTTCTCACCGCTGATCCAGTACTTCTAGCATCGCTCGCTCGGCCCAGAGTTCTTTCACGAACTCAGTAGCCTCGCCTGAGCCAGTGTTCGGGAATGTCCCTTGACGGCTGCGGACCTCGCCCGCCGGAGTCAGGACGTCGGCCTGGGCCATGAATGTCCCCGGATCAGAACCGGTAGCTACTGGCCCGTCCCGAAGCTGCGCAGCCTGGGCGCGACCATCAAGGGGCCAGGCTAGGTTCGGAGTGACAGGACGATCGCGCCGTCCGCTCCCGCGACTACCTCGCGCAGCGCTTGTGCCGCCTGTTCGAGCGGACGGACGGACGCGATCGGCACGCTAAGGGTGCCGTGGGCCAGCAGCTCCGCGAGGGCCGAAAGCTGCCGACCATCGGGCCGGACGTAGACGTCGGATACGGCGACGCCCCGTTCCTCCCGCGGCGGGTCGCCCGTGATCGTGGCGAGGCGGCCGCCGTCAGCAACCGCCTTCAACGTGGTGGCCGCCTGCCCGGGGGCAGCGTTGACGGCCTTGGGCGCGCCGCCGCCGGTGATCTCGCGAACGAGCGCAGGCCAGTCGCCGTGGTAGTCGAGCACCTCCGACGCGCCGTAGTCGCGGATGCGCTCGGCCTTCTTCGCGCTCGCGGTCGCGATCACGCGGGCGCCCCGAGCCGCGGCGAGCTGGACGAGCAGGCCACCCGTGACTCCGCCGGCTCCGTTGACGACGACCCAGCCGCCGCTCTCGATCCCGAGAGCCTCGTCGAGTGCCTGAGCCGCAGTGAGCGCCGGAATGGGAAACGCTCCGCCGGCTTCCCATGACGCCTCTGGCGGCCGGGCCGCGACGGTCGCCGCCGGCGCGAGCACCCTCCCCGCCCACGTCCCGTGACGCCGGAGCGGCAGCGGATGTGTCATCACCTCGTCGCCCTCGCGCAGCTCGGCCACGCCGGAGCCGGCCGCTGCGACCGTCCCGGCCGCCTCCGTCCCGAGCGCCATCGGAGCCGGGCCGCCGATCTGCCAGCTGCCGATCCTGACAAGCTCGTCCCAGTTGCCGATGCCGGCGGCGACGACGTCGATCAGGACCTCGCCTGCTGTAGGCGTCGCCAGCTCGTCCACCTCGAAGATCTCGACGGGCTCGCCGAGTGCTGTGATCCCGGCCGCTCGCATCCTGTTCGGCGCACGTTACTGAGGTCGGTGATGCGGCGCGGGCCGCTTTGGCACCTCGCCAGAGGAGTGCGACGCTTGCCTGGGCCAGCGTTTCGGGAATGACCCCGAGCTAGTCGCGCTTCTCTTTGTTCACGGTGCAGCCACGGCAGGGGTCGCAAGCTCGTCAACCTCGAAGATCTCGACGGGCTCGCCGAGTGCGGTGATCCCGGCCGCTCGCATCCTGTTCGGCGCACTTTAGTGGCGTGAGTGATGCGGGCGCTGGCCGTTTTGGCACCTCGCCAGAGGAGTCCGACGCGAGCAGGTGACAGATGACTTGCCTGCGCCAGCGTGCGGGGATGTCATCCGACCCCGCGCTGGGGATCGTTCGACTAGCCGGCGGGAGGAATGAGGCCGAGATGCTGCATCGCCGACCAGGCGACGGCCGCAGCCTCGGCGTGACCCCTGATCGAAAAGTGGTTGAGGTCAGAGGAGTAGTACTCGCGCTGATCGACGATACGTCCCGCAGCGCCGCCGTCGTAGCGGCATCGTCGGAACCGCTTGCAGCCAGCTGCAAGCTGCGCCTCGTAGCGGTGAATGACGTTGTCGAGCCGGGCGACCTTCGCAGGGACTATTTGGCCGCTGGGATCGACGAAGTCGCATGGCCCGCTACCGCCGATCGTCTGACGTTCAGCAAGCGTAAGCGCCTCGGCGTACGTACCAGGGCTACCGAACTGGCTGACGACGAAGAAGCGCGACTTCGGAGCCCCACGCGCAAGTTTTCGGAGCGCGGAGACAAACGTCGATCGGAACGAGGTCAGGTCGCGCCTTGTAACCGGGCAGACGATGTCGTTGTCCATGATCTGAATCACGATGAGTTTGGGCTTCGGCTTCAGCGCGACCGCCCGCCCCGCCTGCCGAACGAGATCACGGACCGTGGCACCGCCCTGCGCGAGGTTGAAGCGCCGCCCCTTGATCTTGGGGTTCTTCGTCAGGATCCTCAGGTACAGGCTGTTAACGGCGGGGTTTGTGCCGGTTGCCCACGAGTTGGCCCGCACCACGGCGCCCGGGCGATTCGGATCCGAGTTCTCGCCCGTCGCCCCGGAGTGACCGAGAACGGCGATCGAGCTTGGATACGTCGCCTGCGCGCGCTCTCCGCCCGCCAAAGCTGTGCCGCCGATCAACGCACAACCAACGACAAGCGCGCAGCCGGTGGCGATCGAGATATGGGGACGCCGCAGCATCGATTTGCACTCTCTGCAGAAATTTCTCAGTGCGTCAAGCAGTCGGAGCTACCGCATAAAGTGGAGCGGCTGGTGAGCCCAGAACCGCCTGGGCCAGCGTGCTCTCACCCGGACGCAGGGTGGACTGCCGGGGTCAGCGTGTCCTAGGTTGAGACGCGGTTCTATGGGTAGTTTCGTGACGCGCCTTCTTCAAGGAGAGTATTCGCGATTCAGGATCCGAAAGCACCGCCAGGCGGTTCCGAGGGATTGCCGCGCCCCACGCCCGCGTTTCGAACACGCGCCTGGCTCCGCTTCCAGCGTTTGCTCGATCCGCTATCCATTCCGAAGCGCCGCCCGCAAGACGTCAAGCGCAAACGCAGCTAGCTCCACCAAGGGAGGTCGCTCCGGTCAGATAGGTGCGGCGTATCCGCCGGAACTCTCAGTACCACTTTCCTTTTGCGAACCCACCGAACGCGACCAGTCCGATGAGCGTGACGATCAACCCGATCCAGAAGCTCCAGACGATGATCAGGACGATTCCGAGAATGACGAGGATTCCGCCAAGCGATATCCCACCGAATCTGCGGTCAGCCATATGCTATTTCTCCCTTCAGCTCTTCAGTACGCGCAAGTGGCGGCACCGTATGCGTATACGGGTGCAGGCCGCAACCTCAGGCGGCGAAGTGATGCAGGAAAGATGGGTCGGGCTTTCAGTGATTCCCAGATGGCTGCCACAAGCCAGGGCGTAGACTCGATCGGACTGGCGCTGCGGCCAGCCGAGGCGGCGTTCACGACGGGCTCGCTGCCCAAGACGCCTTCGACATGTCCGCGAGCTCGCGCGCGATCTCGCGGTGCGGCGAGGGTGCCGCCTCGGTGATTCCATCCAAGGCAACAAAAAGCCCCGGGTAGCGGGGCTTCTGAGGAGCGGATGATGGGACTCGAACCCACGACCTTCTGCATGGCGCGATGAAGCGGTTCAACTCCGCGTTGCTCGACGCTGGTAGGTCGCTATCCGCGCGTCCCGCGGCGTGAGCTCGGCCTGCGGCTCCGCGGCGGCTCGGCCATGAGCGATGCAAGGGCGCGGGCGCTCGTGAGGCCGCGCAAGGCCTCGAGACGGCGCTCGACCGCGCGCAGGTCGGCGCGCACCTCCGCGGCCGCGGGCAATTTGTTCAGCGTCCGGATGAACCGGATCGCGTCCTCCACGTCTTTGTCGCGCATGCGCGCACGGGTGCTCTTCGTGAGCTCAGCCGCTCGCTGCAGCAAGACCGCCGCCTGCGACGACAGCTGCTCGTCCGCCATTAGGGTCGTGAGAAGCGGCAGCTGCGCGCGTTCGAAGAGTGCGATCCATGCTCGCCCAGCCTCGGTCGTGGCGAGCACCTCGTCGCGGATCCGGCGCAGCTCGGTTACGTCGGCGTCCGTCGCAAAGAAGCGCGCGCCGATGAGTTCAATCGCGCAGATGCACTGCTGCATCAGCGCGATGATCCCGGCCTTCGCGTCGCGCTTAATGAGCGTCGGGTCAGCCGGATGAAAGGAGTCTGCCGCGTTTCCAGCCCACGGGCCCGTCTCGAAAGTGAAGCCGTAGGTTTTGGTCAGCTTGGGGTTGGCGATGTGCCGTGAGTAGGCGTAGTCGCTCTGCGTACCGGTCGTCGGATAGAGGGCGATTGACGGTTCGCTCGTGTAGACACGACCGCGCACGGAGGAGATCGTGCTCACGATGCGATTCCCCACAGTCTGGAAGCGCTGCAGGTCCTGAGGTGGGATGTACTCCTGGTAGCCGGCCACGCCGATCGGAGCACACGTCCCGGACGGCAGCGTGGTGAAGCGCTTCGTTGAATCGGCGGTCTGCGACGGCGCGTGCCCCCACGGCCAGAGGACGAGCTCCGAGTAGGAGTGCACATCGACGAAGCAGTTCACTCGCCGCGTGTCGAGGACGCTGCGGATATTGCGGGTCTCGGGCTCGCTGAAGGCCTTGGGTCCGCAATAAACGTCCGCACACTGGTAGCACGACGTCTGCCCCTGCGTGACGCCCCAGAGGACGTCGAAGTTGCGGTTCAGGTCGACGCCATCGCATTCGGTCTTCGGGTTATCGCGGCGGTTCTTACGCCAGAGGTTGTCGACGTTCATGACGTACTCGCGTCCGTCGGGATTCATGCACGGCACAAGCCAGAGGTCGAGCGTTTCCAGGATCAGCTTTATTTCGGCCGCCGACCAGGTGCGATTGCCATACGTGATGCCGCTGCCGTTTACATGGCTCACGAACAGGTCGACGGCCAGCTCGATGATGGCGTCCGGGTTCATAAGTTCGCGGGAATGGGTGCCGCCGACAACCATGACTCCGCGGCGCTCACGTCCGCCGCCGGCGCGCAGGCGGAGGGCGTAGACGGCGCGGCCCTCCACGGACGGCTCGGGTAGTGCGAAGCGCATGAAGTAGGTTGGGAACCAGGCTGCGAGTAGGTTGGAAAGCGAGTCGAGCTGCGCCACGCTTCGGTACATCAGGGCTCACCCTCCTCGCGTGGGACGCCCTGGACGCGCTCCTCGAGCCAGGCGACCGCCTCGTCGTCGTCGATGCGCAGTTCCGGGCTCAGCGGCTCGACGGGAGCGACGCGGTGCAGCCGCACCTCGTAACCGCGCTCAAGCAGCGCCACGATGTCGTCGGTCGTGACGAGCAGCCGGACGCCCCGCTGCGGATCCGGCACACGATCGAGGTCGAGGTCGGAAACATTCCCGAGCGGGACATCCCTATCGCCCGGATGGATGGTCGCCTCGAAGCGAGTCCCCTTACCGGGATCGACCATGGCAGCACGAGTCTAATCCGATCCGAGCCCCATCGCGCGCGTCAAGTTCAACCAAAGCACGTGCCGCTTGCCGAGGCGCAACTGCTTCGGCCGCCCGCGCGTCGCGCGCGGATCGAGGGCGTCGCTATCGGTCCGCAGTCACCTTCTTAGCGCGTCTGCGTCGCGCCCTGCGCGTGACGAGCGCTAAGCGCGCGCGCTATGCGTGGATCTCCTTCCCGATCTTCGCGATCTTGTTGGCGTACTTCGGATCCTCCGCCCAGTTATGCGAAAGCCCCTTGAGCCGAACCGCAACCCCACGCTTCGAGTCGGGGAGGGGTCGCACCGCCAGCGCTTCTGCGATCAAGGCTTTCTGAGCCCCTGTTCCCTCTCCCTTGGGGATCGCGTACGCGGCGAGCCGCCCGACGTGGGCCCTGACGGCCTTGTTCCAGGTCGGGAACGAGACGCCCTGAGCTGATGCGCTGGTGATGCCGATTCCGGCCGGGTTGCGCCGAGGCGGCTGAGATGCCTTCGACGTCAAGTGCCCGGTCTCGAGCTCCATCTGGCTGACGGCGACAAGCGGGTCGACGCCGACGGACTTAGAGATCTGCACGTAGAGGTTGATGATGTCTGCGAGCGTTTTGTCCCTGAGGCGACTCTCACCCGGATGAGCGCGGTGTCGGTTGATCAGGTGCTGGCGCATCTGCGCCGCGCTCGCCCGAGGGGCCGCCAGGATCGTTGAGTTTCCGCTCAACGTTTCGCCCGAGGGCACGCCGGCGGGCGCAGCCGGCGCCAGACCGAAGAACCGGCAGATCGCGACGTACTCGGCACGCGCGAGCTGCGCAACATGGCGTTGCATCCACTGTCTCTCGGTCGGGTTACTGAGGAAGCCGTGTTCGATCAGCGTCTCCGGTCCCTCCGAGGCCACCAGGCCAAAGCCGTAGTAATGGTGGGCGTCCACGGTGCCGTTGTCCGGCCGTCGGTGCGGATGGCCGGGGATTTTCGCGAACTCGGCCGCGATCAAGTTGGCCAGCTTCTTGTTGATAGCCGCGTCGGGGAAGCCGAACGAGAAGCCCGTCGCGGTTGGCCCTGCGCCGTCACCGTGGAGGAAGACGGCCGCGTCGGCCTTCGTCCCGTTCGGAATCAAGCCCGGCTTCGGCAGCGGCTCAAAACGGGTGTCACTCTGGAGGATCGCTACGAGGCGCTTCTGGATCCGGGCGACTAGTTGGGCTTCGCCGTTGGCACCCGTCTCCAACGAGTGCCCGGGCTGGAGCGGCTTGTTGTGACCGGCCTGAACGAGGATGCGGCGCTTGGTCGGCGGAGATGGCATGGCGGCTCCTTTGCCGTGGGCCCCCCGCGGTTGTTGCAGACAACACAGTTCTACGACATCCGTCACGCCGCTACAACCTTCTTGCGACGACTTAAGAGGACCCACGGCTCGAGGCCGCTGGCTACTGCGCCTGCTCGAGGAAGCATCCGAGGCGACGATCGAAGGAGGCCGCTCGCCGCGTCTTGCGTCGTTCGCCCTTCCGGGTTGCCGGCTACCGAGATGCAGCGCAGACGCTCACGGCGATCGCCGAAAGGGCCTCTAGGCGACACCGGGAAAAGGCGTAGCGTGAGTGCTCGAAGATGGACTGGACGACCGGCTTAACGATCGCTGTCTCCGTTCTCTTGGCTTTCGCTGGCTACCTCGGTCAGGCCTTCCTCGACCGAGGCACGCTTCGCTAGCGACAGATCAAGGAGAAAGCCCGGCCTTGCCGGGCTCATCGTGTGCGGAAGGGCCGCCAACGGGCGGCCCTTCCGCGAGTTTGCGGGGTCCGGACCCCTAGGCCGGGCGGCCGTAGATCTCGATCTCCGACATGTCCATGAAGGTGCATCCGCTGAAGTTGCCCGGATCGGGTGCGTTGGGCCCGCAGCGGAGTGCGACGCCGTTGTCGCCGCAGTTCGTCGCGTCCGTGCACGCAACGCCGGTTTCGGGGACCATCGGATTCACCATCGTGAAGCGCACGAAGCGCACGCTCGAGACGGCGTCTCCCGCCAGGGGCGCCACCATGTTCAGGTGGCCGCGGTTCGATGCGTAGAAGACACCCGCGTTGACGACCCTGAACGTCTGCCCGTCGGTTGAGGTCTCGATCGTGTAGCGATGCGTGGCAGCACTACCTGCATCACCGCACGTGTTCGAGGGGTCGACCGCGATCGCGCCCACGTTGACGGCGACCGGGAGCTGGATCGTCACGAATTTCGGCGTCACTTTTCCGGTAGCCGTCGCGTTCACGTCGGTGTCGCTACCCCAGCCGTTCCCGAGCGACTGGTCGATCGCCCCAGAGGGCCCACAACCGAAGTCGCTGTAGTCGGGCCCGTTGAACGCGGTCACGCTGCCGCCGCCGGACAACGACGCCCAGTCACGCCTCAGCTGGAAGCTCCGCGACGTTACCGGTTGGTTGATTGTGAGGGTCGGCAGAACCACCCGGTCGTACCCTGGCGAGCGCGCCACGATCTTCGGGTACGTGCCGAAGAAGATCCCGCTCACCTGGTACGCGCCACCGTTGTTCGTGATGGCGGCGAGGTCGCCGGGGAAGCCGGAGGCGTGGCCGCCGAACGCAACCTGGGCGCCGGCAATCGCCTTACCCGTGTCCTGGTCGGTCACGGAGCCAGTCAGCTTGCCCTGCGGTGTTCCCGCCGCTGGCGGCAGGCTGAAGTTCTCGGCCGGGCTGGTGTCGTCGCCGTCGACAGCGCCGGCGAAGTAGCCCATCCCTCGATGGGCGAATACCGACCAGATGGTTTCGTGATTTGCACCGCCGGCCACCTGATCGGCTTGCAGGATCGCATTTCGCATGTCGAGGAACGACGGATTGCTTGGCGAGAGCTCCATCGCCCGCGTGACGAGCGATTCGGCGGTGGGAGAGCCGACCGCCTTGCGGAGATCCCAGAGCGTCTCGCCCCAGATCTCGCCGTCGGCGTGCACCTCGGGCCCTCCGGTCACCTTGCCGTAGTCGCCGTAGGTGTAGCCGCCGGCCCCGGTAGTCGCCCCTCCCGGGCAGGCGCCGCCGCCGCCGCCCACAGGACAGTCGAGCGGCTGCGTCCGGATGAGGTCGTGCCCCCAGCCGACGTAGTTCCCGATTCGTATCTCGCCGGAGGCAGCGGTGTCGGGCTGGAAGCCCTGATTGACGAGAAAGTCCATCGCGTACCAGTCGCTCCACGCCTCACCCATCGCGCCCGCTTCAGCGTTTCCAAGTGTCGAGTTGCCCTCCGCATCGACGACTAGGCGATTCGAGAGACCGTGGGTGTTCTCGTGATAGACGATGTCGGCCTCGTCGGAGCCGTTGGCGGCGATGAACGGGTCTTCGGAAGGGAATTTCGTACCCGGCTGGTGCCAGAGGAACATCTGCATCCTCGGCGACTGTCCATCCGGCGGGGTCGCGAAGTTTGCGTTGTCGATGTGGTTTGCGTCGGGCGATCCGGCGGCGGTGTTCGCGCCGTCGATGTTCTCGCCCAGGACAGGATCGCTGCCCTCGAAGTTTCCAGCCGCGACGGTGAACCCAATCGGCGCCGCGGCCAGGTGATCGTGGAACGTGTTGATGAAGTAGAAGAGCTGCGTTGCACCCTGGTTCCGGTTCGTGTTCCACGAGAAGCTCTGCTGCGGGTTCCACGAGCAGGGGAAACCCTTCGGACAGGCGCTCCCGTTGAAGACGTTGAACGCGTAGTTGAAGTTCCCGGTCGCGTCCTTCGGTGTCTCCTCCGTCGCTTGAGCATTGTTGGAATCGTTGATGTCGGAGTAGACGTGCACGTTCGGTCCGGTCAGCGTCGTCGCGCCTGCCGAGAGCCATGGATCGAGACTCACAGAGTGGCGCGTCCCGCCGGCGGCCGCGTTCGGGTAGTAGTCGAGCACCTGGCCATTGGCGTAGTTGACGAGACTCCGCCGGTAGAGGATCCGGCCGCTATTTGCATCGACGACGGTCTGATAGAGCGACTGGCCGGCGCCGACGATCGTCTGGTATGCCAGCCGCGTCCCGCCGACGGTGCGGAAGTACACCTGCCGTGTGGAGTCGCTTCGCAGCGGTACGACTGTGATACCGGCATCTCGCTTCGCCGCGGCGATCGCTTCGCCGGAGTTGATGCCCGCCGACGACGTCGCCACCGCCGAGTTGGGCAACGGCGACCCGACGATGTTGATCAGGCGGCCGTCCCGCGTGACGTTCGCCTTCAGGCCGTTGCCGAACACAGGCACCCCACCGATCGCCTGCTGGAAGAACAGATGGTGAGTGCCGTCGATCGAGACATAGTCTCGAGCGAGCCTGAGCGCCGAGCGAGCGTCTCGGCTCAAACCGAGGGCGGCTGCGTTGCGAGTGATGTAGTCGCGTGCGATCGACGGAGCCGTAGCGGGGCTCGCCGCCGTCAGGAAGCCATCCGTTCGCCCGACAAAGCGGGTCGTCGCGGTGAGCGGATCGATCGAGACGACTCCTTCGGCGCCCAGCGAGCTCTTCAGCGCCGCCGCGGCGGGCGTCAGCTCGGTGGTGGCACGTGCGCGCAGAATCTTCAACGACGCCGGCGTTTGGCGGACGTCGAAAAAGGTTCTCTTGCCGAGCTTCGCCGACTCACGTGGCCCCTGCGCAACAGCGGCGCCGACAGCGACGAGCAGAAGCCCGGCGGCTATCAGCGCAACTCGCGCAAACCGCCCAAGAAACGAGCAGATCATGAAATTCCCCCCTTATGGCGTGACAGCGCGGCGGATGATCACCGCGATCGACGGGAACGTCAAGCGCGCCCATCGCTGCCTAGGCTCGATCACGCCGTCGAGGAGTCCCAGAGCTTCGCGCGCGGTCTCGGAGTTCGCGCCTACGCCTGCGCTTTTAGCCTCCAAGGACAAGCACAACGACGAACTCGCGGATCGGTTACGTTTCGAGCTCCCGGAGCCGAGGTAGAAAAAACCCCGCCTGAGCGGGGCTTTCTTAGAGAGAGAAGAAGCGGATGATGGGACTCGAACCCACGACCTTCTGCATGGCAAGCAGACGCTCTAGCCAACTGAGCTACATCCGCCCGGCCGGCGAAGTATAGCCCCGCCCTCGCGAGCCCGGACCTCAGTAGCCTGCCGCCCGTGACGCTGCCGGACGACCTGCTCGTCGCCTACTTCTCGCTCGAGTTCGGGCTCGACGAGCGCCTGCCGATCTACGCGGGCGGCCTCGGCGTGCTTGCGGGCGACCACCTCAAGTCGTCGTCCAATCTCGGCGTCCCGCTCGTCGGCGTCGGGCTCTTCTACCGGCACGGCTACTTCCGCCAGGAGGTGGCCAACGGGCGACAGCGCGAGCAGTACGCGCTCAACGCGCCCGCCGAGCTCGGCCTCGTTCGGACGGCGGCAACAGTGCCGGTCGAGATCGGCGACGAGGCGATCGAGGCGGCGGTCTGGCGATTCGACGTCGGCGACGTCCCGCTCGTCCTGCTCGACACCGATCTCACCGAGAACCAGGACTGGGCGCGTGCGCTCACCGACCGGCTCTACGGCGGCGACCGCGAGGCGCGCATCGGCCAGGAGCTGGTGCTCGGCGTCGGCGGGATCCGCGCGCTCGCGGCGCTCGGCTTCGAGCCGACGGTCTTCCACCTGAACGAGGGCCACGCCGCGTTCGCCGCGCTCGAGCGGATGCGCGTCCTCGTCGAGGACGATGGGTCGTCATTCGGCGACGCGTTCGAGGCGGTCCGCCGCACGACGGTCTTCACGACGCACACGCCGGTTCCGGCCGGGAACGAGAGCTTCGACGGCGACCTCGCGCGGCGCCGGCTCGCGCCGCTCGTGGAGCGCCTGGGGGTCTCGTGGGAGACGGTCGCGGCTCTGGGCCGCTCGCACCCGGACGACGACGGCTTCGGCCTGACGCCGCTCGCGCTGCGAACCGCCGCACGCCGCAATGCGGTCTCGCGGCTGCACGCCGAGGTCGCGCGCCGGATGTGGGCCCACCTCTGGCCGGGCACGCCGGTCGACGAGGTTCCGATCGACCACGTCACGAACGGCGTCCACGCGCCGACCTGGGTCTCCGGCGAGCTTTCGGAGGCCCTGCTGGCCGCAGGCGTCGACGTCGCGGCGCGCGAACCGGCCTGGGAGCGGGTGCAAGGGCTCGACCTCGCGGAGCTCGCGCATGTGCGTCGCCACAGGAAGGACGAGCTGCTGCGCCTGGTCGCCGACCGCACGGGCACGGAGCTCGATCCCGAGACGCTGACGATCGGGTTCGCGCGACGCTTCGCGGCGTACAAGCGCGCGAACCTGCTCCTCTGGCGCCCCGAGGAGCTGGCCGCGCTGCTCGCCGACGACGAGCGGCCGCTCCAGCTCGTGTTCGCGGGGAAGGCCCATCCCGACGACGCGGAAGGCAAGGACGTCCTCGCGGAGATCGCCGCGCTGACCGAGAACACGGAGGCGCGCGGCCGCGTCGTCTTCCTCGCCGACTACGAGCTCGCGGTCGCGCGCACCCTGGTCCAGGGCGTCGACGTCTGGCTCAACCTCCCGCGCCGGGGCGAGGAAGCCTCCGGCACGAGCGGGATGAAGGCCGCTCTCAACGGCACCCCGAACCTGTCCGTGCTCGACGGGTGGTGGGCCGAGGGCTACACCCCCGAGTCCGGGTGGGCGATCCCCGGGACGGGAGCGGCGACCCAGGCCGACCAGGACGCCGCCGACGCGGTGGAGCTCTACCGGCTGCTCCGCGAGGAGGTGCTGCCGAGGTTCTACGGGGAGCCCGAGCCGTGGCTCGCGACCGCACGGGCCGCGATCGCCGCCGCCGGGAGCCGCTTCACCAGCCACCGCATGGTTGCCGAGTACGCCGAGCGGTTCTACGCGCCGGCGCACGTCGATGCTCGGGCGCTCAGAGCGCCGAGTCGAGCGCCTCGTTGACGAGCCGGTCGGCGAGCTCGTTGTGCTCCCGCCGCACGGCGGTGTAGCGGACGCGGCGGAGCCGCCCGGCGAGCGCCTCGGCCTCGTCGACAAGCTCGCGCAGGGCCGCGTTCTTGACCTTGTACTCGCCGCGCATCTGCTTGACGAGCAGCTCCGAGTCCGAGACGACCTCGACCTCGTCAACCCCGCGCTCGAGCGCGGACTCGAGCCCCGCCAGGAGGGCCCGGTACTCGGCGACGTTGTTCGTCGCGACGCCGATCATCTCGCCGCGGGCGTCGAGCACGGTGCCGTCGTCCGCCTCGAGCACGTAGCCGTACGCCGCCGGGCCGGGATTGCCGCGCGCGCCGCCGTCGGTCGAGAGCCGGGCCTTCACCTCAGACGTCGTGGCGGTGATGGCGAGCGGCGGAGTCGGCCAGGACGTAGAGGTCGAAGGACGGCTCCTCGTACGGGTGCGCGTCCCGCAGCGCGTTGACGACCTCGACCTCCCGCTCGGCCGGGTAGACCGTCTCGAGCCGGAGCTCGGCGACGCGCTCCTCGCGCCCGGGCTGGCCGACGTTCGGCGAGGTCGACACACCGCCGAGGAAGGTGCCGGTGCCCTCCGTGTACCACGAGCAGCGCTCGTAGTCCCCGATGCGGCCGGCGCCGACCGCGAACAGGGCCTCGCGAACGGTGTCGAGCGCCTCGCGCGGCACGAATACGACGAGCTTTCGATTCACGTTTGCGCAGCCTAGTCGGCGGGAACCCAGCCGCCGTGGCGACCCTTCAAGTTCAGCCGCGGCCGACGCCTGCGGAGCGCGACGACGCACCGGTCGACGTGGAGGTCGACGAGGCACTGGCGGTGTTCGTCGCGGCGATCGAGGACTGGGTGGCGCCGCGCCAGAGCTGGGAGCTGAGGCTGCGCGAGGGCACCGAGTTCGGCCGCGCGAACAACGTCGAGGCAGAGATCCTCTTCATCGCCGGCGAGCAGACCTCGTCGCTGCACTTCCGGCTCGACCAGGTCGACCGCGCCGACGAGGTCGATCCGAGCGAGTTCCTGCTCGTCTTCGAGGAGCGCGACGGCATCGCCAAGACGGCACGACTAACGCCGAACGGGCTCGACGTCGAGCTGTTCCACATCCTGACCTTCACGTAGCGCGGGTCGCGTCGACCGCCGGTCGGCGATCGCGCCTACCCGGCCGTGTCGATCTGCGCCTTCTGCAGCTTCCCCGAGTAGTCGACGTAGATCGACTTCCACTCGGTGAAGACGTCGAGCGCCGCCTGGCCGGCCTCGCGATGGCCGTTGCCGGTCGCCTTCGTGCCGCCGAAGGGCAGGTGGACCTCGGCGCCGATCGTGCCGGCGTTGATGTACGTGATCCCGGCCTCGAGGTCGCGCATCGCTCGGAACGCGGTGTTCACGTCGCGCGTGAAGATCGACGACGAGAGGCCGAACTCGATCCCGTTCGAGACGCGGATCGCCTCGTCGGCGTCGCGCACGCGGATCAGCGCGGTGGTCGGGCCGAAGATCTCCTCCTGTGCGACGCGCATCTGCGGGTCGACGTCGCCGAAGATCGTCGGCCGGTAGAAATTCCCGTCGCCGAGGCCGTCGCCGTCCGCGACCTCGCCGCCGGTCAGCAGCTTCGCGCCCTCGTCCTTGCCGATCTCGGTGTACGAGTGGATCTTCTCGAGCGCGCGCTTGTTGATCACCGGCCCGACGTCCACGCCTTCCTCCCAGCCCGGGCCGAGGCGCAGCTTCTCCGCCGCCGCGACGAGCCGCTTCTGCAGCTCGTCGTAGGCGCCCTTCTGCACGATCACGCGCGAGGCGGCAGTGCAGCGCTGGCCCGAGGTGCCGAAGGCCGACCAGACGATGCCTTCGACGGCGAGGTCGAGGTCGGCGTCGTCGAGCACGATGATCCCGTTCTTGCCGCCGAGCTCGAGGTGCACGTGCTTGAGGTTCTCGGCCGCGTTGCGCATCACCTCGACCCCGGTCTCGCGCGAGCCGGTGAGGGTGATCACTGGGACATCCGGGTGGCGGACGAGCCGGTCGCCGACCGCCCCACCCCCGCCGTGGACGATGTTGACCACGCCGGCGGGCACGCCGGACTCGACGAGCAGCTCGACGAAGCGCTCGCCCAGGAGCGGCGTGTCGGTGGCGGGCTTGAAGACGATCGTGTTGCCGCAGACGAGCGCGGGCGCGATCTTCCAGGACGGGATCGCGATCGGGAAGTTCCACGGGGTGATCACGCCGATCACGCCGATCGGCTGGCGCACGCTCATGTTGAACTTGTCGCGCAGCTCGCTGGGCGTGGTCTGCCCGAAGAGCCGCCGCCCCTCGCCGCCCATGTAGAAGCTCATGTCGATCGCTTCCTGGACGTCGCCGGCCGCCTCGGGCAGCACCTTCCCCATCTCGCGCGCCATCAGCTCCGCGACGTCGTGCTTGTGGTCGGCGAGCAGCTGCCCGAAGCGGAAGAGGATCTCCCCTCGGCGCGGCGCCGGCACGAGCCGCCACTCCTCGTACGCCGCCTTGGCGGCCTCGACCGCGCGGTCGACGTCCTCGACGCCCGAGCGCGGGAAGACGCCGAGCGCCTCGCCGTTCGCGGGGCTCGTCGTCTCGAAGGTCTCGCCGGAGGCGGCATCGACCCACTCGCCGCCGATGAAGTTCTTGAACGTCCGGACCGCCGTCGCCACGGCGGCGATTCTAGTCGGCGCGGGGCACCTGCTCGAAGTTCTCGCGGTTCCAGGTGGTCCGGAAGCCCGAACCGGCAGGAGCACCGATCGCGAGCAGCAGCGTTCCGTCCTCCACGGCGACGGCCGAGCGCGTCACCCCGGGGTCCGGAACCGCGACGAAGCTCACCGCGGAGAGCTGGCGCGCCTCGCCGTCGAGCGTGAACGCCACCGTCCCCTCGACCACGACGTAGAGCTCCTCCTGCCCACTCTCGCGCTCGTCGTGCTCGGAGACGAGCATCGTGCCCGCGTCGCCGCCGAAGCCGTTCACCCCGAACGCGCCGAAACCCAGGTGGTGCTGGATCGGGTACCAGTCGAAGTCGTTCGGGTCACCGGTCGGCACGAGCGGCAGCTCGTCGAGCCGCTTCACCCAGTAGCGGCCGCCGGTCATGCCCGAAGGCTACGCCTGGTCGGGCGGATCCGTGTCCGGGAAGGTGCCTGCCGCTCGGGCGCGGCGGCGATCGCGGATCAGGCGCTTCCCGCCGTACTCGCGGCCCGTGCGGCGGTTATCGCCCTCACGGCGGTCGACGATGACGGTCACGTTCGGGTTGTCCCGGTAGTACTCGACCATCTTGTCGTAGAGCTCGTCCTCGAGCTCCCGCGGGATCACGCAGTAGATCATCCTGCTTCGGATTGTAGGGAGGGTCGGGCACAACGCCACTCCTCGCGTTCCTTGCTCGAGGCAGTAGCGGAGCCGGGCTCGTCCGGCGACTGCCGGCCAGGGACGCGAGAGCTAGACCGGCGAGATATCTGGAGCGATGCGGCCGTCGCGCGTCAGCTTCGCGTTCCAGCTCGTGAACATGCTCTCGAGCTCGCGCGGCTCGTGGCCCCGCTCCGCCAGCCGGACCGGCTGCGCCGAGTCGGGCGAGACGCGGTACTGGTACCACGAGATGTCCCACGCGACGGTCAGCACGACCTCGCTGCTCGTCCCCGACAGCGGCACGATCGACGCCTGCGGCTCGCCCAGGCTCTTGGCGATGCCGGCGACGGTGCGGCGGAAGTCGCTCTCGTTGAAGAGGTCCGCCGCTTCGACCATCGCCAGCTCGTGCTCGGAGAGGCGACGCAGGATCGGCTCGTCGACGACCGGCTCGACGAGCGGCCGGCGCGGTTCGCCGAAGAGCGCGCCGAGGCCGCGTCGCCGGCGGCGGCGGTCCGCGACGACGGGCGTCGTCGGGCTGCCCTCCTTGATCCAACCGTGCTCGAGCGCCGTGTCCTGGCACAGCGGACAGACATCGACGAAGTGCTCGCCGTCGGGGGAGTAGCGCACGGAGCGCTCGCCCACGAGAAGTGTCCGCTCGCAGATCGCACACGTGCGCACGGCATTGACTGCCTGCGGTGTGATGCGCATGTCCCGAAGGACCTTAGCCAACGAGGCTCAGACTTTGGCCTCTTCGAGCTCTTTCTTCGTCTCGTCGATGATCTTCTGCGCGATGTGGGTCGGAACTTCCTCATAGCGCAGGAAGTGCATGTGGTAGTCGCCCCGCCCGCCCGTGAGCGAGGTCAGCGCCTGCGAGTAGGTCAGGATCTCGGCCATCGGCACCTCGGCCTTGATCGAGGTCATCCCGCCGCGCGGCTCCATCCCCTGCAGCCGCCCGCGGCGTGAGTTGAGGTCGCCGTTGACCGCGCCGACCGCGTCGTCGGGGACGCTGACCTCGACCTCCATGATCGGCTCGAGCAGCACCGGGTCGGCCTTCGCGTAGGCGTCCTTGAAGGCCATCGAGCCGGCGATCTTGAACGCCATCTCCGAGGAGTCGACGTTGTGCTGCTGGCCGTCGACGAGGCGCACGCGGACGCCCTGCACGGGCGCGCCCGCGAGCTCGCCGTGCTGCATCGCCTCCTGGATGCCCTTGTTCACGGCCGGCCGGAAGCCCTGCTGGATCACGCCGCCGACGATCTCGTCGACGAACTCATAGCCCTCGCGCTCCGGGAGCGGCTCGAGCACGATCTCGCAGTCCCCGAACTGGCCCCGGCCGCCGGTCTGCGTCTTGTAGCGGTGCCGCGCGCGCGACTCCTTGCGGATCGTCTCGAGGTACGGCACGTGCGGCTGGTGCAGCTCGACGTCGACGCCGAACCGGTTCTTGAGCCGCTCGACCGCGACCTCGACCTGTATCTGGCTCATCCCGCTCAGTAGCTGGTCTCCGGTCTGCGGGTCGCGCCGGAGGACGAGCGTCGGGTCCTCCTCGGCCAAGCGGCGCAGCGAGCTGGCGACCTTCTCCTCGTCGCCCTTGGCCTTCGGCGTGACGGCGAAGCTCATCACCGGCTCCGGGAAGTCCAGCTTCGGCAGCTCGAGCTCGTGCTCGGCATCGAGCAGCAGGTCTCCGGTGGTCGTCTCCTTCAGCTTCGCGACCGCGCCGATGTCGCCTGTGCCGAACTCCTTGGCGGGCTCGTGGTCCTTCCCCTGCAGTGTCAGCAGCGCACCCACCCGCTCCTTCGCGTGCGAGCGCATGTTCACGACGGTCGTGTCGGACGAGAGCGTGCCGTTGAGGACGCGGAAGAGGTTGATTCGCCCGGCGAAGGGGTCGGCCACGGTCTTGAAGACGAATGCCGCGGTGCCGGCGCCGTCGACGTCGATCGACGGCGGGCGCTTGGCAGGGGAGGGGACGCCCTCCACGAGCAGGTCGAGGAGCGCCCTCGTGCCGAGGTTCTTCGTGGCCACGCCGCACGCGACCGGGAAGAGCTCGCCGCGGGTGACCGCGTCCTTGAGCGCGTGCGCGACCTCGTCGGTGCCGAGCTCCTCGCCCTCCAGGTAGCGCTCCATCAGGCCCTCGTCGGTCTCGACCACCGAGTCGAGCAGCTGCGTGCGGTATTGCTCGACGGTGTCGTGGAGCTCCTCCGGGATCTCCATCGGGCCACTCTCGCGCTCACCCTCCGGGCTCGAGTAGGCCGTCATGTGCAACAGGTCGACGATCCCCGTCAGCTCGTGCTCGCTGCCGATCGGCAGGTGCACGGCGACGCAACGCTCGGAGAGCTGGGAGCGGAACTGCTCGAGCGCGCGGTAGAAGTCGGCCCGCTCGCGATCGAGCATGTTCACGAAGACGACACGCGGGAGCTCGAGGCCCTCGGCGCGGTCCCAGACGCGGCTCGTCTGCACCTCGACGCCCATCACCGCGCTGGCCACGAGCAAGGCGCCCTCGACCACGCGCAGCGCGGCGACCGTGTCGCCGGCGAAGCCCGCGTCGCCGGGGGTGTCGATCAGGTTGATCTTGCGCTCCTGCCACTCGAGGTGGCAGATCGCCGAGGCGAGCGACATCTGGCGCCGCTGCTCGTCCTCGTCCCAGTCGGAGGTGGTCGTGCCGGACTCGACGGTTCCGAGCCGGTTGACGGCGCCGGCCTGGAAGAGCATCGCCTCCAGGAGCGACGTCTTGCCGGTCCCGCGGTGGCCGGTGACGGCGACGTTGCGGATCTTTCCGGGCTCGGTTGGCATCTGCGGAGGCTCCTCCTCGGGACACGGGAACAGGCGGGTCGATCTTAGCGCCGTCGGCCTTCCGTCCCGACACACGAGGCGGCCGCGATCGTGCGAAACTACTACCGGTATGGCCGAGATCGAGTACGACTCCGTCGCGAAGATCTACCCGGACGGCACGCGGGCGGTACACGACTTCGACCTCGACATCGGCGACGGCGAGTTGATGGTGCTCGTAGGCCCTTCGGGCTGCGGGAAGACGACGGCCCTGCGGATGCTCGCCGGCCTCGAGGAGATCAGCGAGGGCGAGATCAGGATCGGCGACCAGGTCGTCAACGACCTCACGCCCAAGGACCGCGACATCGCCATGGTCTTCCAGAGCTACGCGCTCTACCCGCACTTGTCGGTCTACGACAACATCGCCTTCGGCCTGAAGCTCAAGAAGATGCCGAAGGCGGAGATCGACAAGCGCGTGCAGAACGCCGCCGACGTGCTCGGCCTCGAGACCTTCCTCAAGCGGAAGCCGCGCGCGCTCTCGGGCGGCCAGCGACAGCGCGTCGCGATGGGCCGCGCGATCGTGCGCTCGCCGGCCGCGTTCCTCATGGACGAGCCGCTGTCGAACCTCGACGCGAAGCTGCGGGTGCAGACGCGCACCGAG
>JBJMJY010000006.1:0-20084 GCA_045806105.1 Gaiellaceae bacterium | reverse complement strand
CTCTCGCCGATCCGACGGCGAGCGCTACCTGGCCGAGGCTCTCGCGCGGGCGGGCGACTCGTATGCATTCGTCTTCGTCGACTGCCCGCCGTCGCTCGGCCCCCTGACCGTCAACGCGTTGGCCGCAGCCGATCGCGTGCTCGTGCCGGTGCAGGCCGAGTACTACGCGCTCGAGGGGCTCGCGCAGCTGGTGGGCTCCGTGGAGCTCGTCCGCTCGCGGCTGAATCCGAGGCTAGCGCTCGGCGGGGTCCTGCTGACGATGGTCGACCGGCGCACGCGGCTGGCGGCCGACGTCGCCGCCGAGGTGCGCCGGCACTTCGGCGAGCTCGTCTTCCGCGCCTCGGTCCCGCGCTCGGTGCGCGTCGCCGAGGCGCCGAGCCACGGGCTCCCGGTGACGGCCTACGATCGCGCGTCCGCCGGCGCCGACGCGTACTGGAAGGTGGCGATGGAGCTTGTCGGCCGTTCCTGAGAAGCGCCGTGGTCTCGGCCGCGGGCTCGAGCTGCTCGTCGGCGGCCCCGGCGAGCCGGAGCTCGCGCACCTGCCCGTCGAGACGATCCACGCCAACCCGCGCCAGCCGCGCAAGCGATTCGACCACGAGTCGACCTCGGCACTGGCGGACTCGATCCGCGCCCAGGGCCTCGTCCAGCCGGTGGTCGTGCGACCGCGTCAGGCCGGCGGCTTCGAGCTGATCGCCGGCGAGCGGCGCTGGCGCGCCGCCCGTGAGGCCGGCCTGCCGACGGTCCCCGCGCTCGTTCGCGACGCCGACGACCGCGACACGCTGCTGCTCGGCCTCGTCGAGAACGTGGCACGCGAGGAGCTTTCGGCGGTTGAAGAAGCTCGGGCGTACGCGCTCCTCCTGGACGAGTTCGAGCTCTCGCTCGGCGACCTCTCCGAGCGGGTCGGCAAGGCCAAGCCGACGGTCTCGAACCGCCTGCGGCTGCTCGAGCTCCCAGACGACGTGCTCGGCCTCGTCGAGCGTGGCGACCTGACCGAGGGTCACGCGCGTGCGGTGCTCGCGGTGCCCGACCACGACGGCCGCCGCCGGCTGGCGCGGCAGATCGTGAGGCGGGGCATGTCGGTGCGCGCGGCCGAGCGGGCAGCGCGCTGGGCCGGCGCCAAGACGAAGCCGCGCAAGGTCCCCAAGGTCGACCCGGCGCTCGCCGAGCGTGTGGGCAAGGCGGCCGAGCGGGTGACCGGTTTTCCGGCGCGGATCGTCTCGGGCCGCCTCGAGATCGCCTTCACGGACGAGACCGAGCTGGCGGAGCTGGCCGAGGCGCTCGAAAGAGTGGCGTAGCCCGTACCCAAAGGCAGCGACGGGTCGTTGACCCTGTGAATGCTGCACACGCTGCACGAAAACCTCGAGTCCTTCGAGGCGATCAACCAGGACGACGTCACGCGCGACCTCGTCCTGCGCATGTCCGCGCTCTCGCAGGCCGGCAAGCTCGGCCCGTTTCTGTTCGAGCTCGCACAAGACGCGGAGCTCGACGACCTGACCAAGGGCACGCTGGCCGAGATCGCGAACGACGCGAGCTTCCTCCTCGCGGTCGAGGACTACCTCGTCCGCACCGAGATCGTCCACTGACGGCGGTCGACACAGCTCGCTAACTGATCAGCGGCGTTTCCCGTCTTAGCCACTGACGCAGCGCGTCAGCGTCTTTCGGAAGTACGTACCTGACGGGAGGAGAGATGACGAAGTCTTTCGGTGCGGTGGCGGCGCTCGCGGTCACTGCCGCCGCGACGCTTGTCCCGACTGCAGCTGCCGACCAGCCGGTGACGACGATCACGCAGGTGAACCGCACGTTCACGCTGCCCGCAGGCCCGGGGGTGTGCCCGTTTCCCTTCGTGGTTCACAGCGAGGGCACGCTGCGCGAGACGCTCTTCTCGAGCGGCAGGGACGTCACGCACGCCGTCGACTTCCACATCACCTACACGAACCCGGCGAACGGCAAGACGCTGACGACGGTGCTCGCGGGTCCGTTCGTCGTCGAGCCGAACGCCGACGGCACGGTGACGGTCACGATCAACGGCAACGACGGGCACCTGACCGCCCCCGGACAGGGGACGATCTTCGCCGACGTCGGCAAGCTCGTCTACATCGCCGACCCGGCCGACGTGCTCACACCGCTCGCCATCGTCAAGTCGACCGGGCGTCAGGATCCAAACCAGTTCCCGGCCACCTGCGAGGGGCTGTCCTAGAGCTTCTCCCTGCGCCCCGCCTCCACCCTCAGGGGGCGGGGCGTCCCCGTTTGCGCGCGCGGTACTGGGCCTGAGCGACCCGGTCGGCGCAAAGGTTGCAGCAGTAGCGCCGCGTCCGGTTGCGGCTGCGGTCGACGAAGGCGCAGCGGCACGGGGAACCGGCGCAGCGGCCGAACCGCCGCCAGCCGAGTTGCTGGAAGGCGTCGAGCAGCCCCGCGGTCGCGTAGGCGGCCACGGCGGAAAGCCCCTCGCGCTCGTCCGGCCACGACCGGAGCCGCCAACCGCCGTCGCCTTGCTCGAGCTCCGGCGGCCGGCCGTACTCGCGCGCCAACTCGTTGAGGCGGGCCGCCGCCTCCGATTCGTCTCCAGCGTCGAAGACACGGTCGAAGCGCGCCCGCAATTCACGGACGTGGCCGACGTCGCTTTCGTTCAGCCGCCGCGCGGCGCTTCGTAGGCCGTGCCACTCGAGCCACACCCGAACGTCGTCCAGTCCCTCGATCAGGTCGGGCTCCGGATGGAGCTCGTCCCAGGTGTTGACGAGGTCGACGGCGACTGCGAGCCCGGAGCCTCGCGTTTCGTCTCGTGTCAGCGGCATCGACGCTCAACGCTATTGACAGCAGACGTGCCGACGCGCTGCAATCGTCTCGGTGCCGCCTTTTCCGAAGCCGCGTTTCGACTACACCTACGACCCGGCGCGCGAGCGTGCGGCGCTGAGGGCGTACAGGCGCGACAAGCCAGGCCGGCAGATTCCGCCGAAGACGAAGGACACGTTGCTCGTCGGCACCTGGAACGTCGCCAACCTTGGCGTGCAGGACCGGCTCGACAGCGACTACGCGCTGATCGCCGAGGTGATCGGCTGGTTCGACCTCGTCGCGGTGCAGGAGGTGAACGACGACCTGCGCGGGATCGAGGCGATCCACGACCACCTGCCGAGTCGCTACGACCTGCTCTTCTCCGACGCGTCGGGCAACCGCGAGCGGCAGGCCTTCCTCTACGACAGCCGCAAGGTCAAGCGGCTCCGCGAGGTCGGCCGCATCGCGATCCCGCCGAGCCAGCTGCCGAGGATCGCGCGGCGGGGGGCGACGGCGCCCTTCACCGGCTTCGACCGCGGCCCGTACCTGGCCAGCTTCGAAGCGGGTGGGTTCCGCTTCGCCCTCCTCAACGTGCACCTCTTCTACGGCTCGACGGCGCCGGCCGACCTCGACCGCCGCACCCTCGAGACCTTCGCCGTCGCCTGGTGGGCGGACCGGACGCATAAGGATGCGAACTCGTACGTCTCGGAGATCGTGCCGCTCGGAGACTTCAACCTCCCCCGCGCCGCGCCGGGCGACCGCATCTTCGACGCACTCGTCTCGCTGGGCCTCGAGACGCCGCAGCACAGCTCGCAGATCGCCGCCGCGATCGCCTCCGACAACCAGTTCGACCAGATCGCCTTCTTCCCGGGCCCGACGAAAGACCGCTTCACGGGCGCGAGCAACGTGTTCGACTTCGACGGCGCGCTCTTCCAGGATCTGTGGAGCGCGCGCACGGAGAAGGAGTTCCTGAGCTACGTGCGGTACCACATCTCGGATCACCGGCCGCTCTGGCTCGAGCTCAGCACGACCTGATATCGACGCTGCTCGCTGCTCGCTGACGCGATTCACCCTCATTGGGTGACCGGCCAACGGGAGGCCGTGTCTAGCCTGAACCGCCGTGGGCACCCCCCGTCCCGCCGCCAACGGCTCTCGCCCGCGCGTCCTCGTCCTCGGCGGCGGGTTCGCCGGGATCGGCGCCGCCCGAAAGCTGGAGAAGACTCCGGTCGACGTCGTCCTGGTCGACCAGCACGACTACCACACCTTCCAGCCGCTGCTCTACCAGCTCGCGACCGGCCTGCTGGAGCAGCCCGCCGTCGGCCACTCGATCCGCGACCTCTTCCACGGCCAGGACAACGCGCGGATCCACCAGGACCGCGTCGTCTCCCTGAACCTCGACGCGCGAGAGGCGCGGTTCGAAGAGCTCGAGCCCCAGCGCTACGACTACCTCGTGCTCGCACTCGGGGCCGAGGTCAACTTCTTCGGCGTCGAGGGCGCAGCGGAGCACTCGTTTCCGCTCTACACGCTGCCCGACGCGGTGCGGCTCAAGGACCACATCCTCGAGCGCTGGGAGGCGGCCGACCGCAATCCGGGGCTTGCGGAGGACGGGGCGCTCAACGTCGTGGTCGTCGGGGGCGGCCCGACCGGCGTCGAGACGGCCGGCGCGCTGGCAGAGCTCTACAACGGCGTCCTGCTGAAGGACTACCCGGACCTCCGCGACGGCTCCGGCCGGGTCGTGCTGGTCGAGGCCTCGCCGGAGCTCTTCTCGATGTTCAAGCCCGAGCTCCGAGCCTACGCCGAGCAGGCGCTGGTCGAGCGCGGAGTGGAGGTCGTCACGGGCGACGTGGTGAAGTCGATCACGCCCGAGCGGGTGACGCTCGCGTCGGGAACGGTCCTGCAGGCGCACACGCTCGTCTGGGGTGCCGGCCTGCAGGGAAACGCGCTGGTGCGCTCGCTCGGGGTCGAGCTCGAGAAGGGCAACCGCCTGGGCGTCGATGAGCAGCTGCGGCTCGCGTCGCACCCGGAGGTCCTCGCGCTCGGCGACATCGCTGCGATTACGGACCCGAAGACACAGCAGGTTCTCCCGCAGCTCGGCTCGGTTGCACTGCAGTCGGGCGAGCACGCGGGCGAGACCATCGCGAGGCTCGTCGCGGGCAAGGAGCCGAAGCCGTTCAAGTACCACGACAAGGGCACGATGGCGACGATCGGCCGCGGTGCTGCGGTCGTGCAGATGCTCGCCGGCCGGACGATGAAGGGGAAGAAGGCGCAGGTTGCCTGGGGCACCGTGCACCTCGCGCTGCTGCCGACGAACGAGGACCGCGCCAAGGCGGTGATCGACTGGGCCGGAGCGACCCTGACGCACCAGCGCACCGGCCGGATCAGGGTCGAGACCTGAGGAGAGGAGAGCGATGACGACCGCAGCACCTGAGATCGCGCAGCGCCAGGCGGCAGGAGACGAACAGCGGCCGGCCGACGTCCTGGTCGTGTTCGGCATCACCGGCGACCTCGCGCGCGTGATGACGTTCCGCTCGCTCTACCGGCTCGAGCGCCGCGGGCTGCTGGACTGCCCGATCGTCGGCGTCGCGGTCGACGACTGGACGCTCGACCACCTCAGGGAGCGCGCGAAGACGTCGATCGAGGCGACCGGGGAGACACTCGACCCGGCGGTCTTCGACCGGCTCGCGAACCGGCTGTCGTACGTGGAGGGGGATTTCGGCGACGACGCGACCTACGAACGGCTAGCGACGGCGATCGACGGAGCGCAGCAGCCCGTCTTCTACCTCGAGATCCCGCCGTTCCTGTTCGGCCGCGTCGTCGAGGGCCTTTCCAAGGCCGGCCTGACCGACTCCGCGCGCGTCGTCGTCGAGAAACCGTTCGGCCACGACCTCGAGTCGGCCCACGCGCTGGCCGAGGAGCTCCACCAGCACATCGACGAGTCGCAGCTCTACCGGATCGACCACTACCTCGGGAAGATGGGGCTCGAGGAGATCCTCTACCTTCGGTTCGCGAACTCGGTGCTCGAGCCGCTCTGGGGTCGCAACCACCTCGAGTCGGTCCAGATCACCATGACCGAGGACTTCGGCGTCGAGGACCGGGGGCATTTCTACGACCCGGTTGGCGCGCTGCGCGACGTGGCGGTCAACCACCTGATGCAGGTGGTCGCGGCGGCGGCCATGGAGGTTCCCTCTCGGCGAGACGCCGCGGCGATCAAGGACGCCCAGGTCGACCTCTTCCGGGCTGTCGTGACCGCTGACCCGGCCCAGTACGTGCGCGGCCAGTACGACGGCTACCTCGACGTCGACGGCGTCGCCCCCGACTCCGCGACCGAGACCTACGCGGCCCTCCGCCTGGACATCGAGAACTGGCGCTGGGCGGGCGTGCCGTTCTTCATTCGGACGGGCAAGAAGCTGGCGGCGACCGAGACCGAGCTCAGGCTCGTCTTCAAGCATCCGCCCAAGCTGGGCTTCCATCTGCGCGCGCGGCGACCCGAGCCGAACCAGCTCGTGGTCAGGCTCGACCCCTCGACCGGGATCAGGCTGATCGTCGACGCCCACCGCGCCGACACGGCCGGCGCGTCCGCCATCAGCCTCGACATGGAGTTCGGGACGGAAGGCGGCGAGGGGCCGACGCCGTACGAGGTGCTGCTGTATGCGGCGATGCTCGGCGACAGCACGCGCTTCACCCGCCAGGACGGAGTCGAAGAGGCGTGGCGCATCATGCAGCCGCTGCTCGACGACCCACCTCCTGTTCACGCCTACGCGCCCGGGTCCTGGGGCCCAACCGAGGCCGACGCGCTCGTGGCTGGCCACGGCCGCTGGCACGAGCCGTGGGTCGAGTAGCCGCCTCGTCACCGCCAAAGAAGGAGAGCTGCCGATGACCGCCGTGACCGCCAAGCACGAGGCCGAGAGCCAGCCGCAGAGCGCCGCGGCACCCTCGCCGTTCCCGCCGATTGCGGATTACGCGTTCCTCTCGAACTGCCACACCGGTGCGCTCGTCGCTCCCGACGGCGCGATCGACTGGCTCTGCATCCCGAGCTTCGACTCGCAGAGCGTGTTCGGCAGCCTGCTCGACCGTGAGGCCGGCTTCTTCCGCTTCGGCCCGTTCGGCATCTCCCACCCGACGGCGGTGGCCTACGAGCCCGGCACCAACGTGCTCGAGACGACCTGGAAGACGCCTTCCGGCTGGATCGTCGTCCGTGATGCGCTGACGATGGGGTCGTGGGACCACGAGGACGCGATTACGCCCCATACTCGCCCGCCGGCGGACGACGACGCCGATCACATGCTCGTGCGGACGGTCGAGTGCGTCGACGGCCACGTCGAGGTCGAGCTCGTGTGCGAGCCCGTCTTCGACTACGGGCGGAAGCCGGCCGAGTGGACGACTCCCGACAGCAGCCGGCACGTCGCAGATGCGAGCGGCGCGGGCCAGACGTTCCGCCTGCAGTCCGACCTCGCGCTCGGCATCGAGGGCGACCGCGTTCGGGCGCGGCACGTCCTCCACGTAGGAGAGCGCGCCTACTGCGCCCTCTCCTGGGCCGAGGGCCTGGCCTCGCCGCAGAACGTCGACGAGGCGGAGGCGAGGGTCCAGGCCACGACGCGCTTCTGGCGCGACTGGCTCGACGGCGCCCGGATTCCGGATCACCGCCTGCGTGATCCGATCCAGCGCTCGGCCCTCACCATCAAGGGCCTGACGTACATGCCGACCGGGGCGACGGTCGCGGCGCTCACGACCTCGCTGCCCGAGACGCCGGGCGGCGAGCGGAACTGGGACTACCGGTTCACGTGGATGCGCGACACGACGTTCACGCTCCAGGCGCTGCACTTCCTCAACCTGAACTGGGAGGCCGACGAGTTCATGCAGTTCGTCGCCGACCTGGAGCCGACCGAGGACGGCTCGCTCCAGATCATGTACGCGATCGACGGCCGCCGCGACCTGACGGAATCCACGCTCGATCATCTGACCGGTTACGTGGGCGCGAAGCCGGTGCGAATCGGCAACGGCGCCTTCGACCAGCGCCAGAACGACGTGTTCGGCGCGGTGCTCGACTCGATCCTCCTCCACACCCGCCACAGCGCGCGTCTGCCGCGGCGCCTGTGGCCGATCGTGCAGTCGCAGGCCGAGTGCGCCATCGGGATCTGGCGCCAGCCGGATCAGGGCATCTGGGAGGCGCGCGGCAAGCCCCAGCACTACGTCTCCTCGAAGTTGATGTGCTGGGTGGCGCTCGACCGCGCTGCGAAGCTCGCCGAGATCCGCGGTGACCCGGAGCTTCAGGGAGGCTGGCGGGCGACCGCGGACGAGATCCACGCCGACATCCTCGAGCACGGCGTGCGTGACGGTGTCCTGCGCCAGCACTACGAGACGGACGCGCTCGACGCCTCCACGTTGCTCGCGGCGATCTTCGACTTCCTGCCGGGTGACGACGAGGTGCTGCGCAAGTCGGTCGAGGTGATTGAGAACGACCTCACGGAGGACGGCTTCGTCCTTCGCTACCGAACCGGCGAGACCGACGACGGCCTCTCGGGCAAGGAGGGTACGTTCCTCATCTGCTCGTTCTGGCTGGTGTCCGCACTGGGGGCGATCGGCGAGATCCAGAGGGCGCGTGACCTGATGGAGCGGCTGCTGCGGGTCTCCTCGCCGCTCGGGCTCTACGCGGAGGAGTTCGACGCGCCCACAGGCCGCCACCTCGGGAACTTCCCGCAGGCCTTCTCGCACCTGGCTCTGATCGAGGCGGCCGCGCGGATCATCGTGCCCGAGATGCTGGAGGAGTACTGATGGACGACTACGACGTCATCGTTATCGGCACGGGCGCGGGCGGCGGCACGCTCGCCCGCCACCTTGCGCCGTCCGGCAAGCGGATCCTGTTGCTCGAGCGAGGCGACTGGCTTCCGCGAGAGCCGCAGAACTGGCTCGCGCAGGACGTGTTCGTCGACAACCGCTACGTCTCCGAGGACACGTGGTACGACGAGCACGGCAAGCCGTTCCAGCCGCAGATTCACTACTTCGTGGGCGGCGCGACGAAGCTCTACGGAGCGGCGCTCTATCGTCTCCGTGCGGAGGACTTCGGCGAGCTCCGCCACCACGACGGCATTTCGCCCGCCTGGCCGATCACCTACGACGAGCTCGAGCCCTACTACACGAAGGCCGAGCACCTGTACGAGGTGCACGGCGTGCACGGCGAGGACCCGACCGAGCCCTACGCGAGCGCGCAGTACCCGTTCCCGGCGGTCTCGCACGAGCCTCGCATCCAGAAGCTCTCCGACGACCTGGCCACCGCCGGGTACCACCCCTTCCACGCGCCCTGCGGCATCCGGTTGAACGAGTCCAACCCTCCGTACAGCGCCTGCGTGCGCTGCGCGAACTGCGACGGGTTCGCCTGCGCCGTCCACGGCAAGTCGGACGCCGAGGTGCTCGGCGTCCGGCCGGCTCTCGAGCACTCGAACGTGGAGCTGCTCACGAACGCCCAGGCTGTAAGGCTCGAGACGAACGGCAGCGGCGGGACGGTCAGCGGCGTCGTTGTGGAGCACGACGGCGAGACCCGGATGTACACCGCCGATCTCGTCGTGCTCGCGTGCGGGGCGGCGAACACCGCCAAGCTGCTCCTTCTCTCGGCCAGCGACGAGTACCCGAACGGCCTGGCGAATGGCTCCGATCAGGTCGGCCGCAACTACATGTTCCACAACAGCCAGGCCGTGCTGGCGCTCTCGAAAGACGAGAACCCGACGGTGTTCCAGAAGACGCTCGGGCTGAACGACTTCTACCTCGCGGGCGAGGCGGCCGACTACCCGCTCGGCAACATCCAGATGGTCGGCAAGTCGCAAGCGCCGATGTTCCACGGCGAGAAGCCGGGCGAGACGAAGCTTGCGCCCGAGTGGTCGCTCGAGCGGGTTGCGCGCCACGCGATCGACTTCTGGCTCTCGACGGAGGACCTGCCCCTGCCCGGGAATCGCGTCACGGTCGATGGCGACGGGAAGCTCACGCTCACCTACACGGCCAGCAACGACAAGCCGAAGCAGGAGCTCTACACGCAGCTGCGGTCGATGCTGAAGAAGCTGCACATGGAGCCCGACCATCTCTTCCATCGCTTCGCGTACATGAAGAACGACATCCCGGTGGCGGGCGTGGCGCACCAGGCGGGTACCTGCCGCATGGGCGACGACCCGGCGACCTCCGTGCTCGACCGGGATTGCCGTGCGCACGAGCTCGACAACCTCTACGTCGTCGACACGAGCGTGTTCCCGAGCATCGGTGCGGTCAACCCGGCGTTGACCGCGATGGCCAACGCGCTCCGCGTGGGCGACCACCTGCTCGAGCGGCTGGGGGCGACGAGCGAGGCTGCCGCGACAGTGGCGACAGTGGCCTGATCGGCCGCCCGGCGTTCTAGGCTCGGCCGGTGGCCTCCACGCTCGCCTTGCTCGCCGCGCTCCTGTTCGCACTGGCGGCCACGCTGCAGCAGAAAGGGGCGCTCGGCTTGCCCGAGATCTCGCTGCGGCACCCCGTGTCGCTCGCGCGACTGGCGGGCCAGACGATGTGGCTCGCCGGCACCGCGGCGCTGTTCGGCGGCTATGTGCTCCAGGCGGCGGCGCTCGATCGCGGCCGGCTCGCGATCATCCAGCCGCTGCTGGTCATGACCGTCGTCTTCGCGCTTCCGCTCGGGTACTTCCTGACCCAGCAGCACGTCGGCCGGCGCGAGGTCACGGGTGCGGCGGTCATCGTGGCCGGCCTGGCGCTCTTCGCGATCTTCGGCGATCCGGCCGGCGGCAAGGAGAACGCGCCCGGAGACGAGTGGGCGATCGCGATCGCCGTCCTGGCCGTCGTCTGCGCCGCGCTCCTGCTCTTCGCGGGGCGCGGCGGCTTGACCATGCGAGCGGCCGTGTACGGGACCATCGCCGGCATCCTCTTCGGCCTCTCCGCGGCGTTGACCAAGCCGACGCTCGGCTATCTGCACGAGGGGCTCGACCAGCTGCTCTCACACTGGGAGCCGTACACGCTCGCGGTCGCAGGCGTGCTCGGCTTCGTGTTGCAGCAGGTCTCGCTGGGTACCGGCCGACTCGCTCCCTCGGTCGCCACCGTCTCGGTTGCGAACCCCGTAGTCGGCATCCTGCTGGGCACGCTGTTGCTCGACGAACGGCTCAGCCGTCCCGTGTGGCACGTGGTCGCCGCCTCGATCGGCCTCGGGCTGGCGCTCGCGGGTGCCGTCGTCATCTCGCTCGCTCGCGAGGGGCGATTGAACGAGACCGTGCCCGTCATCAGCGCGGGCGACGCAGCGGCGGTCTAGGTGAACGCGTTCACGGCCCGGGCGACGATGAGCCCGAAGAGCGCGAGCGCGACCGTCGACTGCACCAGCATCGTGTACTTCGCCCGGTGCGTGAGCGGCATCACGTCGGTCGGGCTGAACGCCGTCGCATTGGTGAACCCGAGGTGAAGGTAGTCGAGGAACACCGGCCTCCAGCCGGGCGGCGCGAGCTCCGGGCTCATGTGCTGCGTGAACGCGAAGTCGGCCGGCGCCGACCGCTGCGAGCGTGCGACCGGCCCGCCGCTGTCGATCAGCCAGTAGAGGAGCGCGAACGAGAGGTTGTTCCCGAGCCAGACGAGGCCGCCGGAGGCCAGCAGCTCCTCCGGCGAGTTGGAGACGCCGATGCCCTTGATGAGGTCGTAGACGAGCAGCACCGTCGCCCAGAGAGCGGCGACGACGAGGAGGGCGACGAGGGCGACGAGAAATGGCCTCACCCAGCGCCCGCGCGTTGCGAGCCGCGCCGGGTCTCCGACGAGCAGCACGACGAGCAGCAAGGCTTCGACAGCCGGAAGCAGCCACGTAACGCGGACCGCGCCTTCGTTCGGCAGCCAGACGCGAACGGCGATGTTGAGCGCCATGAACGCGACCAGAGCAAGGGCCGGTGGCCAGCGCGACTCGCCGAGGCGCGCCTGTGCCTCGCCCGGCTCGGAGGCGGCGGCTTCGGCGGGAGGGGTCACAGGGGGAATCGTCCCACACGGAGACGGGGGACCTCGCCGGCGTGAGCGACGCGACTCCGTCAGCGCGGCGCCTGGAGCTCCTCGCGGCCGTCCTGCTGGCCCTCGCCACCGTGGCGACGGCCTGGGCGGCCTACCAGTCGCGCCAGTGGACTGGCGAGCAGTCCCAGGCGTACAGCCGTGCCACCGCAGCGCGAATCGCCGAGAACCGCTCCGCGGCGCTCGCGAATCGCCAGGTGCAGATCGATGTCGCGACCTTCGTCCAGTGGGTCGACGCGCGCCAGGAGCACCGGACGCAGCTTGCGGACTTCTACCGCACGCGCTTCCGTGACGAGTTCAAGCCGGCGTTCGCGGCGTGGCTCCAGGCCCGCCCGTTCGAGCGCCCGGGTGCCCCCTCGACGCCGTTTGCGATGCCGCAGTACCGGCTGCAGGCGTCGAGCGAGGCCGACCGGCTAGAGGGGCGGGCGGCGGCGGGCTCGGAGCGGGCGAAGGCTGCGAACCAGCGCGCCGACAACTACATGCTCGCGGTCGTGCTGTTCGCCTCGGCGCTCTTCTTCGCCGGAATCAGCACCAAGTTCGAGGCGGGCGGCGTGCGGAAGGCGATCCTCGGCCTCGGCTGGGTGCTCTTCCTTGGAGTCGTCGTCTGGCTCGCGACCTTCCCGGTACAGCTGACGACCTGAGGCGGGGCATTGGCGCCCCGACCGGCGGCCGTCAGGCGGCGCTCCGCTCCTCGGTCGCCTGCGGGTCGGGCAGGACGACAAGCTCGTCGGCGAGGGCGATGCCCTCCGGCCGGTGCGTGATCAGGAGCACGCAACGCTCTTCGGCTGCGGCGAAGACGTCCTCGACCAGGCCCTGGGCGGTCGGCGCGTCCAGGTGCGCGGTTGGCTCGTCGAGCACGAGCACCTGGGCGTCGGTCAGCAGGGCCCTCGCGAGGGCGATCCGCTGTCGCTGGCCGCCCGAGAGCTCGCGGCCCTGCTCGCCGACGAGCGTGTCGAGTCCCTGTGGAAGCGACCGCACCCAGTCCAGGATGCGCGCCGAGCGCAACGCAGCCTCCAGCTCGTCATCCGTCGCAGCGGGGCGGGCCACCAGGAGATTCGCGCGGATGCTCGCCGAGAACAGGTGCGCGTCCTGGCCCGACACGGCGATCGCGCGGCGCACGTCCTCGCGCCGGTATTCCCGCACGTCGTGCCCGTCGAGCGTGACGCGCCCGAGCTCGGGGTCGACGAAGCGGAGTAGCAAGTTCGCGACCGTGGTCTTGCCGCTCCCGCTCCGTCCGAGCAGCGCGATCCGCCGTCCCGGCTCCAGCCTGAGGCCGACCCCGTCCAGGGCCGGCCGCTCGGCGGGCTCGTAGCGGACGCGAACGTCCTCGAGGGTCACCGTGAACGGTGCGCTCGGCAGCGGGAGCGGATCGGCCGGATCGGCGACGGCCGGCGTCCGGTCCGTCAGCTCGAGGACGCGCGCGCCGGCTGCGATCGTCGTCTGGAGCTCGCGGAGGGCCTCCGGAAGCGGTTGGACGGCCTCGAATGTTGCCAGCGCCGCAAGGGCGAGGAGCGCGATCAGGACCCGGTCGAGGGTGCCGGCCGCGTGGGCGGAGACACCGACCGCGAGGACGCCTGCCACCGTGGCGCCCGTGACGAGCAGGCGGAGGCCGTCACCGGTGCCGTCCGCCAGGGCGGCTCGCCGGGCGACCCGCACGAGACTACGGTCGGCCGCGCCGAGCCGCTCGAGGCGGTCCGTCTGCCGCCCGTATGCCACGAGCTCGGCGCCGCCGGCGAGCGTCTCGACCAGCTCCTCCGAGAGCGCCCCCCTGGCTGCGACCTTCCGTGCCGACGCCCGCCGCGTGAGCGCGGCCGCCGCGAGCGGAACGATGGTCCCTGCGACGGCGAACCCGGCTCCGAGCACGACCGCCGCCGCCGGGAGGATGGCCGCGGCGGCGCCGACCACAACCGCCCCGGCGACGAGCGCGACGACGGGCGGCAGCAGGCCGCGCAGGTAGAGGTTCTGCAGCGAGTCGACGTCGGCGACGAAGCGCGCGAGCAGGTCGCCCTGCCGCCGATCCCGGAGCTGCGCCGGCGAGAGCGGCTCCAGCTCGTCGTAGACCCGCGCACGCGCCGTGCCGAGGCTCCGCAGGGCGACGTCATGCGAGACGAGCCGCTCGAGGTACCGGGCGACAGGCCTCGCGAGGCCGAAGAAGCGGACGCCGACGATCGCCGCCGTCAGCGAGAGCAGCGCCGGCTGCTCGGCGGCTCTCGAGATCAGGTAGCCGGCCGTTCCCATCAGACCGACGCCGAAGAGGATCGTGAGCACGCCGAGCAGCGCGGCGAGCGCAAGCCGCGGGGGCCGCACTCCCGCGAGGGCGCTAAGTCGGCGCAGCGCGACGATCACGCCGCTTCTTCCCGCACCGCGCTGCCGTCGCCGAGGACGACGACTCGGTCGGCGTGCGCGACGAGCTCTGGCCGGTGGGCGATCAGCAGCACGGTCCGCCCCGGGCGCAGCCGCTCGACCGCTTCGGCGACGACCTCCGCGCTCGTGCGGTCGAGATCCGCGGTCGGCTCGTCGAGGATCACGAGCGGCGCGTCACGCACGAACGCCCGCGCGAGCGCGATCCGGCGCTGCTCGCCGGACGAGAGCGGTCGCGCTCCGTCGCCGACGAGCGTCTCGTAGCCCGAGGGCAGCGTCCCGATGAAGCGGTCGGCGCCGGCGAGCACGGCCGCGTCGCGGAGCGCGCGCTCGCTTGCCCCCTCGTGGCCGAGGCGGATGTTGTCGGCGACCGTTCCCCGGAAGATCGTCGGCCGCTGGGGCACCCACGCGATCAGCCGCCGCCAGAGCTCGGCCCGGCACTCGGCGAGGTCGATCCCACCAACGGTCGCCCGTCCCGACGCCGGCTCCGCGAAGCGAAGCAGCAGGCTCGCGACCGTCGACTTGCCGGCTCCGCTCGGACCAACAAGCGCGACCGTCTCTCCCGGGGGCAGCTCGAGCTCGAAACGGTCGAGGACGAGTCCCGGGCGCGACGGGTACGCGAACGAGACCGTCTCCAGGCGCACCGGCGCCTCCCGAGGGCTCGGGGGCACCAGCCGGCCGCCCACGCCGACCGCCGGAGGTGCGTCGAGCAGCTCGAGCATCCGCTCCGCGACCGCGAGGCCGTCGGCGCTCGCGTGAAACTGCGCCGCGAGCTGGCGGAGCGGCAGGTAGAGCTCGGGTGCGAGCACCAGCACCGTCAGGCCGGTCTCGAGCCCGAGGCTCCCTGCGGCGAGCCGCACGCCGACCGTGACCGCGACGAGGGCGACGCCGAGCGTCGCCGCCAGCTCGAGCACCGCGCCGGAGAGGAAGCCGACACGGAGGGTCGCCATGGTGGTGCGCCGGTAGCGCTCGCCGACCTCCGAGAGCACGTCTGCCTGCGCGCGGCTGCGGTTGAACGCCTGTAGCGTCGGCAGCCCGCGGACGACGTCCAGGAAGTGCCCCGAGAGGAGCCGCAGGGCCTGCCATCGCTCGCGCGCCCGCTCCTCCGTGTAGCGCCCGATCAGCCACATGAAGACGGGCACGAGCGGCAGCGTCAGGAGCATGACCCCGGCCGAGGTGAGGTCGATCGCCGCCACCCACGCGAGCACCGCGAGCGGGACGATCGAGGCGAGCACGAGCTGGGGGAGGTACCGCGCGAAGTAGGCCTCGAGCCCGTCGACGCCCTGAACCGCGGACGCGGCGACCTCGGCTCCCTCGACCCCGTCGAGCGCGATCGGCTGGTCGCGGAGCCTCCGCCGAACTAGCGCCAGCCGGAACTCGGAGAGGACCGACGAAGCCGCGCGCCGGCCTGCGAGCTCGAAGCCCCACGCCAGCATGCCCCTCCCGGCGAAGGCCAGCGCCAGCAGCACCAAGTCCCTGGAGACGTCACGGAGGGACGCGCCCACGAAGGCCCGCGCGACGACGCGGGCGAGCAACGTCGCCTGGAGGAGGACGAGCACCGCCGCGGCGAGGCCGAGCACCACGTCGAGGGCGAGCAAGCGGCGGACGGGCCGCGCCCGGCGCAGAAGCCGTCGGTCGAGCGCCCGCATGCTCAACTCGAGCCGCCGGTCGGGGGCGCCAGCGGATGCGCCTGCACCTCGTCCCCTCCGACCCGCGCCCGGAAGACGTGGTAGGTCCAGCCCTGGTAGAGGAGGACGACAGGGACGAAGATCGCCGCCACCACCGTCATCAGCACGAGCGTGTAATGCGCCGAGGCCGCTCCGTCGGCGGTGAGGCTGTTGGCGAAGCCCGGGCTCGAGACCATCACCCGCGGGTAGAGGCTGGTGAAGACCGTCGCCACCCAGAGCACGGTCGCCAGCCCCGTCATCACGAACGCCCAGCCGCCGCGGCGCCGGGTCACGAAGAGTACGGCGAGCACGACCGCGACGATCCCGAGGACCGCGGGCAGGATCGGTGGGAAGAGACCCTTGTCGTTCCGGTCGACCGCGACCGCCACCGTCCACGAGAGGAACGCCGCCACCACGAGCGCCGCGAGCACCGAGAGCCGCCGCGCCGCAGCCGAGGCCCGCTCGCACAGATCCCCGACGGTCCGCAGCGTCAGGAATGTCGCGCCGTGGAACACGAACAGCAGCACGATCGTCACCCCGCCGAGCACGGTGTAGACGCTGAACAGATCCCAGAAGCTCCCCGAGAAGTCGCCGTTCGCGTCGAGCGGGACGCCGTGGAGCAGGTTGGACAGCCCGATCCCCCAGATCAGCGCTGCGCCGAAGCTCCCGGCGGCATTGGCCCACATCCACGCCGAGCGCCAACCCGGGCTCTCGCTCTTTCCGCGCCACTCGAACGAGAGCACGCGGATGATCAGGAAGAAGAGCACGAGCAACAGGGCGAGGTAGAAGCCCGAGAACATCGTCCCGTACCACGCCGGGAAGGCGGCAAAGGTCGCGCCGCCGGCCGTGACGAGCCAGACCTCGTTGCCGTCCCAGACCGGTCCAATCGTCGCGAGCATCGTCCCGCGCTCGCGCTCGTCCCTCGGTAGGGACGGGAGCAGCATGCCCACCCCGAGGTCGAAGCCCTCGAGCAGGAAGTAGCCACCCCAGAGGACTGCGATCAGGCAGAACCAGAAGACCTGCAGGTCCATCAGTACGTCACCGCCGGAACGGGAAGCTCCTCTTGCGGCGCCGGCCGGTCCGGGCGCGCGTAACGGCGCATCAGCACGAAGTCGATGACGCCGAGGACGACGTAGAGGGTGATGAACACGCCCAGGCTGACGCCGAGCCAGGCGGTGCCGACGTTCGGTGAGTTCGCCTCGCTGGTCTTCAGCAGTCCTTGCACGATCCAGGGCTGGCGTCCCATCTCGGTGAGGATCCAGCCCGCGGTCGCCGCGATGTACGGGAGAGCGATCGCCGCGAGAGCCGTCCAGTGGAACCAGCGCGCCCTCTCGAGCCGTCTCTTCCAGTAGAGCCACGCACCGGCGGCGGCGATCAGGAACATCAGCACGCCGGAGAACGCCATCACCCGCATCGACCAGTAGACGACCCTGACATTCGGCATGTAGTTGCCGGGGCCGTACTTGCTCTGCTCCTGCGCTTGAAGCTGGTCGAGGCCTTGCACCTGGCCGTCGAACGAGCCGGTGGCCATGTACGACAGCAGCCGCGGGAGCGCGATCGAGAAGCTCGGTGTCTCGTCATCTTTGGAGAAGCCGCCGATCTGGAAGAGCGAGAAGGGGCACGGCTTGCAGGTGTTCCACTGTGCCTCCGAGGCGGCGATCTTCATGCTCTGCGCGCTTGTGACGGCCTCCCCGAAGCGATTGCCGACCACGAGCTGGAGCAGCGTCATCGGCACCGCGAGGATGAGCGCGACCTTCGCTGCTTTCCGGAAGAGGTCGACGTCGTGGCGCCGGAGGAAGTGCCAGCAGCAGACGCCCAGCACGACGCTCGATCCGAAGATCAGTCCTGCGAGGATCGTGTGCAGGTACGCGCGCAGCGCGAACTCGTTCGACAGGAGCGCCCAGACGCTCGTCAGCTGCGCTTCGCCGTCGACGAGCTTGTAGCCGACCGGGTGCTGCATCCAGGAGTTCGCAACGAGGATGAAGTAGGCCGACAACCAGGTCCCGAGGACGGCGATCCACAGCGTCGCCAGGTGGAGGCGCGGCGAGAGCCGGTTCCACCCGAAGATCCAGAGGCCGAGAAAGGTCGACTCGAGGAAGAAGGCCGCCAGGCCCTCGACCGCGAGCGGGGCGCCGAACACGTTCCCGACGAACCTCGAGTACACCGACCAGTTCATCCCGAACTCGAACTCCTGCACCAGGCCGGTCGCGACCCCGATCGCGAAGTTGATCAGGAAGAGCGTCCCGAAGAACCGCGTCAGGCGGAGCCAGTGCTCCTCCCCGGTGCGGTGCCACATGGTCTGGAAGATCGCCACGATCGGTCCTAGCCCGAGCGTCAGCGGCACGAACAGGAAGTGGTAGATCGAGGTCGTCGCGAACTGGAGTCGCGCGAGATCCACCACCGTCGAGGCGAGCGGCGTCATCGGCGGCGACGCTAGAGACGGCTCCACATGGCCACATCGCCCGATGGGGATGAAGCCCGCAGGGGAGCGCCAGATGACACTCCCGCCGTGGTTCCGTCGGGCCTCCAGGTCGAGCTTGCCTACGGCGACCAGCGCGCGGTCGTGGTCACCGTCGGCGGAGGCCTGCGGACGTATGCGGCCGGCGGCAGATCGCTGCTGGACGGGTACGACGCCGACGAGGTCTGCCCCTCGGGGCGCGGGCAGCTGCTCTTGCCGTGGCCGAACCGGATCGAGGACGGCCGCTACGAGTTCGGCGGGGAGACGCACCGGCTCCCGCTCGACGAGCCCGAGCGGCGAAACGCGATCCACGGCCTCACACGCTGGTCGGAGTGGTCCGTAGCCGAGCGGGAGCCGGAGCGCGCCGTGCTCGAGCACACGCTCTACCCGCGGCCGGGCTATCCGTTCGCGCTCGCCATCCGGGTGGAGCACACGCTCGCCGAGGACGGGCTCACCGTCCAGATCCATGCGACCAATGTCGGTTCAGAGCCGTGTCCCTACGGAGCGGGCGCCCACCCGTACCTCGCAGTCGGCGGCGACCTCGTGGACGGGATCGAGTTGCAGGTCCCTGCCCGCACGGTGCTGCGGTCGAACGACCGCGGCCTGCCGGTCGGCGAGTCGCCGGTCGAGAGCGAGCTCGACTTCCGTGAGCCGAGGCCGATCGGACGCGCGGTGCTCGACCATTGCTTCACCGACCTCGCCCGAGATTCCGACGGCCGCGTCCGTGTTCGGGTGGGCGAGACGACCTTGTGGGCCGACCACAGTTGGCCGTACGTGATGGTCTTCACAGGTGACCCGCTACCCGACGTGGCACGGCGAAGCGTCGCCGTCGAGCCGATGACGTGCGCTCCGAACGCGTTCAGGAGCGGCGCCGGTCTGGTCGTGCTGCAGTCGGGCGAAACGCACTCGGGCCGGTGGGGAATCGAACCGTGATGAAGACCATTCGCACCAGCATTGATCGAAGGAGCTGAATCCGTTTCGAAGTCGTCATGTTGCCGCTTCTGCGGCACCGGACTTCGAACGGAGAATGGGCGATCGTGGATTCGAACCACGGACCTCCGCCTTATCAGAGCGGCGCTCTAACCAACTGAGCTAATCGCCCGCAGGGCGGCCAGTGTAGCCGCACCCAGCCCAGGGATGTGGACCGCCGAAACGCCGCCGATGACGTCTCAGTAACTGCGGCCATGAAGATCGGCGACCTCGTCCTCCACCAGGGTCGGCGCTACTACCTGCGCGGCCTCGACCCCATGAGCGTGCCTGACCGGCAGGCGTTTCTCGAGGACGCCATGACCGGCGAGGCGCGCATGGTTCCCGTCGACGAGATCGAGCCCCTGCCGCCCGGCGAGCGGCCTCCTCTACGCGGAGTTTGAGCCGGTACTCTGAGGCTATGACCGAAGCCCGGGACGACGCCTGATGTACGAGATGGTCATCTACGGCGTGAGCTTCGATCTCGTCGGCAAGCAGCCGATCGTGCTGCTGAAGACGGCCGACGGGAACAAGTTCCTCCCGATCTGGATCGGCCACCCGGAGGCGGCGGCGATCCTGATGAAGCTCCAGGGCGCGAGCACCCCTCGGCCGCTGACACACGACCTCGTTACCGACATGCTCGGCGAGCTCGGCGCCCAGATCGTGCGCATCACGGTCACCGAGCTGAAGGAGAACACCTTCTACGCCTCGATCACCGTGCAGCAGAACGGCTCGGAGATCGAGATCGACTCCCGTCCCTCGGATGCGATCGCACTGGCCGTCCGGGCGGAGGCGCCGATCTTCGCGGCCGAAGAGGTGATCGAGGAGTCGGCGATCGAGTTCGAGGGCGAGGACGT
>JBJMJY010000005.1:0-26627 GCA_045806105.1 Gaiellaceae bacterium | reverse complement strand
CGGGCTCGTTCGCGAGATGGTCGCGGCCTACTTCTTCGGCGCCGCAGGCCCGATCAATGCATTCACGGTTGCGTTCCAGATCCCGAATCTGGTTCGCGCGCTCGTCGCGGATGCCGCCCTCTCCTCGGCGTTCGTGCCCGTGTTCAGCGATCTGCTCGAGCACGGCGAGCGCCGTCGTGCATGGCGTGTCGCGTCGAGCCTCTTCTACCTGATGCTGCTCGGGCTGACGGCGCTGACGTGCGTCTTCATCCTGATCGCGCCGTGGGTGATCGGGCTCTTCGGCGACCCCGGCAACGACCCCGCGCTTGCGGTCACCCTGTCGCGCATCCTCTTCCCGATCGTGACGCTGCTCGGAGTCTCCGGCGTCGTCGTCGGGATCCTGAACAGCTACGACCACTTCACGGTGCCGGCTCTCTCGCCGGTGCTCTGGAACGTCGCGATCATCGCGGGGCTCGTGATCGGCGTTCCGCAGGCCGACTCGACCGACACCCAGCTCTACGTCTACGCCATCTCGATCCTCGTGGCGACGTTCCTGCAGGTGCTGCTGCCGATGCCGTGGCTCCGCACGCTCGACCGTGGAGAGGAGCGGCTGCGCGCCGTCATCGACTGGCGGGATCCGGCGGTACGCCAGGTGTTCAAGCTGATGATCCCCGTCACCCTTGGCCTCGGCCTCATCAACGTCAACGCGCTGATCGACACGCTCTTCGCGTCCCGGTTGATCGACCCCGATCTCGCGCCCACCGCGATCCAGAAAGCCTTCCTCGTCTACATGCTCCCGCAGGGGATGTTCTCCGTCGCGATCGCAACCGTGCTCTTCCCGACGCTCTCACGCCTGGCGAGTCGCGGCGACATGCGCGGCTTCGGCGAGACGGTTTCCCGTGGCCTGCGGCAGATCGCGTTCCTGCTTGCGCCGACCGCGGTCGTCAGCGCCGTGCTCGCCGAGCCGATCATCCGCATCCTCTACCAGCGCGGCGCGTGGTCGCCCGACCAGACGCCGGTGGTCGCCGGCGCGCTCGCCGCGTTCAGCGCCGGGCTCGTCTTCAACGGCGCGATGCTGATGCTCAACCGAGGCTTCTTCAGCCTGCAGGAGAACTGGCTGCCGACGGCCGTCGCGCTCGGCAACCTCGGTCTCAACGCGGCACTCGACTTCGCGTTCTACCGCTTCGGCACCTGGGGGATCCCACTCGCGACAGCCGTCTCGAACGTCGTTGCGACCGGGGTGCTGCTCGTGCTGATGCGCCGGCGGCTCGGCAGCATCGGCGGCGCGGCGATCACGTTCAGCCTGCTCAAGATCATCGCCGCCTCGGCCGTCGTGGCTGTCGTCTCCTACGCCGTGTGGTGGCCTCTCGACGACGTGCTCGGCCGATCCTTCCCGGCCCAGGCCGTGTCGCTCGGAGCAGGCCTGCTCCTCGCCACCGCCGCATACCTCGCCGTCTGTCGCGTCCTCCGGGTGCGCGAGATGCAGGCGCTACTCTCCTTGCGCGGCCGTTTCGCCCGCAGCTGATCAGCCATGGACCAGGAGCACATCCGCAATTTCTCGATCATCGCGCACATCGACCACGGCAAGTCGACGCTCGCGGATCGCATCCTCCAGCTGACGGAGACGGTCTCCGTGCGCGAGATGCGCGACCAGCTGCTCGACTCGATGGACCTCGAGCGCGAGCGAGGGATCACGATCAAGGCACAGGCGGTGCGCGTGCTGTGGAAGGGCTACCAGCTGAACCTGATCGACACGCCCGGGCACGTCGACTTCACGTACGAGGTCTCGCGTTCGCTGCAAGCCTGCGAGGGGGCGCTGCTCGTGGTCGACGCGGCGCAGGGAATCGAGGCCCAGACGCTCGCGAACGCCTACCTCGCGATCGAGAACAACCTCGAGATCGTGCCCGTCGTGAACAAGATCGACCTCCCGCAGGCGGACCCGGGCGGCGCGGCCGCCGAGATCGCCGACCTCGTGGGCGAGGACCCGGACCGTGTCCTGCGGATCTCCGCGAAGACCGGCGACGGCGTCGCCGCGGTGCTGGACGCGATCGTCGAGCGGATCCCGCCGCCCAGCGGTCTGTCTTCACGGGATGCGCCCCCGCGCGCCCTGGTCTTCGACTCCTCCTACGACCAGTACCGCGGCGTCGTCGCGTTCGTGCGCGTGGTCGACGGCTCGTTCGAGGCGCGCGAGCCGCTGCGCGCAATGGCGCAGGGAACGCGCTTCGAGTCGGAGGAGGTCGGCTTCTTCTCGCCCACGATGCGCGCGGCCGAGGCGCTGGGGGCCGGCGAGGTCGGCTATGTGATCACGGGCCTGAAGGACGTCAGCCGACTGAGGGTCGGCGACACGCTCACCTCCGAGCGCAACCCGGCGAGCGAGCCGCTGCCCGGCTACAAGGACGTGAAGCCGATGGTCTTCGCGGGGCTCTTCCCCACGGACTCCGACGCCTACCCCGACCTGCGCGACGCGCTCGAGAGGCTGAAGCTGAACGACGCGGCGCTGTTTTACGAGCCCGAGACCTCGCAGGCGCTCGGCTTCGGCTTCCGCTGCGGCTTCCTCGGCCTGCTGCACATGGAGATCGTCCGTGAGCGGCTCGAGCGAGAGTTCGACCTCGACCTGATCGTGACCGCGCCCAACGTTGCGTACCGCGTCATGACGAAGGCCGGCGAGGAGGTCGAAGTGCACAACCCCTCGGAGATGCCGCGCGAGGTCGAGCGCGTCGAGGAGCCGTACATCAAGGCCTCGATCATCGTCCCGAAGGACCACGTCGGCGCCGTGATGGAGCTGAACACCGAGCGGCGCGGGCGCTTCGACCACATGGAGTACCTCTCCGAGCAGCGGGTGCTGCTCGTCTACGAGCTGCCGCTGGGCGAGATCGTGCTCGACTACTACGACCAGCTGAAGTCGCGCACGCGCGGGTACGCGAGCTTCGACTACGACGTCGTCGGCTTCCGCGAGGGCAAGCTCGAGCGCGTCGACGTGCTGATCGCGGGCGAGCCCGTGGATGCGTTGTCGCTCATCGTCCACAGGGACGGGGCCTATGCGCGCGGGAAGGCGCTGGTGGAGCGCCTGCGCGAGGAGATTCCGCGGCAGTTCTTCGACGTCGCGGTGCAGGCGGCGATCGGCTCGCGCGTGATCGCGCGCGAGACGATCAAGGCGAAGCGGAAGGACGTGCTCGCGAAGTGCTACGGCGGTGACATCACGCGAAAGCGCAAGCTGCTCGAGCGGCAGAAGGCGGGCAAGCGGCGGATGAAGCAGGTCGGCGCCGTCGAGGTGCCGCAGGAGGCGTTCCTCGCCGTGCTGAACCTCGACGGGAGCAAGAAGTGAGTCGCGCCGGAGCCAGGCATCTGTACGTTCACCTGCCGTTCTGCGCGTCGCGCTGCGGCTACTGCGACTTCGTCACGGTTGTTGGCCGGCAGGGGCAGCACGGCGCGTACGTCGACGCGCTGCTCGCAGAGCTGGCGCTCGAACGCGAAGCGCTCGCGCCGCAGCTCGAGAGCGTGTTCCTCGGCGGCGGGACGCCGACGCTGACCGAGCCGCGCGAGCTCGAGCGCCTGCTGGGAGCGCTGCCGCCGGCCGAGGAGGTGACCGTCGAGGCGAACCCGGAGACCGTGACGCCCGCGCTCGCCCGGCTCTTGCGTGACTGCGGCGTGACGCGTGTCTCGCTGGGCGCGCAGAGCTTCCAGCCCCGGCTGCTCTCGGTGCTGGAGCGGCGCGCCGGTCCGGAAGACGTCCGCCGCGCCGTCTACGCTCTCCGTGATGCCAGCTTTGACAACATATCACTCGATCTCATCTACGGGATCCCCGGCCAGAGCACCGCCGACCTCGACGCCGATCTGAGCGAGGCGCTGACGCTGGCGCCGGAGCACCTCTCCTGCTACGAGCTGGAGGCGAAGCCGGGGACGCGCTTCACCCGCGCACACGGGGCCGAGCTCGCGCGCCAGGCCGAGGCCATGGAGTCGTACTTCGAGCGCGTCGTCGCGCGGCTGACGGAGGCGGGCTACCGCTGGTACGAGACGGCGAACTTCTGCCGGCCGACGCGGCTCGTCGACGGGCGGGACCTGCGCTCGCGGCACAACCTCGCGTACTGGCGCGGCCGGGACTATCTCGGTCTCGGGATCGGCGCTGTCTCGACAATCGGCGGCCGGCGCTGGCGCACGACACCGAGGCTCGGGCCTTACCTCGCGTCCCTGCGCGCGGGGGAGCGGCCGGAGCGCGAGGTCGAGGCGCTGCCGGAGCGGGTGCGGCGTTCCGAGCGCGTGCTGCTCGGCCTGCGCCTCGACGAGCCGCTGCGGCTTACGGGGCTGGCGGAGGCGGTCGACGGTGACGCCGTGGAGCGGCTGGAGCGGCTCGGCCTCGTCCGGCGCGCAGAGACCGGCAACGCGCTCGCCCTGACGAAGCGCGGGCGTTTCCTGGGCGGCGGCGTGACGGCGGAGCTCCTCGCCTAAAATCCCTGCAAAGGGATGCCAAGCGTCGTCGAACCAGACCTCACGGCCCGCCAGCGGGCGATTCTGCGCGGCATCGTCGAGGAGTACGTCGCGAGCCGCGAGCCGGTGGGGTCGCGGACGCTCGTGGAGCGCATCGGCCTAGCGGTCTCGACCTCGACCGTGCGCAGTGAGCTCTCCGAGCTCGAGCGCCGCGGCTTGCTGACGCACCCCCACACGTCTGCCGGGCGCGTCCCGACCGAGCGCGGGTACCGCTACTACGCCGACCGCCTGCTCGAGCGGCTCGACCCGCAGCCGGGAGGCTTCCCGCTAGACCTCACGGTCGCCCGGAACGAGGTCGACCACGCGCTGCAGGCGACCTCGGAGATGCTCTCCGAGCTGACGCGGTTGCTCGCGCTCGTCTCGGCGCCTCCGCTCGGCAGTGCGACGGTGAGGCACGTCGAGGTGCTGCTGCTCCAGCCGCAGGTCGTGATGGTCGTCGTGATCACGTCGACCGGCAGCGTGACCAAGCGGGTCTTCCGCTTCCTCGAGCCCGTCGATCCCGGCCTCGTCACCTGGGCGACGCAGTACCTGAACGACCAGGTGGCCGGCCTCGAGCTCGGCAGCAACCTGCTGCGGCGCCGCCTGGACGAGCCGCGTCTCGGCGCACGCGAGGTCGCGTTCCTGACGACGCTGCGGCCGCTCTTCGAGGAGGCGCTCGCCGCGGAGGAGCAGAGCCTCTACGTCGGCGGCACCGCCGGCCTGCTCGAGGATCTCCACGGACGCGAGCTCGAGAGCTACCAGCGGCTGCTCGAGGTGCTCGAGAAGCGCGCGGCGCTGCTGGAGGTGCTCAGCCAGGCGCTCGACCCGCGCCGCCCGTTCGTGCGCGTCGGGCCGGAGCTCGAGCACCCGGCCTTGCGCGAGCTCTCGCTCGTCGGCGCCTCGTACGGTCTCACGACCCGGACGCTCGGGGCGGTCACGCTGCTCGGGCCGGTCCGCATGGACTACGAGAAGGCGATCCGCTCCGTCCGCGCCGCTGCGCACGAGCTTTCGCGCTTCGTCGAAGAGCTCTACGACGACAACTAGCGGCCGGGGTACGCTGCGAAGCAGGATGGCGACGAGCCAGCGCGACTACTACGAGCTCCTCGGCGTCTCACGATCGGCCGACGACGCCGAGATCAAGAAGGCCTTCCGTGGGCTCGCGCGCACGCTCCACCCGGACGTCTCCAGCGAGCCGAATGCCGAGGAGCGCTTCCGCGAGGTCGTCGAGGCGTACGAGGTGCTGTCGAAGCCAGAGACGCGCCAGCTCTACGACCGCTATGGGCACGAAGGCCTCCGCGGCGGCGGGTTCACGCCGACCACGTTCGACCTCGGCAGCCTCGCCGATCTCTTCGGCGCGTTCTTCGGCGAGGACCTCTTCGGCGTAGGCGGCCGCCCCCGCCGAGCGCGCGGCGCCGACGTCGTCGCGCAGATCGAGATCGAGCTCGCCGAGGGCGCGACGGGCGTCACGCGCCAGGTGCCGTTCCCCGTCACGATCACGTGCGCGACCTGCGGCGGAAGCGGAGCGAAGCCGGGGACGCAGCCCGTGGCGTGCGCCACCTGCAGCGGGCGAGGGAGGCTGCAGCAGGTCTCGCGAACGGTGTTCGGCGAGTTCGTCCGCTCCCAGGCCTGCCCCGCCTGCGGCGGTGCGGGCCAGGTGGTGGAGGACCCATGCCTCGACTGCGACGGCTCCGGCCGCACGGTCGAGGAGCGCGCACTCGACGTCGAGGTGCCGCCGGGAATCCACGACGGCCAGCAAATCCGCATCTCGGGCGAGGGCCATGCCGGCTCCCTGGGCGGCCGTGCGGGCGACGTCTACGTCCAGGTGCGCGTCAAGGCCGACCCCCGCTTCGTGCGCGAGGGCAACGACATCTTCTGCACCGTCGACCTCACGATGACCGACGCGGCCCTCGGCACCACCGTCACGGTGCCGACGCTCGACGGGGAGGTCGAGCTGGAGCTCGAGCCGGGGACGCAGCCGGGGACGCTGCGCGTCCTACGAGGCCGCGGGATGCCGGTGCTGCAGGGCTTCGGCCGGGGCGACCAGCGGGTGCTCGTCAAGGTGCACGTGCCGCGACGGCTGACCGAGGAGCAGCGCGGGCTGCTGGAGGAGTTCGGCCGCAGCGCCGGCGCGGAGACGTACGAGGCTGACGAGGGGTTCTTCCAGAAGCTGAAGAGCGCGTTCCGCTGAGCTCGCTGCGCCGCGTCTCCGCGTCGGTCCCCGTCGAGCGAGCCGAGGTCGCGCGGGCGCTGATGCTCGAGCTCTTCCCGCAGGGGTTCGAGGAGCTCGACCACCCGGACGGCGTCGAGCTCGTGGCGTACACCGACGATGCGGGCGAGGAGCGGCTGTGGGCGGCGTTCGCCGATGTCGCCGCCGAGGACGTCGCGGCGGGATGGGAGGAGCGCTGGCGCGAGTTCCACCGGCCGGTTCGGATCGGTCGCTTGTGGGTGGGGCCGCCGTGGGAGGAGCCGCCCGCAGACGCAGAGGCGATCGTCGTCGACCCCGGCCGGGCATTCGGCACCGGCGGCCATGCGACCACGCGTCTCTGCCTCCAGCTGATCGCCGAGCTCGAGCGGGGTAGCCTGCTCGACGTCGGTTGCGGTTCTGGCGTGCTCGCGATCGGCGCGGCGCGGCTCGGCTTCGAGCCGGTGACGGCGCTCGACCACGACCAGGCCGCCGTCGAGGCGACGCAGCGGAACGCCGCGGCGAACGGCGTCGCCGTCGAGTGCCGCCGGGCGGACGCCCTGTCCGAGCCCTTGCCGAAGGTTGACGCCGCCGTGGTCAACATCTCCGTGGAGGCCCTCGAGCGGTTGCTGCCGCGCCTCGATGCGCGGACGCTCGTCACCTCGGGATACCTCGAGGGGGAGCCGCTCGAGTACGAGGGGGTCACGCGCGTACGGCGGCTCACGGAGAGCGGCTGGGCCGCGGACGTTTTTCGGCGCGAGGAGTAGAGTGCCGCGCCGTGGCGACCTTCTCGGTCCGCTTTCTCGGCTGCAAGGTCTCGCATGTCGACGCGCAGGAGATCCGCGAGCGGCTGCTCGCAGACGGACATCGCGAGCTGGGCGACTCCGCAGACGTGGCCGTGGTGAACACGTGCTGTGTCACGCACGAGGCGGTGCGCAAGTCGCGTCACGCCGCCGCGCGCGCCGCGCGCACGCACCGGCGGGTCTACGTCACCGGTTGCGGTGCGAACCTCGCCGCCGACGGCTTCGCCGGGCTGCCGGAGAACGTCGCCGTGATCGCGCGCAGAAGCGAGGAGACCCCGGCCGCGGTTGCGCGTGACGTCGGAGCGATCGGGTGCGTTCAGGCCGATGCGCGGCTCGACCGCGTGCGGGCGTTCGTCAAGGTGCAGGACGGCTGCAGCTTCTCGTGCGCGTTCTGCGTCATCCCGCGGGTGCGCGGAGCCTCGCGCAGCCGCTCGGCGGAGGCAGTGCTGCGGGAGGCGCGGCGGCGCGTCGAGCAGGGCCATCGCGAGGTCGTGCTCACGGGGATCAATCTCGGGTGCTACCGCGACCGCGAGGCGGGCTACGACCTGCCGCGGCTGGTGCGGGAGGTCGGCGGCGTACCGGGCCTGGCCCGCCTGCGGCTCTCGTCCATCGAGATCAACCACGTGAACCGGGAGCTCGAGGCGGCGCTCCGCGAGACGCCGACGGTGGCGCGCCATCTCCACGTGCCGCTGCAGTCCGGCGACGACGGCGTGCTGCGCGCGATGGGCCGCCGCTACGTCGCCGCCGCGTACCTGCGCCGGCTCGAGCCGTTCGGCGACTTCAACCTCACCACCGACGTGATCGTCGGCTTCCCCGGGGAGGACGAAGCTGCCTTTCGCCGGACGCTCGACGTCCTGGACGCCGCGGGAATCACGAAGGTGCACACGTTCCCGTACTCGCCGCGGCCGGGGACGGCGACGGCAGCAGCCGACACTGTGCCGCCCCAGGTCAAGCGCGACCGGGGCGCGCGGCTGCGGGAGGCTTCGCGGGAGGCCAGCCTCGCGCGCTGGCGCGAGAAGCTCGGCCGGGAGGACGTCGTGCTCGTCGACCGTCCCGGGCGCGGCTACGGCGACGACTACTCACCGTGGCTCGTCGACGCGCCGGTGGGCGAGGTCGTCCGCGTTCGCGGCGCCGAGGTCACGGAGGAGGGGATCCGCGCTGCCTGACGACTGCCTCTTCTGCACGCTCGTCCGCGAAGGCGACCACGTGCACGCCGCCGACGGCTTCGTCGCGATCCGCGACATCGCGCCGAAGGCGGAGACGCACCTGCTCGTGATTCCGGAGCGGCACGTGCCGAGCTTCCGCGAGATCTCGGAGTTCCCGGCGGACGAGGCCAAGCGGATGCTCGAGTTCGTCGCGGAGACGGCTCGCACGACCGGTCTCGACGACTACCGCGTGGTCGTGAACGTGGGGGAGGGTGCCGGCCAGACGGTCTTCCACCTGCACTGGCACGTTCTCGGTGGCCGCGTCTGGGCGATGGCGGGATGAGCCTGATCGCGCAGCTCGAGGATGACCTGAAGCAGGCGATGGCGACGCGCGACGCCGTCCGGCGCGACACGCTGCGGCTGATCCTCGCGAGCCTGCGCTCGGCGGAGAAGGAGCTGCAGCGCCCGCTCCACGACGACGAGGAGCTGCAGGTGCTGCAGCGCGAGCGGAAGCGGCGGGCGGAGGCGGCGGAGGCGTTCCGCGCGGCCGGCCGCGACGAGCAGGCCGACGCGGAGGAGCGCGAGCTGGCGGTGCTCGAGGAGTTCATGCCGTCGCCGCTCTCCGAGGAGGAGCTCGAGGAGATCGTGGACGACGCGATCGCCGAGGTCGGCGCGACGAGCATGCGCGACATCGGGCGGGTGATGGCGGACGTGATGCCGCAGGTCGCCGGCCGCGCGGACGGGTCGGCCGTGAGCCAGCTCGTGCGCGAGAAGCTCGCCTGACGCCGCGACGCCCAGTTCAAGGCGCGCCCGGCCTCCTCCCCGCTGCGAGCCTATCGAGCAGCAGCGCACGTGTCTGTGCCGATTCCGTGCCGAAAGCGTCACGCCAGCGGCGCGCCCCGCGATGGCTGCGGAACGGCCTACACTGAGCCGGAGTGCAGGAAGTTCTCTCGGTTTCCAACGACGTCGCCGCCGAGCTCGCAACGGTCGGCGACGGTGTCCTCGACGCCCTCCGCGAGCGGCTCCGGATCACCCTTCTGCTCCGTGGAAACCGCCTCACGATCGAGGGCGACGACCCGAACGTCGCGCAGGCGCGCGCGGTCGTCGACGAGCTCGCCGAGCTGGTCGAGGGCGGGCACGAGATCGGGCCGAGCACCGTCGACGCCGTCCTTGCGGCGCTCGACCAGGCCGAGGACATCCGCGACGTCTTCGAGGACGTCGTCTGGCGCCATCGCGGCAAGAAGATCTCGCCGAAGACGGTCACGCAGAAGCGCTACGTCGACGCCATCCGGAACCACACCGTCACGTTCGCGATTGGCCCCGCCGGCACCGGCAAGACCTACCTCGCGATGGCGCTCGCCGTCGCGGCGCTGTCGAGCCGCGAGGTCGGCCGGATCATCCTCACTCGCCCCGCAGTCGAGGCGGGCGAGCGGCTCGGCTTCCTCCCCGGCGACATGCTCGAGAAGGTCGACCCGTACCTCCGCCCACTCTACGACGCACTCTACGACATGCTCGACCCGGATCGCCTTGCCGCCTACATGGAAAAGGGCACGATCGAGGTCGCGCCGCTCGCGTTCATGCGCGGCCGCACCCTCAACGACTCCTTCATCATCCTCGACGAGGCGCAGAACACGAGCCCGGAGCAGATGCAGATGTTCCTGACGCGACTGGGATTCGGATCGAGGGTCGTAGTCACCGGCGACGTGACGCAGATCGACCTCCCGCGCGAGCAGGCGTCGGGCCTGATCCAGGTGCAGGACATCCTCGGCGCGATCGACGGGATCGCGTTCATCCGCTTCGGCCACGAGGACGTCGTCCGTCACAAACTCGTCCAACGGATCGTGGAGGCCTACAAGCTCCACGCCGAGGAGACGGGCACGCAGCGCAGCCGCTAGCGCCATGATCTCGGTCGAGGTGTCGAACCGCAGCGGCGTGAAGGTCGACGAGGAGGCGGCGGCCGCGCTCGCGCGCGACGTGCTCTCGGGCGAGGGCGTCGAGGACGGCGAGCTCGGGCTCCACTTCGTCGGCCCCGACGAGATGCGGACGCTCAAGCGCGAGCATCTCGGGATCGACGAGGTCACGGACGTGCTCTCGTTCCCGATCGACGCGCGCGACGAGCTCGCGGCGGGCCTCCCGCGCCAGCTCGGCGACGCGGTGCTCTGCCCAGACGTCGTGGGCGACGCGTGGCGACCGCCGCTCGTGCACGGCCTGCTGCACCTGCTCGGCCACGACCACGGCAACGAGATGGAGGCCAAGGAGGCGCGGTGGAGCGCGTGACGAGGCGGCGGGCGCAGAACCTCCTCGAGAGCTTCAACTTCGCCTTCGAAGGGATCATCCACGTCCTCCGCACGCAGCGGAACATGCGGATCCACTTCCTCGCGGCCGTGATCGTGCTGGTAGCGGCGGTCGCGATCGGCGTCACGAGGCTGGAGCTGATCGCGCTCCTCCTCGCGATCGCCTTCGTGTTCATCGCCGAGATGATCAACTCGGCGATCGAGCAGGCGATCGACGTCGCGACCACCTCGTTCGACCCGCTCGCGAAGCTGGCGAAGGACATCGCTGCAGGAGCGGTGCTCATCGCGACGGTGAACGCGGTCGCGATCGGATACCTCGTCTTCTCCGGCGAGGTCTCCGACCACACCTCGCGCCTGCTCGACCGGCTCCGCGACGCGCCGGCGCAGGTCACGCTGATCGCGCTCGTGTTGACGATCATCGTGGTGATCGCGACCAAGGCCTACACCGGGCGCGGCACTCCGCTGCGCGGGGGCCTGCCTTCGGGGCACGCGGCGGTCGCGTTCGCCGGCTGGATGGCGGCGACGTACATCATCAGCGACTCGCACCGCTTCCTGATCTCGTCGCTGACGTTCATCATGGCGCTCCTGGTGGCCCAGACGCGGGTCGAGTCCGGCGTGCACTCGGCGCTCGAGGTCGCCTACGGCGGCGTGCTCGGGGCGCTGATCACGCTGGTCGTATTCCAGGTGCTCGCGTGAGCGACGAGTTGTACGAGCGAGCGGTCGCGGCGGCGGAGCGCGCCTATGCCCCGTACTCGAACTACCTCGTCGGAGCGGCGGTGCGGGCGCGCGACGGACGCGTCTTCGAGGGCGTCAACGTCGAGAACGCGGCCTACCCGCTCGGCGTGTGCGCCGAGAAGGTCGCGATCTCGAACGCGGTCGTCGCGGGCTGCCGCCCGGGCGACCTGGAGGCGATCGGCATCACCGCGTCGCCGTGTGGGGGCTGCCGGCAGTGGCTCTACGAGTTCCGGCTCGACCGCGTAACCTTCCGCAACCGCGACGGCGAGGTCGTGAGCTACGCACCGGCCGAGCTGCTGCCCGAGACGTGGGATCTCGACTGATTTCAGCAGCCGTCGCGCCGGGCGCGGAAGCGTTCCGGAATCGTCGCGGAGGCGTGACAGACGCGTGCGCCTGCGGCGGGTATCGTCACCGCCGAGGGCGGCGGGCATTCATCCCCACCCTGGGTCGGGGTGTGGGGGCTTGAGGAGCGGATTCGTCGCCGTCGCCGGACGGCCGAACGTCGGGAAGTCGACGCTCGTCAATGCGCTCGCCGGCGGGAAGGTCGCGATCGTCTCCGACAAGCCGCAGACGACGCGGCGTCGAGTGATGGGAATCGTCAACGGCGACGACCACCAGCTCGTGCTCGCCGACCTCCCCGGCTTCCAGCGCCCGCGGGACGCGCTCACGGAGCGCATGCAGCGCACCGTCGACCAGTCGCTCGAGGACGTCGAGGCGGTCTTGCTCGTCCTCTCGGCACGCGAGCGGATCGGCGCCGGCGACCGCTTCATCGCCGAGCGCGTCTTCGGGCTCGGCGTGCCGGTGGTGATCGCGCTGAACAAGGTCGACCGCCTCAAGCCGGGGCACATCGCGGAGCAGATGCAGAACGGCGCGCGTCTCGGCGGCTTCCACTCGCTGCACCCTGTCAGCGCGGTCACCGGCGACGGCGTGGCCGAGCTCCGCGACGACCTCGTCTCGCTCCTCCCGGAGGGCCCGGCCTACTACCCGACCGAGCAGCGCACCGACCTGGCGCCCGAGCTCCAGACCGGCGAGCTCATTCGCGAGAAGGCGCTCCAGCTGACGCGGGAGGAGGTCCCGCACGCGATCTCGGTCGAGGTCGACGAGCTCGGCGAGAAGGTCGTCCGCGCGACGATCTTCGTCGAGACGGACTCGCAGAAGCAGATCGTGATCGGCCGCGGCGGCTCGGTGGTGAAGCAGATCGGCACCCGCGCGCGCCCGGAGATCGAGCTGCTGCTCGGGCACCCCGTCTTCCTCGAGCTCAAGGTGAAGACGCGGCCGCGCTGGCGCCGCGACGAGGCGATGCTCGAGCGCCTCGGCATCTGAGCGCGTGCGGCTGCTCGTGCTGCTCGACGTCGACGGCACGCTCTTTCTCACGCACGATCCGCTCGCCGGGGAAGCCCTTCGCGAGACGCTCGAGGAGCGCTTCGAGATCCGTCTCCCGGGGGACGCGATCGAGCGCGTCGACCACGTCGGGCAGACGTCGTTGCGGATCGGACGGCTCGTGCTCGAGGCGGCCGGCGTCGCCGCGGCCCGGATCAGCGCCGGGCTGCCGCGGTGGTGCCCGCGCTTCGCCGAGCGCTACGGCGAGCTCGTCGCCCAGGCCGACACGAGCGGCTGGCGCGCCGCCCCGGGCGCCGAGGAGGCGCTCGAGCAGCTGACCGCTGCCGACCACGGGCTCGCCCTCCTCACCGGCAACCCGGAGCCGATGGCGCGAGCGCGGATGGAGCGGCTCGGGCTCGCGCGCTTCTTCCAGGCCGGCGAAGGAGCGTTCGGCTGCGAGGCCGAGTCGCGCATCGACCTGATCGAGGCCGCGCGCGCCCGCGCGGGCGGCTGGCGGGCCGAGGCGACGGTCGAGATCGGCGACACGCCGCGTGACGCGAGCAGCGCCCGCGAGGCCGGGATCCGGTCGATCCTCGTCGGCCCGGACGGCCTTCGCGCCGCTGCCGCGCAGCTCCTCGCCGGCGCGGGTTGACCGCCGCGCCGGGGCTACACTCCGCCCATGGCGCAGGCTCCTGCCCTTCCGACCGGCTTCGAGCTCCCGCTTGAGCCCAGGCTGCCGCGCATCGGCTCGATCGACCAGGTCGCGCTCGAGGAGCGGGCCGGGACCCTCGCGAAGCGGAGCATCAAGCGCGAGGCGAAGGTGTTCGCGCTCGACCTGGCGGTGCGGATGACCGATCTGACGACCCTCGAAGGCTCGGACACGCCCGGGAAGGTGGCGGCGCTCGCGTCAAAGGCGATCCGGCCGGACCCCTCCGACGCGTCCGTGCCGTCGGTCGCCGCGCTCTGCGTCTACCCGAACCTCGTCCCGACCGCGGTCGAGCGTCTCGGCGACAGCGGCGTCAAGGTCGCGTCCGTCGCCACGGCGTTCCCGTCCGGCCAGTCGCCGCTGGAGGCGAAGCTCGAGGAGGTGCGCTGGGTGGTGCAGCACGGGGCCGACGAGGTCGACATGGTGATCGACCGCGGCGCCTTCCTCTCGGGCCGCTACGCGAAGGTCTACGACGAGATCGTCCGCGTGAAGGAGGCCTCCGGCGAGGCGCACCTGAAGGTGATCCTCGAGACCGGCGAGCTCGGCACCTACGACAATGTGCGCCGCGCGTCGCTGCTCGCGATCGCGGCGGGCGCCGACTTCATCAAGACCTCGACCGGCAAACTCTCCTCGGCGGCCACGCTGCCGGTCGCACTGGTCATGCTCGAAGCGATCCGGGACGTCTTCGAGGAGACCGGCCGCCGCGTCGGGTTCAAGCCCGCGGGCGGCATTCGCAACGCCAAGCAGGCGGTTCAGCACCTCGTCCTCGTGCACGAGACGCTCGGCGTCGACTGGCTGACGCCCGACCTCTACCGCTTCGGCGCTTCCTCGCTGCTGAATGACATCCTCATGCAGCTGCGCAAGGAGAAGACCGGGCGCTACCAGAGCCCGGACTACTTCACGCTCGATTAGTCGCTACTGCAGGATCCCGCGGTCGACGAACTTCTGCCGCACGGTATTCGCCACGCCCGACCCGTAGAGCGACTGCGCCGCCGCGACGGTGCTGGTCGCGAGAGCGGTCATCGTCGTCCCCGGGAAGTCGAAGGACCCCTGCAGGATCAGCGTGTCCGCCCGCACGTGGCCGAGCGACTGGCGGATGTCCCACAGCGCGCGCGACCAGATCTGCCCGTCGTGGTGCACCTCGCCGTTCAGGTCGCCCGGGTAGTGCAGGTTCCCGTCGACGCGGCGGAGGCAGTGCGGCACCGTGCTCGTGTACGAGGTCGAGTCCCAGTCCGCCACGCAGGCGAGCGGCTCCAACTGCGGGATGCCGAGGGAGGTGTCGACGACGTCCGAGACGGTCACCGCCCAGTAGTCGGCGAAGCCCTCGCTGATCGCGCCGGCCTCCTCGGAGGCGAAGCTGAAGTTCTGCGAGAAGTGGATCGCGTGGCCGTACTCATGGAGGATCACCTCTCCGTCCTCCGCGTCGTCGACGCCGCCCTTGCCGAAGCGCAGCTCGTTCTTCGGGTGGTCGGTCGCGAACGAGTTGTCGTAGCCGAGCTGGTTGATCCGCACGGCCTGCGGCCGGTTGTCGATCGCCCGCCGACTGACGCCGAAGCCGAGGCTGTGGATGTACTTCTGTGCCTCGGTGATCCAGTAGTAGGCCATCACCTGCTCGAACTCGTCCTGGTGCCGCGTGTAGGCGAACGTGTTGGTCGGCGAGAAGGCCAGGTTCCCGGTCGAGCTGTAGACATTCGCGTAGTCGCCGCGCAGGAAGCCGCTGCCGTCGAGGTTGGTCAGCGTGACCACGTGGTACGCGGCGGCCGGAACGGCCGCGTCGGAGTCCTTCTGGTCGGTGAGCGACTCGGCGCCGAGGCTCTGCACCGGGTTCGAGAGGAAGACCGTGCCGCTGCCGGTCGAGCTCCCATTGCCGACCTTGCCGGCGCCTGCCGTCGCGACGACGGCGACCGCCGCCACGAACACCAAAACCGCGATGAACAGCCTTCCGCGCATGACCCCTCCCCGGTTGCTCTGATGCCCTGCGCGGACGGTAGCGGCCATCTGGTGCCGCGTCCAGGGGCGGCTAAGCTAGCCCGAAGTGACCGAGCTCGAGCGAAAGCAGGATCGCGCGCCGATTCCGGCCGAGTGGGCGTATGCCAGCGCCCCGGAGTCGCGCGACATCGTCACGGTTCGCGAGCGCTACGGCCACTTCGTCGGCGGCGAGTGGCTCGAGCCAAGGGAGACGTACACGACGATCGACCCCTCGAGCGAGGAGCCCCTCGCAGAGGTCGGCCAGGCCACCGAGGAAGAGGTGCAGCTGGCGGCCGGGGCGGCGCGAGAGGCGTTCGAGAACGGCTGGTCGGCGCTGCCCGGGTCCGAGCGCGCGAAGTACCTCTTCCGGATCGCGCGGATCCTGCAGGAGCGCTCGCGCGAGTTCGCCGTGCTCGAGTCGTTGAACGGCGGCAAGCCGATCCGGGAGTCGCGCGACGTCGACCTCCCGCTCGCGGCCGCGCACTTCTTCTACTACGCGGGCTGGGCCGACAAGCTCGAGTACGCCTTCCCGAACCGGACGCCGAAGCCGCTGGGCGTGGCCGGGCAGATCATCCCCTGGAACTTCCCGCTGCTGATGCTCGCGTGGAAGATCGCGCCCGCGCTCGCCGCTGGCAACACGGTCGTGCTGAAGCCGGCCGAGACGACGCCGCTCTCGGCGCTGCACTTCTGCGACGTCCTGCGCCAGGCGGAGCTGCCGCCGGGTGTCGTGAACATCCTGACCGGCGACGGCCGCGCCGGCGCCGCGCTCGTGAAGAGCAACGTGGAGAAAGTTGCCTTCACCGGCTCGACGGAGGTCGGCAAGGCGATCCAGCGCGAGCTCGCCGGCACCGGCAAGAAGCTGACGCTCGAGCTCGGCGGCAAGGCCGCAAACGTGATCTTCGACGACGCCGCCCTCGACCAGGCCGTCGAGGGGATCGTCAACGGGATCTACTTCAACCAGGGCCACGTCTGCTGCGCGGGCTCGCGGCTGCTCGTGCAGGAGTCGGTCTACGAGGACGTGATCGACAAGCTGAAGCGCCGGCTGACGACCCTGCGCGTCGGCGACCCGCTCGACAAGAACACCGACGTCGGTGCGATCAACTCGCGCCAGCAGCTGGACAAGATCCAGGAGCTCGTCGCGACCGGGGAGGAGGAGGGCGCCGAGATCTACCAGCCGCCGTGCCGCCTCCCGGAGCGGGGCTACTGGTTCGTGCCGACGGTCTTCACGAACGTCGCCCAGAGCTACCAGATCGCGCAGGAGGAGATCTTCGGCCCCGTGCTCTCGGTGCTGACCTTCCGCACCCCGGACGAGGCGGTCGAGAAGGCAAACAACACGCCGTACGGACTCTCCGCGGGCGTGTGGACGGAGAAGGGCTCGCGGATCCTGTCGATGGCGCAGCGCCTGCGCGCCGGCGTGATCTGGGCGAACACGTACAACCGCTTCGACCCCTCGTCGCCCTTCGGCGGCTACAAGGAATCCGGCTTCGGCCGCGAGGGCGGCCTGCACGGGCTCGAGCCCTACCTCGACTTCGAATGAGCCGGCTGCCGGTCAAGAAGACCTACAAGCTGTTCGTCGGCGGTGAGTTCCCGCGCTCCGAGTCCGGGCGCACCTACGAGGCGGAGGGGCAGAACGTCGCGCGCGGGTCGCGCAAGGACGTGCGCGACGCGGTGCGCGCGGCGCGCGGCGCGTTCCCGAAGTGGGCGGGCATGACCGCCTACAACCGCGGCCAAGTGATCTACCGCATCGCCGAGATGATGGAGGCGCGGCGCGCCGAGTTCGCCGACCTCTGCTCGGGACCGAAGGAAGTCGAGCGCGCGATCGACCGCTTCGTCTGGTACGCGGGCTTCGCCGACAAGCTGGCCCAGGTGATCGGCTCGTCGAACCCCGTCGCCGGCCCATACTTCAACTTCACTTTTCCCGAGCCGCAGGGCGTGGTGGGCACCCTGGCGCCCGAGGAGCCGGCGCTCGCGGGGCTCGTCTCGCGCGTGGCGCCGGCGCTCGTCGGCGGCAACGCGGTCGTCGCGATCGCGTCGGAGTCGCACCCGCTTGCGTCGATCGAGCTCGCGGAAGCGCTCGCGACCGCGGATGTCCCCGGCGGCGTTGTGAACATCGTCACCGGCCTGCGCGAGGAGCTGGCGCCGGTCGTCGCTTCCCACATGGATGTGAACGCGCTCGACGTCACCGGCGCCGACGGCGAGATCGGCGAGCTCGAGCGGCTCGCCGCCGAGAACGTCAAGCGCGTGGTGCGCGGCGCCGCCGACGACCAGAGCCCCTGGGAGATCTCGCGCTTTCTCGAGCTGAAGACCGTCTGGCACCCGATCGGCGTTTGACCCAGCTGGGTCAGGCCGGCAACGGCCGTCCTCTCGTCTGAGTAGGAAAGCCCGCCGAAAGAGGTGACCCCTTGAAGTATCCGATCACGTTGATGGAGCGCGAAGACACCGACCACCGAGTGGAGCTCGTCTACCACGGCCCCGATGCGCGGCAGCAGGTGACGATCAACGTCCGCTGGCACTCGGGCGAGTTCCCCGACTTCACTTTCGCCGTTCACGACGAGAAGGCGCTCGAGGCCTTCCACCATCCGTATACGTTCAGGCTCGCCGCCTGACCCTTCACGCGGCGACGACCAGCGTCACGAACGACAGATGACGCAAGTGGGTCAGCCCGAACGTCCGCCGGCGGACGTCTCACCTTGGTGAGTCGGGTAGGCCCTGCTTTCCCCGCCTGGGGCGACTCACGGGGTCGAGTCTTCCTGGAGCCCGGGGCCGCCCGACTCGTTTTTCTGTGCCGGCGGCAGACGCTCCGGCGTTTGCGCGAGAATTGACGGACGTGACCGGGCGCCGCCGCTTCAGCCAGGCCATCTCCGAGGGGGACGGCATCTCCGTCGTCGTGCCGGTCGACGGACCTGGACCCGCGCGCGCCGCCGAGGAGCAGGGGGCGGAGGCGCTCGCGCTGCACGCAGCGGTGGGCAAGCTTCGGGAGGCGACGAGCCTGCCGCTGCTCTTCCGTCCGTCCGGGTCGCCGCAGCACGCACACGCGGCCGATGCGGACGCCTGCGTGCTCGCCTTCGGTGAGCTCGACGACGAGGACGCGCAGCTCGAGCAGGCCTACCGCGAGGCCGTCGAACTGGGCCTGGAGTGCGCGATCGAGGTTCGCGACGAGGAGGAGCTCGAGTCCGTCCTCGAGCGGCTCGATCCCGAGATCTTCCTCCTCGCCGCGGGCGACGGGGGCGACGAGGGGCCGCTCGAGCGTGCGCTCGACCTCCTCCAGGACGTGCCGGCGGGGAAGCTCGCGATCGCGGAGCTGGCAGTCCGCGGCCGCGACGACGTGGTCGAGCTCGAGCGCGCGGGAATGGACGCCGTGATCGTGCCCGCCGGAGACGTTGCCGAGCTCGTCGGCGGAAGCGCCCCCGAAGTCTGAGCCCGCCGCGCCGCGACAGCGGCGTCGCGTGGAGGCAGTCTGGGGCGGGCCGAAGCTCGCGTTCGCCGCCGTCCTCGCCGGGGCGGCGGCGTTGCGGCTCGTCGGCGTCACCTACGCGCACCCGTTCGCACTCTTCAGCCCCGACGAGCAGAGCATCGTCCCGCGGGCGTGGCACATGGCGCACGGCGGCGGGCTCGATCCGCACTGGTTCGACTACCCGTCGCTGCTGATGTACGTGCTCGCGCCGTTCCAGGCGTGGGAGGCGCACCCGTCGTATCTCGCCGCGCGGCTCGTCGTGATCGCGCTCGCAATCGGCTCGGTGGCGGCCGCATGGTGGCTCGGCAGCCGCGCCTACGGCGGGCTCGCCGGGCCGGTCGCGGCGGCGTGCGTCGCGGTCGAGACGACCCACGTCGCCTACTCGCGCATGGCGGTCACCGACGTGCCGCTGACGCTCGGCGTCGCTGCGACGCTGGCGCTGCTCGTGACGGGACGGATCGAGCTCGCGGGGCTGGCGGCCGGACTCGCGACGAGCTTCAAGTATCCCGGCGTCTTCCTGCTCGTCCCGCTCGCCGTCGCGGCGTGGGGGCAATGGCGGCGGCTGGCGATCGGCGTCGTCGCCTGCGCGGCCACCTTTGCGGCGACGAGCCCCTACTTCTTCGTGCACTTCGGCAGCGCGCTGGAGCGCGCCTACGACGTCCAGGAGCTCTCGCGCAAGGGCTGGCTCGGTTTCGAGCACGACCACGTGGCGCCGATCGCCTTTGCCGACCGGCTCTGGGAGGGGCTCGGGCCGGCGCTGCTCGTCTGTCTGGCCGGGCTCGTCGTTGCGCTCGTGCGGCGGCAGCGCAACGACCTGATCCTGGCCTCCTTCGTGCTCGTCTACTTCCTCGACCTCTGCACCCTCGGCGCGCACTTCGACCGTTACGTGCTTCCGCTCGTCCCGCCGCTCGGCGCGCTCGCGGGGCGGCTACGTGCGGTCGCGCCGGTGACGCTGCTACTGCTCGTCGTGCCGCTCACGTGGACGATTCGCGAAGACGCGCGGCTGACGCGGACCGATACCCGCGTCGTCGCGCGGCGCTGGGTGGAACAGCACGTGAAGCCGGACACGCGGCTCGCCGTCGACCCGTCGCTGCCGCCGTTCACCGGCTATCGGATCGTGAAGCTCGACCTGCCGCTGCCGAGCGAGGACCATCCCGACCCCGACCGGAACGTCTCCCGCATGCGGCTCCAGGACGTGCGCTACGTGATCGTCACCGGCGCGGTCGCCGACCGCGTCCTCGACGCACGCGAGCACTACCCCTTCGAATCGCGCTTCTACGAGCGGGTCAGGACGCTGAAGCGCGTGTTCTACGTGCGCAAGGATCAGGGCGACCTGAACGGTCCCTGGGTCGCGATCTACAAGCTTTAGCCGAAAAAGGCGCGGGCGACCTGGTACCAGTCGTCCGGGACCATCTTCAGCTCTGCCGTCGCCTCCTCGAGGGAAACGTCGACGATACGGTCGCCGTGCAGCGCGGCCATGCGGCCGAAGCTCCCCGCGTGTACGAGGTCGGCCGCCTTCAGGCCGTAGCGCGTCGCGAGCACCCGGTCGCGCGGGGTCGGGGAGCCGCCGCGCTGGACGTGGCCGAGGACGGTCACGCGCGTCTCGAAGCCGGTCCGCTGCTCGATCTCGCCCGCGAGGCGCGCCCCGACGCCGCGCTCCGAGAGGCGGACGTGGCCGAACTCGTCCTTCTCGGTGGCGCCGTCGTCCTCGGCTCCCTCGAGCTCGTAGCCCTCCGAGACGACGACGATCGAGAAGTCCTTGCCGCGGTCGTGCCGATGGCGGATCTCCTTGCAGGCGTCCTCGATCGAGACCGGGTGCTCGGGAATCAGGATCACGTCGGCCCCGCCGGCGATCCCGCTCATCACCGCGATCCAGCCCGTGTGGCGGCCCATCACCTCGACGACCATCACGCGGTTGTGCGACTCCGCCGTCGAGTGCAATCGGTCGATCGCCTCGGTGCAGATGAAGACCGCGGTGTCGAAGCCGAACGTGTAGTCGGTGGCCGAGAGGTCGTTGTCGATCGTCTTCGGCACGCCGACCACCGGGAGCTCGTGCTCGGCGTGCAGCCGGGCGGCGACGCCGAGCGTGTCCTCGCCGCCGATCGCCACGAGCGCGTCGAGACCCTTCCGCCGGAAGCTCTCGAGCACCGCGTCCACGCCGCCCTCGACCCTGTAGGGGTTCGTGCGGGACGTGCCGAGGATCGTCCCGCCGCGGGGGAGCAATCCCGAGACCTCGCGCGGCCCGAGCGCCTCGAAGCGCCCGTCGACGAGCCCGCGCCAGCCTGCCCGGACCCCGACGACCTCGTGCCCACGAGAGAACGCCCGCCGCGAAACGGCACGGATGACGGCGTTGAGCCCCGGGCAATCCCCGCCGCCGGTGAGGACGCCGACCTTCACGGCGGCATCCTACGGCAGTGCCGAAGGTGGGAATCGAACCCACACGGGGCGTGAGCCCCACCGGATTTTGAGTCCGGCGCGTCTGCCAGTTCCGCCACTTCGGCGCCCCACAAGAGTACTTCGACCCATCGCCGAGCCTCGCCGCGGCACTCGGAGGAGGAAAAGGAGGGGTCCACGGGCGAACCCTGGGTTCGCCCGTGCTCAAAGTTGCAGGCGTCCGAAGTTCTCTCGATACTTCCCGGCACGAAGCAACACCGGCCAGGCCGGGCACTTCGCAGACACGGATACGGGCGACGGAGGAGGAAGAGTGAGGAACCGAGTTTCGATTGGACTGCTCCTCTCGTTCGTCGGCGCGCTGGCCCTGATGGCGGCCGGCTGCGGCGGCGACAACAAGAGCGGCGGCGGAAGCACGGGCGGCGGCGGGGGCGGGAACGTATCGGCCCTGCCGGCCTCCTCGTGTGGGCCGCTTCAGTACAAGGGGTCGGGTGATCCCGACTACCTGATCGCCTCGGATCTCCCGAAGCAGGGCGGCTCGCGCACGCAGACAGTGCAGATGGCGAAGGCGATCGCCTACGTCCTCGACCAGCAGGACTGGAAGGCCGGCGACTTCAACATCGCGTACCAGGACTGCGACGACTCGACGGCCCAGCTCGGCAAGTGGGATCCCGACAAGTGCAGCGCGAATGCGCACGCCTATGCGTCGAACAGCAAGCTGCTCGGCGTAATCGGCACGTTCAACTCCGGGTGCGCGGCGATCGAGATCCCGGTGCTGAACCAGGCGCCGGGCGGCGGTCTCCAGCTGCTCTCGCCGGCCAACACGTACGGCTGCCTGACGGAGCCGTGCGCAGGTGACGAGCCCGAGAAGTACTACCCGAGCGGGAAGCGCACCTACGCCCGCGTCGCGCCGAGCGACCCGAACCAGGGCGCCGTCGACGCCGCGTTTCTGAAGACCAAGGGCGTCAAGCGCGTCTCGGTGCTGAACGACAAGGAGGCGTACGGCCTCGGCGTCGCGAAGAACTTCGCCGGTGCGGCGAAGGAGGCCGGGATGACGGTCACGGGCTTCACCGCCTACGACCCGAAGCAGGCCAACTTCAAGGCGCTCTTCACGACGATCAAGAACCAGAAGCCCGACGCGATCTTCATCGGCGGGCTGATCGACGAGAACAGCGGCCAGCTGATCAACGACAAGGTCGCAGTGCTCGGGGCGAACGCGGCGAAGGCCGGCAGCGGTGTGATGCTGATGCTGCCGGACGGCTTCACGACCGACGCCATCTTTGACCGCGCGGAGGGCGGCACGCCGAACGCCAAGGGCGCGTTCTTCACCGTCGCCGGCGTCGGCATCGACAAGTACGCCGGCGCTGCGAAGACGTTCATCGACGGCTTCAAGTCGCAGCTGGGCGGCAAGCCCGTGGATCCGTACGCGATCCTCGGCGCCCAGGCGGCTCAGGTGCTCGTGAAGGCGATCGAGAAGTCGGATGGAACGCGCTCCGACGTGATCGACAAGGTCTTCGCGAGCAAGGTCGACAACGGGCTCATCGGGAGCTTCTCCTTCAACAAGAACGGAGACCTCTCCGGGGCCAAGGGTGCGGCTGTGCTCTTCACGGTCTACACCGGCACGAACCACCTGGTGACGATCAAGACAACGGGTCCCGACCCGAAGCTGGTCGCGGCCGCCCGGAAGGAGGCCTCCGGCTAGACAGCCGGGACCAGGAGCTCCGACGAGGGAGGGCTAGGACGCCCTCCCTCGTCACTCTAATATCCCGAGGATCGCTGTAGAAGCTCGCACCGAGGAGCCCTCGACAGGCGTCAGGCCTCGGCGACGTCAGCGGCCTGCGGCCCTGTCCATCGTCGGCCTGCTCTTCGTCGCGCTGCTCCTCGCGTGGCTCGGGTACGACCTCTACAAGAGCCCGAACGACTTCTTCACGATCTTCCTGATCGGCCTCACGCAGGGCTCGGTCTATGCGCTCGTCGCGCTCGGCTACACGCTCGTCTACGGGATCCTGCAGCTGATCAACTTCGCCCACGGCGACGTGTTCGCGCTGACGGGGCTGTTCGCGAGCAGCCTGATCGCGAATCGGTTCCACCTCGACGAGACCTCGAGCGCCGGTGTGGTCCTGCTCGGTCTCGGCGCCGTCTTCCTGATCGCGATGGCCTTCGGCGCCGCCGTGAACGCGAGCATCGAGCTCGTCGCCTACCGGCGGCTGCGCAACGCGCCGCGGCTCGCCGTCCTGATCACGGCCGTCGGCATGTCGTTCATCATCCAGAACATCTCGCTCGCGGTGTTCGACGTGAACTTCCGCAGCATCCCGTCGCTGATCTCGCACAACGACGTCTTCCACGTCGGTGGCGTCCACTACACCTGGGAGGCGCTGTTCGTCGTCCTCGTCACGGTTCCCGTGCTGCTGGTGCTGACCTACCTCGTGCGGAACACGCGCCAGGGGAAGGCGATGCGCGCGACCGCCCAGGATCCGGAGGCGTCCGCGATGATGGGCATCAACGTCAACCGCACGATCTCGTTCACCTTCCTGCTCGCGGGCGGGCTCGCCGGGATCGGCGCGGTGCTGTTCCTGGTCGAGTTCAACGTGCGCTACGACACGGGTTTCGAGCTCGGGCTGATCGCGTTCACCGCCGCGGTCCTCGGCGGGATCGGCAACCTGACCGGGGCCGTCCTCGGCTCGATCATCATCGGGATGATCCAGGCGTTCAACGAAGGGCCGTTCCTGTGGGCGCCCGGCAGCGACTGGACCCGCTCGCTCGTGTTCGGGCTCCTGATCGCGATCCTCGTGTTCCGGCCCGAGGGCCTCCTCGGGGAACGAACGCCGGAGGGCGCGTAGTGCCGAGGCGCCGTGATACGGCGCGCGCGAAGGCGCGCTCCTACCGCTCCCAGGCGGCGCAGCGCAGCGGCCTCAACACGGTCCGCCGCAGCTGGTACCAGCTGCCGAGCCCGCTCCGCCGCTTTGGGCCGGCGATCCTCGTGTTCATCGTCGCGGTCGCCTACCCGTACTACCTCTCGAGCCTTCCGTCGGGGAACGTGCCGCTGATCTACTCGTTCCCGTCCGTCCGCTCGGCGGTGACGATCATCGTCTTCACGATGATGGCCGTCGGCCTGAACGTGGTCGTCGGGTACTGCGGCCTGCTCGACCTCGGCTACGTCGCCTTCTACGCCATCGGCGCCTACACGGCCGGCTGGCTCGCGTCGGGGCAGTTCCAGCAGGTGAAGTTCCACTTCGGCTCGGTCGGAGTCACGCACGACGCCCGCGGGATCCACATCTCGATCTGGCTGGTGCTGATCCTGGCCGCGCTGCTCACCGCGTTGGGAGGGATCCTGATCGGCCTGCCGACCCTGCGCCTGCGCGGCGACTACCTCGCCATCGTGACGCTCGGCTTCGGCGAGATCATCCCGCAGTTCGTGCGCAACGCCGACAGCCTGCACGGCTTCGACCTCACCCACGGCACGTTCGGGATCAGCCCGATCGACTCCCCCGGCTTCGGGACCTCGCTGCACGACTCGGTCGGCTTGCCGTCCGCGTACTCACAGCAGTTCAACGCGGACCGGCTCTTCTACTGGACGGCGATCGTGCTGTTGATCCTGACCATCGTCGGCTGCATCCAGCTGCGCGACTCGCGCCTCGGGCGCGCGTGGATCGCGATCCGCGAGGACGAGACCGCGGCGGGCGCGATGGGGATTCCGCTGATGCGGACGAAAACCTGGGCCTACGCGATCGGCGCGTTCTTCGGCGGAGCGGCCGGCGCATACATCGCGACCTTCAACGCCGGCGCCTTCCCGAGCCAGTTCAGCTTCAACATCTCCGTCTTCCTGCTCTGCATGGTGATCCTCGGCGGGATGGGCTCGATCTGGGGCGTGGTGGTGGCGGGCGGCATCCTCGCGTGGCTGAACGTCGAGGGCCTGGCGAACATCGGCACCTGGCTGAACGACAACATCTTTCCCCAGAGCCACCAGATCGAGGTCGCCAAGTACCAGTTCGGGATCTACGGCGTGATCATCGTGCTGATGATGATGTTCCGCCCGCAGGGCCTGATCCCGGAGGCCAGGCGCAAACGCGAGATCGAGGAGGGCGGCCGCGGGACGTTGGACGATCCGGCGTACGAGATGCGCAGCGCGGACGAGCGCGGCGGGGAGCACGTGCCGCACGGATGAGCGAGCCCACGGCCCCCACCGGTGAAGACCTGCTCGTCGCGCAGGACGTGCGGAAGGAGTTCGGTGGCCTCGTCGCCGTAAACGACCTGACCTTCACGATCCCGACCCGCGCGATCGTGAGCCTGATCGGCCCGAACGGCGCCGGCAAGACGACGTTCTTCAACACGCTGACAGGGCTCTACAGGGTGACCGACGGCGTCATCCTCTTCGACGGCCACGACGTCACGAACAAGCCGCCGCACGCGATCACGAAGCTCGGCGTCGGCAGGACGTTCCAGAACATCCGCCTCTTCCCCCAGATGACAGCGCTCGAGAACGTGCTGGTCGGGATGCACTCGCGGCTCAAGGGCGGCATCATCGGCTCCGTCCTCAGCCTGCCGCGCGTGCGCCGCGAGGAGCGCGAGGCGGCCGAGCGCGCGCGGGAGCTGCTGCGCTTCTCGGGCCTGCGCAACGTCGACGACGAGCTCGCGGAGTCGCTCGCCTACGGCGACCAGCGCCGCCTCGAGGTGGCACGCGCGTTGGCGACGGAGCCGAAGCTGCTGCTGCTCGACGAGCCGACCGCGGGCATGAACCCGCAGGAGACCGTGACCTTCATGAACTTCGTCTCGAAGTTGCGGGAGGAGCGCCCGGTCGCGATCCTGTTGATCGAGCACGATATGAAGGTGGTGATGGGCATCTCGGACCGCGTGACCGTCCTCGACTACGGCGAGAAGATCGCCGAGGGTGCGCCGCACGAGATCCAGAAGGACGAGCGTGTGATCGAGGCGTACCTCGGGAAGTCGGCGACCCAGTGAGCGAGCGGCGGAACGGCGAGATCGTCCTCCAGGTCGAGGGCATCCACACCTTCTACGGCACGATCGAAGCGTTGAAAGGGATCTCGATCGAGGTGCGCGAGGGCGAGATCGTGACGCTCATCGGCGCGAACGGGGCCGGCAAGTCCACGACGCTCCGCTCGATCAACGGGCTGAACCGGGCGCGCGACGGGCGGATCGTGTTCCAGGGCCGGGAGATCACCAACCTC
>JBJMJY010000004.1:0-11427 GCA_045806105.1 Gaiellaceae bacterium | reverse complement strand
CCGAGCGAGAGCCGCCCGGAGCGGAGCACTTCCAGGACTAGCTCCTCCTCCCGCTCGCCGATCCACGGACGGGCGAGCGGTATCTCCCGGGTGCCCGTGCTCAAGCTTCGGCTGGCGTGCGCTCGGCGTACTCGAGCCACTGCGCCCAGCGCTCGCTGCGCCCCCGCACCGTATCCAGGTAAGCCGCTTGCAGCTCGAGCGTCACCGCCCCGACTCCGAGCTCGACGTCGTCGACCTCCCGGAGCGGTGTCACCTCCGCGGCGGTGCCGCACATGAAGGCCTCGTCGGCGAGGTAGAGGTCGGAACGGATCAGGCTCTTCTCGACCACTCGATAGCCGAGATCCTGGGCGATCTGGATCACGGTGTCGCGCGTGATTCCCGGCAGGATCGAGGTCGAGAGGTCGGGCGTGTAGATGACGCCGTCCTTGACGACGAAGACGTTCTCGCCGGACCCGTCGGCGACGTATCCCTCCGCGGTCAGCAGGATCGCCTCGTCATAGCCCGCCCGATTCGCCTCCGTGACCGCGAGCATCGAGTTCAGGTAGACGCCGGTCGCCTTGGCGACGTGCGGGATCACGTTCGGGCCGATGCGCTCCCAGCTGGAGATCTTCGCGCTGATGCCGTTCTTGAGGCCGTCCTCGCCGAGGTAGGCGCCCCATGGCCAGCTCATGATCACGACGTCGACGGGGTTCCCCATCGCGGAGACCCCGAGCTCGCCGTAGCCGAAGAACGCGATCGGGCGGAGGTAGCACTCCGGCAACCCGTTCGCGGCGATCAGCTCGTGGCAGGCCGACCGGAGCTCCTCGACCGAGTACGGCAACTCCATGTTCAGCAGCTTCGCGGAGTTGTCGAGGCGCTTCAGGTGCTCGCTGAGGCGGAACACGGCCGAGCCCTTGTCGGTCTCGTAGGCGCGGATTCCCTCGAAGACGCCGGAGCCGTAGTGGAGCCCGTGGGCGCCGACGTGGATACGTGCGTCGGCCCAGTCGACGAGCTCTCCGTTCATCCAGATCTTCTCGGTCTCGCGCACAGGCTCTCCTCTCAGGGCAAATGGTACGGGGCCTGCTCGACGACGTCCATGGGACGCCCGCGCGAGAGGCGGAGCAGCTCGATCGGGGACAGCGCAGCCATGTGGCGCTCCGAGCCGGCGCCTACCCAGAGCACGGGCTGCGACAGGAGCGTGCGCTCGACGAAGACGGCCGAGATGCGCGGCAGCGGGAACGGACAGACCGCGCCGGGCTCGAAGCCGGTGGCGTCGCGCACCTCCTCGCTCCCGGCGATGCGGGCGAAGCGTGCGCCTGCGGCGCCGGCGATCTTCTCGGAGTCGGCGCGGCGGTCTCCTGGGACGAGCGCGACCACCGGCCGGCCGTCGCAGTCGAAGACGAGCGACTTGACGATCTGGCCGAGCTCGCAGCCGACCGCCCGCGCGGCGTCCTTCGCCGTCGGCGTCCCTTCGGGGAACTCCTCGACGCGAACCTCGGCGCGTGCCTCGCGCAGGTAGGAAGAGACACGCTCGACGGCCTCGGGCCACTCCTTGGTCGCCACGGGCGGAAGGGTACCGGCGCAACCGTTCGCCGGGCTCCGCCGTTCTACGAGCAATGACCCCCCGGTCAGAGATCGCCCGCAACGAGGCCTTCTTCCGCGCAGTCAACGAAGGGATCGCCGAGGCGTCGGAGCGTTTCGAGTCCGAGGACGCGGAGTTCCTCTGCGAGTGCGGCGACGCCGACTGCAACCACCGCATCGAGGTCCCGCTCGAGGAGTACGAGAAGGTGCGCAAGCATCCGACGCGCTTCCTCGTGCGGCGGGGGCACGTTCAGCCCGAGGTCGAGGAAGTCGTCCGCCGGCGAAAGCGCTACACGATCGTCGACAAGGTCGACCGCGTCGCGGCGACGATCGTGCGCCGCCTCAACCCGCGGGCGCGCCCAGCCTGATCACGCGCGCGTCGTCGAAGCCCTGCTCCCGCACGGCCTCGACGAGCTCCGGCGGCGGCTCGCCGTCGAGCGAGAGCGCCATCAGCGCCTTGCCGCCGCGCCGCGTCCGCGAGACGGCCATGTTGGCGATGTTCACGCCGGCCTCGCCGAAGAGCGTGCCGACGCGGCCGATCACGCCCGGCACGTCGTCGTAGCGGAAGAAGACCATCAGCGGGACGAGCTCCATCTCCAGCTCAAAGCCGAGCGCGTTCACGAGCCATTGTCGGTTCTCGTTGCCAATGATCGTGCCCGCGGCGCGGACGCGCTCGCGGTCGGAGGCGATCTCGACGCGGACGAGGTTGGTGAAGTCGCGCGAGGCTCGGCGGCGCTCCTCGGCGACCTCGATGCCGCGCTCTGCCGCGATCACCGGCGCGTTGACGTAGTTCACCGGCTGGTCGCTGCGCCCCTGGAAGGCGCCGTTCAGCGCCGCGACCGTCAGCAGCCGCGTGTCGTAGCCGGAGAGCGTGCCGTAGTACGAGAGCGTGATCCGCTCCGCGCGGCCCTCCGCGAGCTCCATCGCGAGCCGTCCGAGGCGCGCGGCGAGCGGGACGAACGGGCCGAGCACCTCGAGGTCCTCCGCGCCGATCGACGGGATGTTGACGGCGTTGGTCACGAGCGCACCCTCCAGCGCCGCGGCGACCTGCTCCGCGACGATCACGCCCGCGCGATCCTGCGCCTCCTCGGTCGAGGCGGCCAAGTGCGGCGTGGCGACGACGTTGTCGAGCTCGAGCAGCGGCCCCGCGTACGGCTCCTGCGCGAAGACGTCCACCGCCGCGGCGGCGAGCTTCCCCGACCGCAGCCCCTCGATCAGCGCGTCTTCGTCGACGAGCTCGCCGCGCGCCGCGTTGATCACGCGCGCACCGTCGGGCAGCTTGGCGATCGCCTCGCTGCCGAGGAAGCCGCGCGTCTCCGCCGTGAGGGGCAGGTGCAGGGTGAGAAACTCCGCCGCGGCGAGCACGTCGTCCGGGCTCTCCGCGCGCTCCGCGCCCAGCTCCCGGAAGCGCTCCTTGGCGACGAACGGGTCGTAGGCGACGACGCGCATCCCGAGGCCAAGCGCGCGCCGGGCGACCTGCTGCCCGATCCGGCCGAAGCCGAGCACGCCCAGCGTCTTGCCCTCGAGCTCGACGCCGCCCCACGCCGAGCGCTCCCAGCGGCCCTGCTTCAGCGCCGCGTGAGCCTGCGGGATGTTCCGCGCGAGCGCGACGAGCAGGCCGACCGTGTGCTCGGCCGCGGAGGTGACCGTCGACTCGGGCGCGTTCGCCACCACGATTCCCCGCCGCGTCGCCGCCTCGACGTCCACGTTGTCCACCCCCACGCCTGCGCGGCCGATCACCTTCAGCCGCTCCGCCCGCTCGATCAGATCGGCGGTCAGCTTCGTCGCCGAGCGGATGACGATCGCGTCGTAGCCGCCGATCGTGTCCGCGAGGTCGCCGTCGGCGTCGACGTCGACGTCGAACCGCTCCCGCAGGAGCTCGACTCCAGCGTCGGCGATCTGCTCCCGGACGAGAACGCGCGCCCGGGTCAAACCGGCGTGTGCTCGAAGGCCTCGAGCGCGCGGGTGACGGCGACGCCGCGCTCGATCTCGGCGCCCAGCTCGACGAGCGCGAGCTCGACCGCGGCCAGCGCCGTCGTGATGTCGAAGACGTCGTAGTAGCCGATGTGGCCGATGCGGAAGATCTTGCCCTTCAGCTCGCCCTGGCCCGGCGCAAGCGTCACGCCGTGGCGGTCGCGCAGCAGCAGCACGAGCTCGCCCGAGTCGATGCCCTCCGGCGCGCGCGCCGCGGTGACGACCGCCGAGCTGTCGTCGTCCGGAGAGGAGAGCTCGAGCCCCATCGCCTTCAGGCCCTCGCGGCAGGCGCGGCCAAGGCGGCGGTGCCGGTCGAACGCGGCCTCGAGGCCTTCCTCCAGCAGCATCCCGAGGGCGACGTTCATTCCCGCGACGAGCGAGACCGGCGGCGTGACCGGCGCGTCGAGCGTCGCCTGGCCCTTGCGCGTGCGCTCCCAGTCCCAGTAGTAGCGCGGCGAGGACGCGCCGGCGGCGCGCTCCCACGCGGCCCCCGAGGCGCTGAGCATCGCGAGACCGGGCGGCGTCATCAGCGCCTTCTGCGCCCCGGAGGCGACGACGTCGAGACCCCACGCGTCCATCTCGAGCGGCACCGCGCCGAGGCTCGAGACCGCGTCGATCGCGCTCAGCGCACCCGCCTCGCGGGCCGCAGCCGCGAACGGCTGCGGGTCGAGCACGACGCCGGTCGAGGTCTCGGAGTGCGTGAAGAAGACAATCGCGGCGCCGCGCTCGCGCAGCCGCGCGGCGACGTCGTCAGCCGACGGGATCTCGCCCCATGCGTAGCGAAGGTGGTCGACCTCCGCGCCGTAGGCCTGCGCGATCGCGGCCCAGCGCTCGCCGAAGTAGCCGGCGGACACAACGAGGACGGGGTCGCCCGGAGAGAGGAGGTTCGCGGCGGCTGATTCCATCGCGCCCGACCCGGAGCCGCCGAAGAGGAGCACCTCCTGCTCGGTGCGAAAGATCTCGCGCAACCGCCCGAGCACCTCGGCGTAGAGCTTGCGGTAGTCCGGCCCGCGGTGGTGGATCACGGGCTGGGCGATCGCCGCGAGCACCTCGGGCGGCGCGGGCGTCGGCCCCGGTGTCATCAGGTAGCGCTTCTCCACCACGACCCGAGGGTAGCGCTAGCGGCGGCGGCTACGACAAGGCCGTGCTCGGATCGACCGCCGCGCCCCGCAGTCGGACCTCGAAGTGGAGATGCGGTCCGGTCGCGTCGCCGGTCGCGCCGACCTTGCCCAGGAACGAGCCGGCGGGGACGCGCTCGCCGACGTGTACTGCGACGTTCGAGAGGTGCGCGTACAACGTGCGGACGCCGTGCGTGTGCGCCAGGACGACGAGCCTGCCCCAACCGCCCGCGAGTCGGCCCGCGTACGTCACGCGGCCGGGAGCCGCGGCCACGACCGGTGTGCCTGCCGGCGCTGGGAGGTCGATCCCGGCGTGGAAGCGGTTGCCGCGCGGGCCGAACCGATCTCCGATCGGCGCGCCGATCGGCCATGCGAGCGCGATCGGGCAGCGTGCGGGCCGGCGCCGGAGCGCCGCGAAGGTGCTCGGGCCCGCAACCCCATCCTGCGCCAGGTGTACCCAGCGCTGGAAGCGCCGGAGGGCGCGGCCGGTGTGGGTGCCGAAGCCGCCGTCGATCGTCCCGGCCGGGAAGCCGTGCCACGAGAGCAGGAACTGGAGCGCCGCGACGTCCCAGCCGGTCGCGCCGCCGGTCAGCGGACGGCTGCCGAGGACGTGGCGGCCGTAATGGCCCAGCGCCCTGCGCGTGCTCGGGCCGGCGACGCCGTCCGCCGTGAGCCTGGCCCGGCGCTGGAAGCGCTTGATGGCCGCGGTCGTCGCCGGCCCTTTGACCCCGTCGATCGAGCCCGAGTAGAGCCCGCGGGCGCGGAGAGCGACCTGCAGCGCCGCCACGCCGGCGTCACGCCCAGCCGTGGCGGGCGGCGCCAGCACGAGCGCCGCGCAGACGAGGGGCAGCGCGATGTGTCCGGGGGCACGGAAACGCATACGGCCACACTTTCGGACGATGCGAACCTGGGGTTTGGACGCTACCGGAGCACGGCCCAAAGCACAATTGCCACGACCAGAATCAGGACGACGAGCGCCGCGACGGCAGCCGTGACGCCGAGCTGAAGCAGTGCCGGGGCGGCGTCCTCGCGCCCGCGGCCGGCGACGCGCGCGACGCGGTCCTTCTGGTCTCCCCCGGGCTCTTCCATGCTGACGGCGTTCCCGGCCCGGCGCCGGCGTAACCTCCTCGCCCCGCGCCCGAGAAGACACACAAGCGGCACATCCGCGTGAGACACCCGCGCGGATTTCACGCGTACCGTTGCTCCCTCCCCTGGTGGGAGGGGGTTAGGGATGGGTCCCGCCGCCGCCGCCGACGGCGGCTCAGGCGCTCAGCTTCTCGCGCAGGCGCTCGTTGACGACCTTCGGGTTCGCCTTGCCGCCGGTCTCCTTCATCACCTGGCCGACGAAGAAGCCGAGCAGGCCCTCCTTGCCGCCGCGATAGGCCGCCACCTGCTGCACGTTCTCGCTGAGGATCCGGTCGATCACCGGGTCGAGCGCGCCCACGTCCGCGATCGCGGCCTCGGCGAGGTAGCGGTCGGCTGAGAAGCCCGGCGAGGCACTCGCAGCCAGCGCCTCCGAGAAGGCCGACCGCGGGATCTCGGGGCGCCGCTCGATCACCTTCCCGAGCTCCTCCGCGTCCACCGCCGCGGGGTCGAGCCCGAGCGCCGCCAGCTCGTTCATGACCACGTTCGCGACGGCCGCGCGCTCGCCGGGGATCCGCGAGTACAGCTCGTCGCGCCCGCTCGTCACCAGGCCCTCTGCCAGCGCGAATCCGACCTCCGCCTCCAGCCGTCGCATGCGCGTCGATGGCGGCTCGGGTAGCTCGTCGCGCAGCCGCTCCACCAGCTCGCGCGCGGGCTCGAGCGGCACCAGGTCGGGCTCCGGGAAGTACCGATAGTCCTGCGCCTCCTCCTTCGAGCGCAACGGCGGCGCCGACTCGTTGCCGGGATCGAAGTGCAGCGTCTCCTGCTCGACCTCGCCGCCCGACTCCCAGATCTCGACCTGACGGCGCACTTCGCGCTCGATCCCCTTCGCCGCGAAGTTGAACGAGTTCATGTTCTTCAGCTCGGTCCGCGTGAGCAGCTCGTCGGAGCCTTCCGGCCGCACCGAGACGTTGACGTCGAAGCGCAGCGACCCCTTCTCCATCTCCGCGTCCGAGATGCCGAGCTCGACGACCGTCTGCCGCAGCAGTTGCAGGAACCGCTTCGCGTCCTCGGACGAGCGGATGTCGGGCCTGGTCACGATCTCGACCAAGGGCGTGCCGCCGCGGTTGAAGTCGACCAGCGAGCGGTCGGCGCCGTGGATCCGCCCCTCGGCGCCACCGACGTGGATCGTCTTCGCGGCGTCCTCCTCGAGGTGCGCGCGCTCGATGCCGACGACGGTGTCGCCGTCCGGCCCGGGCACGATGAAGCTGCCGTCGACGCAGAGCGGCTGGTCGTACTGAGAGATCTGGTAGCCCTTCGGATTGTCCGGATAGAAGTAGTTCTTGCGGTGGAAGATCGCCCGCTCGGAGATCCGGCACCCGAGGGCATGGCCGAGCAGGATCGTCCATTCGACCGCCTTGCGGTTCGGCACCGGGAGCGCACCCGGGTGCGCCAGGCAGACCGGGCACGTGTGGGTGTTCGGCGGGTCGAAGTAGGCGACCTCGCAGCGGCAGAACATCTTCGTCCGCGTCTTCAGGTGGACGTGGATCTCCAGACCGATGACCGGTTCCCAGCTCACCTGAGACGGTCCGGGACGTAGTCGAAGCCGATCGCGCGCTCGAGCGCGTGCCCGGCGCGGAAGAGCAGGTTCTCCGAGAACTGGCGCCCGATCAGCTGGAAGCCCACCGGCAGCCCGTTGCTCAGGCCGCAGGGAATCGAGAGCCCCGGCAGGCCGGCCATGTTCGACGGGATCGTGAGCAGGTCGGCGGCGTACATCGCGAGCGGGTTCGCGGTGCGCGCGCCGAGCTCGAAGGCGACGGTCGGCGACGTTGGGCTGACGAGGACGTCGAACTGCTCGAAGGCGGCTTCGTGCTCCTGGCGGATGACCGTCCGTACCTTCTGCGCCTGGCCGTAGTACGCCTCGTAGTAGCCGGCCGAGAGCGCGTAGGCGCCGAGCATGATCCGTCGCTTGGGCTCGTCGCCGAAGCCCGCGTCGCGGGTGAGCTCGTACATCGCGCGGACGTCGCCGTTCTCGATGCGGAGCCCGTAGCGGACGCCGTCGTAACGCGCGAGGTTAGACGACGCCTCCGACGGAGCGATCAGGTAGTAGCAGGGCAGGCCGTACTCGACCGAGCGCGGCAGCCGGCACTCCCCCACCTCGGCGCCGAGCTCGCGGGCAAGCTCGATCGTGCGGTCGACGGCCTCGGTCACGCCGGGCTCGATCCCGTCGGCCTCGTTCAGCTCCTTCGGGACGCCGACACGCAGGCCGTTGAGATCCTCGGCCTCCGGCAGCTCGATCGGCTCCGGTAAGTCGACCGTCGTCGAGTCGTTGTGATCGCGGCCGGCGATGATCCGGTGCAGGAGCGCGCAGTCGCGGACGGTCTTCGCGATTGGGCCAACCTGGTCGAGGCTCGAGGCGAACGCGACGATGCCGTAGCGCGAGACGGTGCCGTAGGTCGGGCGCAAGCCGACGACACCGCACAGCGCTGCCGGCTGCTTGATCGAGCCGCCGGTATCGGAGCCGAGCGCCCACGGAGCGAGGCCTGCGGCGACGGCGGCGGTCGAGCCACCCGAGGAGCCGCCCGGCACACGCTCCGGATCCCAGGGATTGCGCGTCGGCCCGTACCCCGAGTTCTCGGTCGACGAGCCCATCGCGAACTCGTCGAGGTTCGTCTTCCCGAGCAGGGGCAGGCCGGCGTCCTTGCAGCGCGCGGCCACCGTCGCGTCGTAGACGGGCTTGTAGCCGGCGAGGATCTTCGAGGCGGCGGTCGTCTCTACCCCGCGCGTGGAGATCACGTCCTTGAGCGCGATCGGCACTCCCTCGCCCTCGGGCTCGTCGACGATGCAGAGGTACGCGTGCAGCTCGGGGTCGTGCTGCGCGATCGCGTCGAGGAAGGCGCGGTGCAGCTCGGCGCCGCTCACCTCGCCGCCCTCGAGAAGACCCATCGCCTCCTCGGCGGTCAGCCGCAGCGTGTCGATCACGCGGCGCGCCCCCAAACCGCCCCCAGGGGTCCCCCGGGACCCCTGCAGACACCGTAGCCGCCGCGGGCGCGCGCGTCTGTGTCGGCGGTGTGACGGAAGTGGAACATCTGCGCGGACACGGCTCGACGCGTCAGCCGGCGGGCACCCGGAACGCGTCGTCCTCGCGGTCGGGCGCGTTGGCGAGCGCCTCCTCGACCGGAAGCGACGGACGCGGCTCGTCCTCCGCCCACACGTTCGCGAGCGCGAGCGGGTGCAGCGTCGGCTCGACGTCCGAGAGATCCAGCTCCGACACCTTCCCGACCGCCTCGAGGATCGCGTCGAGCTGGCCGGCGAACCGGTCGAGCTCCTCCTCGGTCAGCGCCAGCCGTGCCAGGCGCGCCACGTGCACCACTTCGTCCCGCGAGATCGCCATCTGTGTCCATCCTTCCAAAAGAAACGGGAAAGGGGCCTCCGTTCCCAAAATGAACGGGAAGCGGCCTGTTCCCAAAATGAACGGGGCCCCTTCCGGAGCCCCGTCAACATGTCGGTTCCGGAAAGGGTCTAGCCAGGCTGGACGTTCGCCGCCTGCAGGCCTTTATCGCCCTGCACGACGTCGAACTCGACCTGCTGACCCTCGGTCAGCGACTTGTAGCCTTCCCCTGCAATCGCCGAGAAGTGGACAAAGACGTCTTCGCCGCCTTCGCGCTCGATGAAGCCGTAGCCCTTCTCGTTCGAGAACCACTTAACGGTGCCCTTGGGCAAGTCTTACTCCCTTCGTGCAAATACAACGACGGCCCGGGCACCGAGCCGCCGACCTACTGTCAAGCGGCGCGAACCTTAGCGCTGGTTTTGCGGGAACGCAAGGAGATTCCGGCGGTACTGGGCCGCTCGAACCGTGTTCTGAAGCACCAGTGCGATCGTCATCGGGCCGACCCCGCCCGGGACCGGCGTCAGTAGTGCGGCGCGGTCGGCCGCGCCGGGATCGACGTCCCCGACGACGCCGGCCTCCGTGCGGTTGATGCCGACGTCAACGACCGCCGAGCCGGCCTTCACCATGTCCGGCGAGACGATCCCCGGCACGCCCGCCGCGACGACGAGCACGTCGGCGTCGAGCGTGTGCCGCGCGAGCTCGTCGGTATGCGAGTGGCAGATCGTGACCGTCGCGTTCGCATGCAGCAGCAGGTGTGCGATCGGCTTGCCGACGATGTCGCTGCGGCCGATCACGACCGCGCGTGCACGGTCGAGCTCGACGCGGTGCTCGGTCAGGAGCGCCATGATCCCGAGCGGCGTCGCCGGCACATGAGTCGACCGCCCGAGATACAGCTGGCCGGCATTGAACGGGTGGACGCCGTCGACGTCCTTCGCGGGGTCGATCGCGACGACCGCCGCCGCCTCGTCGAGCCCGTCGGGCAGCGGCAGCTGCAGCAGGATGCCGTCAATCGTGTCATCGTCGTTCAACGCCGCGACCTCGGCGATGAGGTCGCCTTGCGCGATCTCGGCCGGCAGCTTGCGGTCGACGGAGCGGATGCCCGCCTGCGCCGCCGCTTCGTGCTTGAGGCGGATGTAGATCGTCGACGCCGGGTCCTCCCCCACCTGGACCGTCGCGAGGCCGACATCGCCGAGCTCGCGCACGTCGTCGGCGACCTCGGCGCGGATCCGCTCCGCCAGCGGGCGGCCTTCCATCAAGGTCGCGGTCACGGCTACGGAATGGGCAGCTGGACTTCGCTGACGTCGAGGCCGAGGGACTGCGCGAGGCGGACGCCGATCTCGATGTCCTCCCTCAGCTTCTCGATGTCGCGCGCGCGCATCGCCGAGCCAATGAAGGCGCGCTCCTTCGGCCGCCAGAGCGCATGCTCGACGAAGGTCGGCAGGAGCCGGTTCGCGGCCTCCACGAGCGCGCGCTTCGTCTTCCTGTCCGCGTTCTTGAGCAGCACCTTCTCGTACGCCATGCCGGCGCCGTGGTGGATGCCGTCGTCCGTCGTCAGCCGGTTGCAGAGGTCCTCGAGCACGGTGCCCCGCGACGCGCGGGCGATCAGGCGGAAGCGCGAGATGATCAGCCGCTCGTAGAAGACCTGCATCTGAAAGACCTTCTCCTCGAGCGTGTCCGCCTGGAGGGTCATGTGCGCCAGCTCGTCGAGATGGGGATCGCGCTCCGCGGTGCCGCCGGCCTCCTCGATCAGCTTCAGCCACGCCTCGGTGTGGCGCGACTCGTCCTGCACCATCGTCGAGTAGTAGAGCTTCGCCTCGGGATCGGGCGCCACGTTGAGGAGCTGTGAGGCCATCTCGCACGCGAGCATGTCGGCCTGGAGTTGCTGCGTGAGGACGGAGCGCCACATGTCGTTCCGACGGGCGCGGCGCTGCGGGGAGCCCTTCCCCTCGGGGATCGGGGCGAGCTCGGTCCAGGGGAGATCGCGCACCTGCCACTCCTGGCGCTTGGCCAGCTCGTAGAAGCGCATAACGCCCGCGTACTCGCCGCGCTCGCCCGCGACCGGCTCGACGACTTGCTCGGTTGCCATGTGGCGCAGATTATCGTCCCCGTCATGGAGCTCCGGAAATGGCCGCGGAAGAACGACGCCGAGTCGATCAAGGCGCGTCAGGCCGCGCTCGACGGGCGTGTCGACGCGGAGGTCTTCGAGCTCGACCTCGCGCCGTGGGCGTCGGCCCAGGAAGCCGTCACAGGCGTGTCGGTCACGCCGACGGCCGTGATCGGGCCGCTGACTATCTCGCTCGG
>JBJMJY010000003.1:0-8352 GCA_045806105.1 Gaiellaceae bacterium | reverse complement strand
TGCGCGAGTCCGATCCGGACGGCGAGCCGGTCGAGCTCGGCCCGTTCACCGTCGAGTTCGTGCGCGTCGCGCACTCGATTCCGGATGCCGTCGCGATCGTGCTCGACACGCCCGGCGGGCGGATTCTGCACACGGGCGACTACAAGATGGACCACACGCCCGTGGACGGCCTGCGCACGGACGTCGGCCGGCTCGCGGAGATCGGCAACCGAGGCGTCGACCTCTTCCTCGGCGACTCGACCAACGCCGAGCGCCCCGGCGTAACGGGCTCCGAGCGACTCGTCGGCGAGGCCTTCCGCCAGCTGATCCCGCCCCGCACGGGCCGGATCCTGGTCGCCTCCTTCGCGTCGAACGTCCACCGCATGCAGCAGGCGATCGACGTCGCGGTGGACGTCGGCCGCAAGGTCTGCGTGGTCGGGCGGTCGATGCGGAAGAACATCAACATCGCACGCAACCTCGGCTACATCGAGGTTCCCGACGAGGTGCTGATCCGCCCGAATGAGCTCGACGACTACGACCGCAGCGACGTGCTCATCCTCTGCACCGGCAGCCAGGGCGAGCCCCTCTCGGCGCTCGTCCGGATCGCGTACAACGACCATCCGGCGATCAGGGTCGAGGCGGGGGACACCGTGATCATCTCGGCGAAGCCGGTGCCCGGCAACGAGCTCAAGGTCCACGACGCGATCAACCAGCTCGCGCGCTCGGGCGCGGAGGTGCTCCACCAGGAGGTCGCCCCCGTGCACGTCTCGGGACATGGCAACGCAGAGGAGCTGCGCCTGATGCTGGGGCTCGTGCGCCCGAAGTCGGCGATGCCGATACACGGCGAGTTCCGGATGCTTGCAGCCCACGCGCGGCTGGCCGTCGACAGCGGCGTCCCCGAGAACCGGATCGTGCTGGCCGAGAACGGCTCCGTGGTGGAGCTCGACGAGTCCGGCGCCTACGTCACCGGCGAGATTGAGAGCGGCGTCACCTTTGTCGACGGGCTCGGAGTCGGCGACGTGCAGGACGTGGCCCTGCGCGACCGGCGGCACCTCTCGGAGGACGGGGTCCTGATCATCGTGACGACACTCGGCGGCAGCAACGGCTCCGTTACCGGCCGCCCGGAGCTCATCGCGCGCGGGTTCGCAGAGCCGGGCGAACCACTGCTGGACGAGATGCGCGAAGAGGCTCAGCGGGTACTGGACGACCTGATGCGGGAGAACGTCACCGAGATCAAGCTCCTCCAGGAACACCTGCACGACGACCTCGGGCAGCTGATCTACGACCGCACCGGCCGCCGACCGATGATTCTCCCCGTGGTGGTCGAAGTATGAGCACGCTTCGCGCCGAGCCCGGCTGGGCCGACGTCCTGGTGGACTGCGCGGCCGAGCACGCCACGGCCGACCGCCTGATCCGGCAGCTGAACGCCGCGCAGGTGGCGTCGCTCGCGTTCTGCCGGCTGCTCGAGCGCTGGGGCCGCGGCGACGCCGCTCCCTCGACCCCGGGCGCTCGGCAGGCGGCGCTGCGGCGGGCGGCCGACCGCGCGGAGACGGCCCTCGTCGGTCTCGAGCAACCGCTCGGGCGGTACCTGCTCGAGTTGGAGCCCGAGCGCGCGGAGGGCCGCTCCTGGTATGGCGCCCCGGGCGCGGCGGAGCTGATCGAGTGGGCACCCGTCCTGCACCGCGCGGGCGTGCGCTGCTCGCCGGTGCGCGTGGCACAGGCGTACCTCGAGCTCGCCGTCTTCCTGCGCGCGCTCGCCGGGCTCGACGACGCGGCGCGGATCCGCTCCACGCCTGACCGCTCGTCACTCTGGGCCGGACTCTTCGACCTGCGCGAGAACCTGCTCGGGCGCGCGGTCGAGGACCTGCGCGCGCTTGCGGCCTGAGGCGTCGCTTGCGATGCCGATCTCAGGACGCGCAGGTTCCCTGCGCGTCCGTCTGAGATGACTGACCTTGTCCATGAAGCGAAGCGGAGCGCTCCGAGTCTCACGGTCGTCGGCTCCGTCAATCTCGACCTGGTCGCGCGTTGCGAGCGCCTGCCGCGGCCGGGGGAGACGCTCACCGACGCGACCTTCGCGCGCTTTCCAGGCGGCAAGGGCGCGAACCAGGCGGTCGCGGCCGCGCGGCTCGGGGCCCGGGTGGAGCTCGTCGGCGCCGTCGGCGAGGACGAGCTCGCCGAGGAGGCGCTGGCCGGCCTGCGGGAGGCGGGCGTCGAGCTGCGTATCCAGCGCGGCGGCGCCACCGGGGTCGCGCTGATCCTCGTCGACTCCCAGGGCGAGAACGTGATCGTGGTCGCTCCCGGTGCGAACTCGGAGCTACGCGATCCCGAGGTCGGCGGCGCCGTCCTCTGCCAGCTGGAAATACCCATGGAGGCGGTCTCGGCCGCGGCGGCGGGCGCCGGGCGCTTCTTCTTCAACGCCGCTCCCGCGAAGCGCGTGCCGGCGGAGCTCGTGCGCGCCGCGGAGCTCGTCGTCGTCAACCGCTGGGAGCTGGACGCGCTGCCCGAGACGCCGAGGCTGACGGCGCTTACGCTCGGCGAGGAAGGCGCGGTGCTGCTGGAGAGCGGGGAGGAGGTCGCCCGTGCGGCCGCGCCGCGCGTGCAGGCCGGCGACGGGACGGCGGCCGGCGACGCCTTCACCGCCTGCCTCGTCGTCTCGCTGCTGGAGGGCCGCGACCGCGAGGAGTCGCTGCGCCGTGCGTGTGCCGCGGGGGCGATCGCGGCCTCCCGCGAGGGCGCGCAGCCGTCGCTCCCGACGGCGGACGAGGTCGATGCGATGCTCCGCGGATGAGCACGCTACGCGTCCGGTTTGGCTGGAGCTCTCGAGTCGGCAGTCTTCGCGCGGTCCAACGATGCCCTCGCAACGAAGCCCTATGAGTGGGCCGATCCTGCTCGACTGCGACCCGGGTCACGACGACGCGATCGCGCTCCTGCTGGCGCTCGGCAGCGACGAGGTCGAGCTGCGCGGCGTGACCACGGTGGCCGGCAACCAGACGCTCGAGAAGACGACGGCCAACGCGATCCGCGTGCTCGAGCTCGCCGGCCGCGGCGAGATTCCGGTTGCGGCCGGAGCGGGCCGCCCGCTCGTGCGTGAGCCACGCGTCGCCGCCGACGTCCACGGCGAGACCGGCCTCGACGGCCCCGACCTGCCGCCGCCGCAGGCGGAGCCCTCGCCGCGGCACGCCGTCGACTTCCTCGCGGAGCGGGTCGAGGGCGCAACGCTCGTCGCCACGGGCCCGCTCACGAACGTCGCACTGCTGCTCGCGCGCCACCCGCAGGCTCGCCCGGACCGGATCGTGCTGATGGGCGGGGCGATCGCGGAGGGCAACGTCACGCCCGCCGCCGAGTTCAACATCTGGGCCGACCCTGAAGCCGCCGCCAGTGTCTTCGGGAGTGGGATCGACGTCACGATGGTCGGACTCGACGTCACGCACAGGGCGCTCGTCACGAACGCGTACGCGGAGGAGCTGCGCGGCGCGGGGCGGATCGGCCGCGTCGTGGCGGAGCTGCTCGACTTCTACGGCGTCTTTCACCGCGAGGTCTACGGCTTCGACGGCTCGCCGGTGCACGACGCGGTGGCAGTCGCGCACGTGATCGACCCGACGCTGCTCGAGATCGCCCACGTGAACGTCCAGGTCGACTGCGAGTCGCAGCTCTGCCGGGGGCGCACCGTCGTCGACCTCTGGCGTCGCACCGGCCTCGAGCCCAACGCGCACGTTGCGACCGGCATCGACGCCGAGCGGTTCCTCGGGCTGTTACACGAGCGGCTGGCCCGGCTAGGCTAAGCCCATGCTCGTAGGCGACATCTTCACGCTGCTGATCCCGGTCTACATCCTCGCCGGGCTGCTGATCCTGCTGATCACGCTGAACCTGCTCGCGCGCGTGAAGGGCGGCAAGTACGTCCGGCCGATCGCGATGGGGCTGATGAAGGTGCCGTTCCTGAAGCGCTGGCTGCAGAAGGCCTCGAAGGCGAACCTCGAGCGCAAGAACCCCGAGCTCGCAAGCGCGATCGCCAAGCTCGAGCGCAGCGGCGTCCAGCACGATCCGCAACGGGCGCAGGCGGCGCTGTCGCGGCTGAGCGCCGGAGAGCGCCGCGCGTACCTCGACGCCGCCGGGGACGAGGGCACGATCCCCGAGCCGATGAACCGCCAGCAGCGCCGGCAGGCCGAGAAGCTGAAGAAGCGCCGCTAGGCGCAGGGAAGGCCCCGCAGGCGTCGAAGCAGGCGCGCATGGCGCGCCGCCGCAAACGACGCACCCTCAAGCCGCGCGTGCCCTCGCGCGTCAAGCGCCGCAAGCGAGCGGCCAAGAAGGCGGAGGGCCGCGGTCACCAGCACCCGGAGCTGATCGGCCTCGGGCTCGCCGCGCTGGGCGTCTTCCTCGGCTTCGTCGTCTGGGTGGGCTGGAGCGGGGGCTACGTGGGCGCCTGGGTCGGCGACGGCCTGGACGCGCTGATCGGCAGCGCGACGATGGGCCTGCCGGCCGCGCTCGTGATCGTGGGAACGCTGATGGTCGCGCGCAGCGACCTCGTCGACGTACGGCCCTTCCGGACGGGCCTGGTCGTGCTCGCCGTCGGCCTGATGATCACCCTCGGCAAGGACGAGGGCGGGTACTTCGGCGCGCTGCTCGGCGGCGGGCTGGCGCTCGCGATCGGCTCCACCGGCGTCGCGATCGCGGGGATACTGACGGTGCTCGTCGGCGGCCTGCTGATCAGCGGCGCGTCGGCCGGCGCGATGCTGAGGAGCTCCGGACGGGCGGTCCACCGCGTCGCGCGCCGCAGCCTGCCGCGCCGCCCCGAGCCGCGCCTGCACGTGATCGAGGGCGCCTCGGCCATGCCGGAGCCGTCGAGGCCGGTTGCGCCGCCCCTGGACGTCGTAAGCGCGTTCCCGGACATCGTCTCCGAAGCACCGCCGCAGCTCGTCCCCGAGGCAGCGGAGGAGCCGCAGGATACGACCCTCTTCGACGTCACCTCCGAGACCGCCACTGAATACCGCCTCCCGGAACGCACGCTCCTGCGCCGCTCCGCGCCGGGCTCGGGCCCCGACGCCGACCACTCGAACCGCGTCGCAGAAGCACTCGTGCAGACGCTCGCGAACTTCGGCGTGGAGGCGACGGTGCTCGGCCAGATCGCCGGCCCGCGGGTGACGCGCTACGAGTTGCAGCTCGCGCCCGGGACGAAGGTCTCGAAGGTCGCCGGCCTGAAGGACGACCTCTCGTACGCGCTCGCGACGACGGAGATCCGCATCCTCGCGCCGATCCCGGGCAAGCAGGCCGTCGGCGTCGAGCTGCCGAACACGAGCCCGAACCTCGTCACGCTTGGCGACATCTACGACGAGCTGCCGGCGACCTCGAGCCCGCTGTCGGTATGGCTGGGCAAGGACATCTCGGGCCAGGCCGTCTGGACCGACCTCGCGCGAATGCCGCACATCCTGATCGCCGGCACCACCGGCTCCGGAAAGTCGGGCTGCATCAACACGATCCTCACCTCCGTGCTGTTGCGCTCGACTCCCGACGACGTGCGGATGATCCTGATCGACCCGAAGCGGATCGAGCTCAACTACTACGAGTCGATCCCACACCTGCTGACGCCGGTGGTCTCGAGCCCGAAGGAGGCCGCCGCGGTGCTGCGCAACGTCGTCGCGGAGATGGAGCGCCGCTACGAGCGCCTCTCGGCGGTGCGCGCGCGCAGCCTCGCGGAGGCGAACCGCGCCTTCCGTTCCCGAGGCGAGCCGTCGCTGCCCTACCTGCTGGTCGTGATCGACGAGCTCGCCGACCTGATGATGATCTCGCCGCAGGAGGTGGAGGACGCGGTCATCCGCCTGGCGCAGAAGTCCCGCGCCGTCGGCATCCACCTTGTCCTGGCCACGCAGCGTCCGTCGGTGGACGTGATCACCGGCATGATCAAGGCGAACGTGCCGAGCCGGATCGCGTTCGCCGTCTCGAGCCAGACGGACTCGCGGGTGATCCTCGACCAGGCCGGCGCCGAGAGCCTGCTCGGCCAGGGCGACATGCTCTTCAAGCCGCTCGGGACCTCGCGCCTGCAGCGGCTTCAGGGCGCCTTCGTGACCGAGGACGAGATCGCGCTGATCGTCGAGCAGTGCCGCGCGCAGCGCGACCAGGAGCTGGACGAGAGCCTGCTGGAGGCGCCCGAGGCCGCCGCTGACGGTGCCGAGCACGGCGACGACGACTTCGATCCCGACGAGGACCCGCTGCTCGACAAGGCGATCGAGGTCGTCGTGCAGACCCAGACGGCATCGGTCTCGCTCCTGCAGCGCCGGCTGCGGGTCGGCTACACCCGCGCGGGACGCCTGATCGACATGCTCGAACGCCGCGGGATCATCTCCGGCTACGAAGGCTCGAAGCCGCGGAGGGTGCTCGTGGACGAGTCCTCGCTGCCGCAGCTGACCGACGCCGTCTAGGACCAGACGAGAGTCAAGATGGTCCGCCTGGACTAGAAACCGGGCCTAACTTCGGGGTACCATCTCACGTCTTTTACGGGTTGGTTAACCCGTTTTTTCTAATCAGGGAGGGCAAGTGAGGGTTTCTCGTCGTATGTCCGTCGCCGCGGCCGCGCTCGTGGTCGTGATCCTGGCGGGGCTCGCCGCGCTGGTGGGGAGCAGCTCGAGTCGCGCGTCTACGCAAGCGCAGAAGGCGACGTATCTCGCCACGCTGGTGAGCGACATCGGGAAGTTCAACGACCGGTCGTTCAACCAGTCGCAGAAGGAAGGGCTCATCCGGGCGCAGAAGAAGCTGCACGTCAGGACCAAGGCGCTGCAGTCGAACTCGCCGTCGGACTACATCCCGAACCTGACGCAGGCGATCCGGCTGAAGTCGAACATCATCATCTCCGCGGGCTTCCTGCTCGCGGGTGACACGAACACGGTCGCGTCGAAGTACCCGAAGGTCCACTTCGCGATCACCGACTACTCGGCCAAGGACGACCCGTTCAAGGGCCGCAAGAACGTCATGGGGCTCACCTACGCGGCGAACGAGGGCGGCTGTCTGATGGGCGTGCTCGCCGCGAAGATGGCCAAGAAGATGGGTCGGAAGACGATCGGCGCGGTCGGCGGCATCAAGATCCCGCCGGTGGACATCTGGATCGCCGGCTACAAGTTCTGTGCGCGCAAGGCTGTCCCCGGCACGCAGGTCCTGATCGACTACTCGCAGGACTTCGTCGCGGCGGACAAGTGCAAGACGCTCGCTGAGAACCAGATCGCCAAGGGCGCGAAGGTGCTCTTCCAGGTTGCGGGCGGCTGCGGCCTCGGCACCCTGAAGGCGGCCGCCGCGGCCAAGATCTGGGGCATCGGCGTCGACAAGGACCAGTACAACGACGCCAGGCGTGTGCTGACCTCGGGCGTCAAGCGCGTCGACAACGGCGTCTTCCAGGCGATCTCCAAGGCGAAGAACGGCGGCTTCAGGCCCGGCGGCAACCTGCTCTTCAACCTGAAGAACAAGGGCATGGGCGTCGGCAGGATCAACCCGGCCGTTCCGAAGGCGTACATCACGCTGATGAACAGCTACAAGACGAAGATCATCAAGAAGAAGCTCAAGGTTCCGACGAAGCTCTAGCCGGACCGAGCTACGCATACTGCGACGGGCGGGCCTGCGGGCCCGCCCGTCCTCTTTGGTAGAACACGAACGTGGCCGTCGCCTCGCGGAGGAGCTCGCTGGTGGTGCTGGGTGTGGCGGCGCTGTTGCTCGTCGCCGGCTGCGGCGGCTCCAGCAAGTCCTCGGAGTCGACCACCACGAGCGGCGGCTCGTCCGGCTCCGGCGTCAGCGTCGCGCTCGTCAGCGACATCGGCAAGTTCAACGACCGCTCCTTCAACCAGTCGCAGAAGGAGGGCCTCAACCGGGCGCAGAAGGACCTGGGGATCACCGGGCTGCCGCTGCAGTCGAACTCGCCGTCCGACTACGTGCCCAACCTGACGTCCGCCGTCCGCAAGAAGGCCGGACTCGTCATCTCGGCCGGCTTCCTGCTCGCGAGTGACACCAACACCGTCGCGAAGAAGAACCCGAACACGCACTTCGCGATCACCGACTACGACGTCAAGGGCACGCCCTTCAACGGGCGGAAGAACGTCGAGGGGCTCACGTACGCCGCAAACGAGTCCGGCTGCCTCGTCGGCTACCTCGCCGCGGAGATGGCGAAGAAGCAGGGAGGCAAGCAGATCATCGGCGCGGTCGGGGGGGTCAAGATCCCGCCGGTCGACATCTGGATCGCGGGCTACCAGCACTGCGCGAAGATGTTCAACCCGAACATCAAGGTCCTGATCGGCTACTCGCAGGACTTCGTCGCGGCCGACAAGTGCAAGACGCTGGCCGAGAACCAGATCGCCAAGGGCGCGAAGGTGCTCTTCCAGGTTGCGGGCGGCTGCGGCC
>JBJMJY010000002.1:0-67032 GCA_045806105.1 Gaiellaceae bacterium | reverse complement strand
GTCGTTGTGCGGGTCGCAGTAGCGCAGGAAGTACCAGGCGGAGTCGACGAAGGTGTCCATCGTCTCGGCCTCGCGCGTCCCCTCGCGGCCGCACCTCGGGCACGGCACGCGCAGCCACTCCTCGTTGGAAGCCAGCGGCGGCTTGCCCTTCGGCCGGTAGTCCTCGACCTCCGGCAGCAGCACCGGCAGCTCGGAGTCCGGCACCGGCACGATCCCGCAGGTGTCGCAGTACACGACCGGGATCGGACAGCCCCAGTAGCGCTGGCGCGAGAAGCCCCAGTCGCGCAGGCGGAAGCTCACCGCCGGTCGGCCGCGGCCGCGCTCGCCCAGCCATTCGACGATCGCCCGCAGCCCCTCCTCCACCGGCATTCCCGTGAACTGCCCTGAGTTGACGAGCACGTCCTGCTCCTCGTCGACGACCTGCCGAACCGGCAGGTCGAACTGCTCCGCGAATGCCCGGTCGCGCTCGTCGTGGGCCGGCACGCCCATGATCGCTCCCGTCCCGTACTCCATCAGCACGTAGTCGGCCACCCAGACGGGGATGCGCTCGTCGGTCGCGGGATTGATCGCGAAGAGGCCGGCGAAGACGCCGGTCTTCTCCTCCGCGGCTGCCCGCTCCTCACCGCGCCTGGCGGCCGACTTGCGGACGTAGTCGCGAATCCCCTCGCCGTTCGGCGAGCGCTCGATGATCGCGTCGACGAGCGGCTGCTCGGGCGCCAACACGAAGAAGGTCGCGCCGAAGACGGTGTCGGCGCGGGTCGTAAAGATCGGCACGTCCACGTCGAGCTCGTCCATGCGGATGAGCAGCTCGGCCCCCTCGGAGCGGCCGATCCAGTTGCGCTGGATCGTCTTCGTCCGCTCGGGCCAGTCGATCAGCGCGTGGTCGTGCAGCAGCGCGTCGGCGTACGACGTGATGCGGAAGAACCACTGCTCCATCTTCCGGGCCTCGACCTCCGCGCCGCAGCGCTCGCACCGTCCGTCGACGACCTGCTCGTTCGCGAGCACCGTCTGGTCGTTCGGACACCAGTTGACGGGCGCCTCCTTGCGATAGGCGAGGTGGCGCTCGAAGAAGCGGAGGAACAGCCACTGCGTCCAGCGGTAGTAGTCCGGGTCGTGCGCCGCGATCACGCGGTCCCAGTCGATCGCCCACCCGAGGCGGCGCATCTGACGCTCGATGTTCTCGATGTTGCGCTCGGTGATCTCGCGCGGATGCCCGCCCTCGCGGATGGCCGCGTTCTCGGCGGGCAGGCCGAACGAGTCGTAGCCCATCGGGCGCAGCACGCGCCTGCCGCTGCGGCGCTGGAAGTGGGTGACGACGTCCCCGAGCGTGTAGTTGAGGACGTGCCCCATGTGCAGGTCCCCGGAGGGGTACGGCAGCATCTCGAGCATGTAGAACTCGCCGTCCGGCTCCGCGCCCGGCGGCGGGTTCTCGACGTAGAAGGCCCGCGCGTCCTCCCAGACTCGCTGCCACTTCGCCTCGATTGCCTGCGGGTCGTACTTCTCCAACGCTGCCTCCAGAAACGAAAAAGCCTCTCGAACGAGAGGCTGCGGGAACCGACGCGGCACTCGCCGCGGTGTCCCCTGCTCTACTCGAGAAGCTGCTTCATCGACCCGAACTTTAGCATCGGGCCGGCCGAAATCCAGGAGGGTGCCATGGGTTACACGAAGCTGAACCTGAAGCACGACGTCGAGGACCGGGCGCCGAACTTCGGGCTCGAGGAGAACCTCGAGTCGCGGATGGCGCGCCTGCCACTCGAGCTCCAACGCTCGGGTCTGAGCTACCAGCGGCTCGGGCCGAACTACCGGCTGCCGTTCGGGCACACGCACAAGACGCAGGAAGAGGTCTACGTCGTGATCGGCGGCAGCGCCCGCGCAAACGTCGGCGACGACGTCGTCGAGCTGCGGCTACTCGACGCGCTGCGCGTCGACAATGACACCGCGCGGAGCTTCGAGGCCGAGCCCGAGGGCGTCGAGCTGCTTGTCGTGGGAGCGCCGAACACCGGCCCGGGCGACGCGAGCGTCGTCGAGAGCTGGTGGAACGACTGACGCAGGTCGTCGACGAGCAGGACTGGGGCTTCGGCTGGGTCGCGCCGGAACGCCGGCGGCTGCGCCTCACGTCGCACGCGCTCCTCGCGGACGGCGTCTGGGTCGTCGACCCGCTCGAGGGCGAAGGCGTCGAGGAGCGGCTGCGCGGGCTCGGCGAGCCGGCGGGCGTGATCCAACTGCTCGACCGCCACGGCCGCGACTGCGCGGCGTTCGCGCAGCGGCTGGGCGTGCCGCACCACGTCGTCCCGTTCCGCCCGGTCGGCCCGTTCGAGGCGATCCCGCTCGTGCGCCGCAGGCAGTGGCAGGAGACGGCGCTCTGGTGGCCCGAGCGCCGCGTGCTCGTCTGCGCGGACGCGCTCGGGACGGTGCCCCACTACTTCGCGCTCGGCGGCGAGCGGCTCGGCGTCCACCCGCTGCTGCGGCTGACGCCGCCGTCGCGGCTCGCAGAGCTCGAGCCGGAGCACGTCCTCTGCGGCCATGGCGCGGGCGTGCACGAGCGCGCGGCCGAGGCGGTGCGAGACGCGGTGGCGCACGCGCGGCGTCGGCTGCCGCGCCTGCTGGTCGAGGCCCCAGCTGCGGCCCTGCGTCGATAACTACGATCGCGCGCGTGCTCTCGCTCTTTCCGCAGACCGCTGCCGTCCAGGACGGCGAGCTCGTGCTCGGCGGCGTCCGAGCCTCGGCGTTGGCCGACGAGCTCGGGACGCCGCTCGTCGTCTACTGCAGGCGGACGATCGAGGCGGCGGCCCGCGCCTACCGCTCGGCGGCGCCCGACGCGCTGCCGCTCTACAGTCTGAAGGCGCTCCCGAACGTGGCGATCCTGCGCCTGCTCGCGGCCGAGGGCTTCGGGGCCGACGTCTCGACGCTCGGCGAGTTGCGCTTCGCGCTCGAGGCCGGCGTCGCCGGCGAGCGGACCGTCGTCCACGGGAACAACAAGAGCGACGAGGAGCTGCGCGCGGCGGCCGAGGCCGATGTGCGCTTCGTCGTGCTCGACGCGCTCGACGAGGTCGAGCGGGCCGCGGCCGCGGGCGTGCGCGAGGTGCTCGTGCGCGTGACCCCGGGAATCGCGGCGGACACGCACGAGAAGATCCGCACCGCCCACGAGGGGTCGAAGTTCGGGCTGCCGCCCGACCAGGCGCTGCAGGCGGTCGCGGCCGCTCGAGCTGCGGGCCTCGAGCCTCGCGGCATCCACCTGCACATCGGCTCGCAGCTGCTGCACATGGAGGCGGGGCTCGAGACCGTCGACTGGCTCGGGCCGTTCCTGACCCGCGCCCGCGACGAGCTCGGCTGGGAGCCGGCGGTCGTCGACCTCGGCGGCGGCCTGGGGATCCGCTACGTCGATGGGGACGAGCCGCCGCCGATCCGGGACTTCGTCTCCGAGCTGCTCGCCCGGCTAGCGCAGGCGTGGCCAGGCGAGCCCCCACAGGTGATCCTCGAGCCGGGGCGCTCGCTGGTCGGCCGCGCCGGCGTAACGCTCTACCGCGTCGGCGTGGTGAAACGCGCGAGCCCGGAGCTGACCTACGTCGCGGTCGACGGCGGCATGTCGGACAACCCGCGTCCGCAGCTGTACGGCGCGCGCTACAGCGCGCTGCTCGCGAACCGAGCGGACGAGGAGCGGGCGCAGGCGTACGACGTCGCGGGCAAGCACTGCGAGTCCGGCGACGTGCTGATCGAAGGGGCGCTGCTCCCGGAGCCGCACCGCGGCGATCTGCTCGCGGTGCCCGCCACCGGCGCCTACACGCTCTCGATGGGCTCGAACTACAACTCGGTCCCGCGCCCGGCCGCCGTGCTCGTGGCCGACGGCGAGGCGCGTGTCATCCGCCGTCGCGAGACCGTCGACGACCTCTTGCGCTACGAGGAAGCTACGCTCAGCCGATCGTGAGGAGATTGGACCTCCTCCCCGGGGTCGTGCTCGTCAGCCTGGCGGCCGCGATGTGGGGCCTCGACGGCGTCATCCGCAAGCCGCTCTCCGACTCGACCTCCGCCTACACGATCGTCTTCGGGGAGCACGTGGTGCTGGTGGCGATGACGCTGCCACTCGCGGCCGCCGCGTTCACGGCGCTCTGGCGCGCCGGCTGGCCCTACGTGGGCGCCGGGATCGTGGTCGGCGCAGGCGCCTCGGCGATCGCGACGATCCTTTTCACGAAGGCGCTCTTCCACGGCGACTTCATCACCGTCGTCGTGCTGCAGAAGGTGCAGCCGCTGATCGCCGTCTTCGGCGCGTGGCTCGTGCTCGGCGAACAGCCGAGGCGCGGCTTCGCCTGGGTCCTCCTCCCCGCCCTCGCGGGCGTCTGGCTGATCGCGCTGCCGCATCCCCTCGACCCGCACGCCCACGGGCTGACGCCGATCGTCGAGACGCTCGCCGCCGCTGCGCTCTGGGGCATGGGCACGGTCTTCGGCCGGTACCTCGGACGCAAGCTCGCCTTCGAGCACGTCTCGACCGTCCGCTTCGGCTTCGGCCTGATCGCGAGCGCCTGCGTGCTGCCGATCGTTGGCGCCGCCGCCTACTCGAACCTACACGACAGCTTCTGGATCGCGGTGCTCGCCCTCGTCACGGGCTTCCTCGCGCTGAACCTCTACTACGTCGGTCTGCGCCGTACTCCGGCCGTGCTCGCGGCGATCGGCGAGCTCGCGTTCCCGGTCACGGCCGCGCTCGTGGGGGTCTACGTCTTCGACGACCAGCTGCGCTGGACGCAGTGGCTCGGCGTCGCGATCACGGTCGGCGTGATCAGCCTGCTGCCGGTGCGCCGGCGCCAGCTCGTGCGCGTGCCGCCCCGGACAGAGCCCGGGCTCGCGACTACCTGACTCGGAACAACCCGCCGAATGAGGCCCAATGGCCGTTGTGGTAGCGCTGGAGTTTCGCCTGGTCGAGCGGGAAGTGATCCGACTTGCTCGTGTGGATGGTCACGCCCGGGAGTAGGAACGGGTCGTTCTTGACGTTCAGGCTTGTGGCGGCCCGCATGATCGAGGCGCGCGTCGGGTTCTTGCCCGCCTTCTTCAGCGCGGCGACGAAGGTGTGCGCCGCCGACATGCCGTAGACGGCGTAGACATCGTTCGGGTTGCCACCCTTGTAGCGCTTCATGATCGAGCGGTAGAGCTTCGCGCCCGGGTCCTTCCTCCAGTGGACGTCGGTTGGGTCCTTGAGGAAGACGATCGAGAGCGAGCCCTCGGTCTGCTTCTTGCGCGTCCCGGCGGTGGCGAGGCCCATGATGTTGGCGGCGCTGGAGACCGCATTGACGTAGACCCGGGGCCGCCACCCGATCCTGCTCGCGTAGACGAACGTCTGGATCGCGTACTTCGGCGTCGCGAAGAGCATCACCGTGTTCACCTTCGCGGCCTTCAGCCTCGCGACCTGCGACTGCACCTGATCGTCGGTGACGTCGTAGCTCTGCTTCGACTTGATCAGCTTCGCTTTCTTGCCCAGGCCGTTCCGCAGGCCCGCGAGCAAATCCTTGCCGTAGTCGTCGTTCTGGTAGAGGACGCCGATGCGTGCCTTCGGGCTCGTCTTGGCGACGTAGCGGCCGTAGATCGTGCCCTCCGCGCGGTAGTTCGGCTGGTACCCGATCGTCCACGGGTACTGCTTGTAGTCCTTGCCGAAGGTGGTCGCGCCGCTGGCGACGAAGAGCTGCGGCACCTTGACAGCGTTGAGGTAGGCGCGCGTCGCGAGGTTCTGCTCGGTGCCGAGGCTGTTGAAGATCGCGAAAACCTTGTCCTGCTGGACGAGCTCGCGGGTCTTCTCGGCGGTCTTGGACGGGTCGTAGCCGTCGTCCTTGTAGACGTACTTGATCTTGCGCTTGTTCACACCGCCGTGGGCGTTGACGTAGCGGAAGTAGGCGGCCGCACCCTTCGCGACGGACTGGTACGCGGAGGCGTTGCCGCTCAGCGGGGTCGTGCCGCCGATCAGCACCTGCGACGAGGTCACGCCGGTCTCCGAGGCCGCGCCGGCCGCGACGGCCGCAAGCACGAGCGCGCCCACAGCGCACGCCAACAGATAGGTCGTCCTCTCCATAGCCCCTCTAGGGACGAAGGTATAGCCGCCTTGTTAGAGGTCTCGCAACCCGTCTCAGCAGGCCCCCGGCCCCGGTCGGCAGCAGGATCATCACGACGATGATCGCGGCGCCGTAGACGAAGTCCGGAACGCCGGGCGCAGTCGAGACGCGGGTCGAGACGTCGGGGAGGTACACGACGAAGAAGGCGCCGACAACCATGCCGGGCAGGGAGCCGAGGCCCCCCACGACGGTGCCCACGAGGAGCAGGATCGAGAGCAGGAACGTGAAGGAGAGCGGGTTCACGATCTCGTTCTGGATCGCGAGCAGCGCGCCCGCGACCCCGGCGTAGACGCCGCTGATCGCGAAGGCCAACGTCTTCGCCCACGCGAGGTTGATTCCGGCCGAGGCCGCGGCGACCTCGCTGTCGCGCACCGCGCGGAAGGTGCGCCCGACGCGGCCGCGGACGAGCAGCCATGCGACCGCGAACCCGACGAGGCCGATGCCCCACGCGAGGTAGTAGAGGAAGTGGTTCTGCGTCGTCGAGTGGCCGAAGATCGTGACCGTCCCGCTGATCCCGGTGATCTGCAGCGGCGCATCTTCGAGCATGCGTAGGCCCTGCCCGCCGCCGGTCAGGCCCGAGAACTTCTTCAGCAGCGACGGCATCGCGATCGCGAAGGCGAAGGTCGCGAGGGCGAGGTAGAGGCCGGACAGCCGGAGCGCCGGCAGGCCGATCAGGAAGCCGACGACGCCCGCGGCGAGCCCGGCGAGCGGGATCGTCCAGACGTCGCGCCAGTGCTCGTGCACCATCAGCGCGGCCGTCGTGTAGCCGCCGACCGCCATCAGCGCGCCGTGGCCGAGCGAGATCTGGCCCGTGTAGCCGGTGAGCAGGTTGAGCCCGACGATCGCGATGAAGAAGATCCCGGCCTGGGCGAGGTCGCGCGAATGGAAGTCGCTGACGAGGCGCGGCGCGAAGGCGTACAGGACGAGGACGGCCGCGACTAAGACCAGCCACAGGGCGATCCCGAGCGCACGGCGGCGCATCAGACTCTCGTCTCCGCGGGCCGGCCGAAGAGGCCGGCGGGACGGATGAGCAGCACGCCGAGGATCACCGCAAGCGCGACCGGCAGCCGCAGCTCGCTGCCGATCCAGTCGACGTAGGTCCCGAGCAGGTTGACCAGCACGCCGAGCAGCAGCGTCCCGACGACCGCGCCGAGCGGATTGTCGATCCCGCCGAGCACGGCGCCCGCGAAGGCGTAGAGGAGCACCGGCTGCATCAGGTTCTGGTCGAAGCTCGCGAGCGCCGGCGCCGTCAGCATTCCCGAGACGGCGCCCATCGCGGCGGCGAGGCCCCAGCCGAGGGCGAGCATCCAGCTCACGCGCACGCCCACGAGGCGGCTCGCCTCCGGGTTCAGCGCCGCGGCGCGCGAGGCGAGGCCGAGCTTGGTGAAGCGGAAAAAGAGCCAGAGCAGCGCGACGGCGCCCAGCGAGACGGCGATCGTGCCGAGGTCCTGGATCGAGAACGCCACCCCCGCGACGTCGATCGGCCGCGTCGAGAAGGCGTTCGGGAGGCTGCGCGTCTCCGGCGTCCAGATCCAGCGCGCCGCGCCGTTGACCACGAAGAAGAGCCCGAGCGTCACGATCACGACCGTCAGCACAGGCGCCCGCTCCACCGGCCGGATGACGGCGCGCTCGACCGCCACCCCGCCGGCGAACGAGATCGCGACGGTGACGAAGAACGCCCCCCAGTACGAGAGGCCGTGGTGGACGAGCGACCAGGCGACGAAGGTCGAGAACATCGCCATCTCGCCCTGCGCGAAGTTGATCACGCCGGTCGAGCGATAGATCAGGACGAGCGCGACCGCGAGCGTCGCCCAGACGCCGCCCGAAGCGAGCCCGATCACGATCTGCTGGGCGAGCTGCGTCCAGTCGAAGGCGAGCAGCATCCGCTCAGTAACCCGAGCCGCCGCTCGCGGCGGCGCCTAGAGGGCGTGCGGGCTTCGCCCGTGCGCCCGTCTGACAAGAGCTACTAGGACGTTCCGTAGCGTCAGTACCCCAGGTACGAGTGCCGGACGGCTTCGTCGCGGCGGAGATCGGCGCTGGTTCCCTCGAGGGCGACCTTGCCGACCTCGAGCACGTACGCGCGGGAGGAGGCCTCGAGCGCCAGCGCGGCGTTCTGCTCGACCACGAGCACGGCGAGGCCCTCGCGCTCGTTCAGCTCGCGCACGATCCGGAAGATCTCGCCGACGACGATCGGCGCGAGCCCGAGCGACGGCTCGTCGAGGAGCAGCAGGCGCGGCCTCAGCATCAGCGCGCGCGCGAGCGCGAGCATCTGCTGCTCGCCGCCGCTGAGCGTCCCCGCGCGCTGCGAAGCGCGTTCCTCGAGGCGCGGAAAGTACGAGAGCACGCGCCGCTCGTCGGCGGCGACGCCCTTGCGGTCGCGGCGCGTGTAGGCGCCGAGGCGGAGGTTCTCGCGGACGCTCAGCTCTGTCAGCGTGCCGCGGCCTTCGGGCACGTGGGCGATGCCGGTGCGCGCCACAGCCTCGGGCGAGCGGCGCACGATGCTCTTGCCGGCGAACGTAATCGCGCCTCCGCGGCGGACCGTGCCCGAGACCGCGCGCAGGGTCGTCGTCTTCCCCGCCCCGTTCGCGCCGAGGACGGCCACCATCTCGCCCTCGTCCACGCGCAACGAGACGCCGTGCAGCGCGGTCACGGGCCCGTAGCGCGCCGTGACGTCCTCGAGCTCCAGCAGGGCCTCAGCCAACAGGAGCTCCGAGGTAGGCCTCGATCACGTTCGGATCGCTCTGCACGTCACGCGGCGTGCCGCTGGCGATCAGGCGGCCGAAGTCGAGCACGTGCACGCGCTCGGCGACGGCCATCACGAGGCCCATGTGGTGCTCGACCAGGAGCAGCGTCAGCTCGAAGTCGCGCCGGAGGTTGCGGATCAGCGTGCCGAGCTGCTCGACCTCCTCGTGGTTCAGCCCGCCCGCCGGCTCGTCGAGGAGCAGCAGCCGCGGGCCTGCCGCGAGCGCGCGCGCCAGCTCGACCCGCTTCCTCGTGCCGAACGAGAGCTCGGCGGCGGGCCGGTGCGCGAGGGGCGAGAGGCCGACGTAGGCGAGCAGCTCGCGCGCACTGCCGCCGCGGCGCGCGTGGCGGCCGACGAGCACGTGCTCGAGCACGGTCATCGACGGGAAGAGCTCGACGTTCTGGAACGTGCGTGCGATCCCGCGACGGACGATCCGGTGCGCCGGTGTGCGCAGGAGGCTCTCGCCGTCGAACGCGATCTCGCCCGCGTCGGGCCTGTAGAGGCGCGTGACGAGGTTGAAGAGCGTCGTCTTGCCCGCGCCGTTCGGCCCGATGAGGCCGACGATCTCGCCCTCGGCCACGTCCAGCGAGACGTCGTCGACCGCCACGACCCCGCCGAACGTCTTCGTCACGTGCTCGACCGTGAGCAGCGCCACGGCGGAGGACTCTACGGCGCCCGCCGCCGTCGATCCAAGTAACAGACTGTTACTAGCGGCTTCGAGACGCTGGAACCTCCGTGCGTTCTTGAGTTCGTACCGCCTCCAACCAACAAGTAACAGACTGTTACTTGTTCGTCAGGCGGGCTGCAGCTCGGCCGCGTCCGTGACCGGGCGTTGGCAGGCGAAGCGCTCGCAGACGTAGACGGCCGGGCGGCCGTCGACGAGGTCCTTGCCCTCGAGCAGCGGCACGCCCTCCGCGGGGCCGAAAGCGACGACCGCGTTCGGGTCGAACGGCTCGAGCGCAGCGCGCGCGACCTCGCTGTCGGGGGGGCCGATCACGGCGATCTCCTTCGGGATCGAGAGGTAGAGGTCGAGCGCGTTCAGCGCCCAGGCGAACTCGCTCGGGCCGCGCGCCATGCTCTCGCCGAGCAGCCGCAGGACTCCGACCGCGCGCTGCTCGAGCTCGTCGTCGCCGTAGATTCTCGCTAGGCGCAGCAGTACGTACGCGAGCATCGAGTTGCCCGACGGCACCGGGTGGTCGAAGAGATCCTTCTTCCGCGCGACGAGCTGCTCGCCGTCCGCCGGCGCGAGGAAGAACCCGCCGTTCCGGTCGTCCGCGAACAGCTCGACCGCGAGCAGCGCGAGCCGCCGCGCCTCCTCGAGCCAGCGCAGCTCGCCGGTCGCGACGTGCAGCTCGTAGAGTCCGTGCGCGACGTTGGCGTAGTCGTCGAGGAAGCCCGTACCGCTCGTGCGCCCGCCGCGGAGGCTGCGGTAGAGGCGGCCCCGCTCGTCCGAGAGCGGCCCGAGCAGGAACTCCGCGAGCGCGCGTGCCTCCTGGACCCAGTCGGCGCGGCCGAGCCGCCGCCCTGCCCCGGCCAAGGCCGCGAGCGCGAGCCCGTTCCACGACGCGATCGCCTTGTCGTCCAGCCCCGGCTGAGGACGGCGCGCGCGCAGCTCGAGCAGCCGCGTGCGCGTCTCGGCGTCGAGCTCACCTCGCAGCACCGACCGGCCGCCCTCGAACGGCTCGAGGAGCTCCTCCGGCGCCCCCTCGCCCGGCGCCCACGTGTACGTCAGCCCCTCGACGCCGTCGGTGTCGGCGTCCTGAGACGACGCGAAACCGCCTCCCGGCAGGCGCAGGTCGCGGAGCAGGTACTCCACCGTCTCCTCGACCACCTCGCGGTAGCGCGCGCGGCCGGTGACGAGCCAGCCGTGCAGGTACGCGGGGACGAGCAGCGCGTTGTCGTAGAGCATCTTCTCGAAGTGCGGCACAAGCCAGCGCTCGTCGACCGAGTAGCGGTGGAAGCCGCCGCCGACCAGGTCGTACATGCCGCCGAGCGCCATCGCGTCGAGCGTCTTCACGGCCACATCCGTTTCACCCCGGCGCAAGAGCAGCTCCAGCGCCGAGGCCGGCGGGAACTTCGGCGCGCGGCCGAAGCCGCCCCATTCCAGGTCGTGCAGCTCCTCGAGCCGCCGCACCGCCTGGAAGAGCAGCGACTCCGTCAGCGGCTCCGACGCGGGCGTCGACGAGGCCGCCTGCTCGAGCGCGTCGACCAGCACCTCCGTTCGCCGCGTCACATCCTCGCGCCGCTCGCGGTAGGTCTCGGAGACCGCGACGAGCACCTGCCGAAACGACGGCAACCCGTGCCGCGGCTCCGGCGGGAAATAGGTGCCGCCGAGGAACGGCTCCCCGGCCGGGGTGAGGAAGACCGTCAGGGGCCAGCCGCCGTGGCCGGTCATCGCGACCACCGCGTCCATGTAGATCCCGTCCAGGTCAGGCCGCTCCTCGCGGTCGACCTTGACGCTCACGAAGCGCTCGTTCATCAGCGCCGCCGTGACCGGGTCCTCGAAGGACTCGTGCGCCATCACGTGGCACCAGTGGCAGGCCGCGTAGCCGACGGAGAGCAGGATCGGCTTGTCCTCCTCCCGCGCCTTCGCGAGCGCCTCCTCGCCCCACCCGTACCAGTTCACCGGGTTCTCCGCATGTTGCAGCAGGTACGGCGAGGTCTCGTTCGCCAGACGATTCACGCTTTGTACGGTAGTGCCGTGGCACTCCCCGGCGGCACCGTCACCTTCCTCTTCACGGACATCGAGGGCTCCACCCAGCTCCTGCAGGAGCTGGGCGACGGCTACGGTCAGGTGGTCGCCGACCACCGGCGACTGCTGCGCGACGTGTTCAAGGCCGCCGGGGGAAGCGAGGTCGATACCCAGGGCGACGCCTTCTTCTACTCGTTCCCGCGCGCGCGAGATGCGGTGCGGGCGGCAGTCGAGGGACAGCGTGCCCTCGCGCGGCACGAGTGGCCGCGCGGCGCCGAGGTGCGCGTGCGCATCGGCCTCCACACCGGCGAGCCGACCGTGGGCGAGGAGGGCTACGTCGGCCTCGACGTGGTGCGGGCCGCCCGCATCTGCGCGGCCGGGCACGGCGGACAGATCCTCCTTTCGGAGACGACGCGCGCCCTGCTCGGCAACGACCTCCCGGACCGCGTCAGCGTCCGCGACCTCGGCCAGGCGCACCTGAAGGACATCCAGCACGAACACGTCTACGAGGTAGCGCTGGAGGAGTCGTCGCGCTCGTTTCCCCCGCTGAAATCCGAGAACCCGAAGAAGGCGTTCGAGAAGCGCTTCGACGACCGGATCGACCGCTACATCGAGGAGCAGCTCGACGCGGCGCTCAGCGGCTCGCCGGCGACGCAGGCCCGCCACGCAGCCGGCGGCCTGGCCAAGCTCGTGCTCTTCGTCGCCGCGATCGTGGCGATCGTGTTCCTGGTGAAGCTGGTCCTCTAGGCTCCTCACGATGGTCGCGCTCGAGACCGACCGGCTCCTGCTCCGCGCGCCGGTGCCAGACGACGCGGAGCTGCTCGCGCCCATGTACGCCGACCCGGAGGTGATGCGTTTTGTCGGCGACGGCCGGCCGCTGACGCGCGGCGAGACCGAGCGCTCGGTGAAGCGAATGATCCAGCGCTGGGAGGCGGACGGCTTCGGGCTCTTCACGGCGGTTCGGAAGGAGGACGCCGCCGTGATCGGGCGCGTCGGACTGCTCGTCTGGAACCCCGAGACGTGGGAGCCGACCACCCGCGCCGAGGCCCAGGACGGCCGGACCGAGGTCGAGGTCGGCTACACGCTCGGGCGCGACTACTGGGGGCTCGGCTACGCAACCGAGGCCGCGGGCGCGGTGCGGGACTACGCGCTGCGCGAGCTCGGGGCCGACCGGCTGATCGCGCTGATCATCCACGGCAATGCCGCGTCGGAGAACGTCGCGCGCAAGCTCGGGCTCGAGCACGAGCGCGACGTGCTGCTCGGCCGGCGCGAGGCGCAGCTCTTCGCCCTGAACACATGACCACGCTACGCGTCTGGTTTCGCCGGAGTCCTCGAAGCGAGGGCAGGCCGTGAGCGCCGCTCTCGCAGTGGAGCGACCGTCGTGAGCGACGTCCGAGACCTGCTCCGGCGCACTGCCGAGATCGCCGCGGACTATGTCGAGAGTCTCGACGAGCGGCCCGTGTTCCCGAACGTGACGCCCGAGGCGTTGCGGGAGGCGCTCGGCGGGCCGCTGCCCGAGGAACCGGTCGACCCGGACCAGGTGCTGACCGATCTAGTCGAGCGCGCGGAGCCGGGTGTGGTCGCGGAGGGCAGCGGCCGCTACTTCGGCTTCGTGATCGGCGGCGCGCTCCCCGCCGCGCTGGCGGCCGACTGGCTGACCTCGGCCTGGGACCAGAACGCCGGCATCTACCCGATCGGGCCGTCCGCGTCGGTGGTCGAGCAGGTGACGCGCGAGTGGCTCCTCGAGCTGCTCGGCCTCCCGGGCGAGGCGTCGATCGGGTACGTCACCGGCACGCAGCTCGCCCACGTCACCGGGCTCGCGGCCGCGCGCTGGCACGTGCTGGATGACGCCGGCTGGGACGTCGGCCGCGACGGGCTCCCCGGCGCTCCGCCGATCCGCGTCCTCGTCGGCGAGCAGCGCCACGTGACCGTCGACCGGGCTCTGCGGCTGCTCGGCCTCGGCGCGCCAACCGTGGTGGCGGCCGACGGCGAGGGCCGGATGCAGGAGGATGCCTTGGCCGAGGCCCTCGCCGGAAGCGCGGGCCCGACGATCGTCTGCGCGCAGGCCGGCGACGTGAACACCGGCGCCTTCGACCCGCTGCCCGAGATCGCCGCCGCGTGCGAAGACGCACGGGCATGGCTGCATGTCGACGGCGCCTTCGGCATCTGGGCCGCGGCCTCGCCGCGGTTCCGCCACCTCGTCGCAGGAATCGAGCGCGCCGACTCGTGGACCACCGACGCGCACAAGTGGCTGCAGGTGCCGTACGACTCGGGGCTCATCTTCTGCGCGCACCCCGAGTCGCACCGCAACGCGATGACCGTGACCGCCTCGTACCTGATCCAGGACGAGGGAGCGCGGCGCGTTCGCGACGCGGTGGACTGGGTGCCGGAGTTCTCGCGCCGTGCCCGCGGGTTCGCGGTCTACGCGGCGCTGCGCTCGCTCGGCCGCCGCGGCGTGCGCGAGCTCGTCGAGCGCTGCTGCGACGCCGCCGCCCGCTTCGCCGAGCGCATCGCGAACGTCGACGGCGCCGAGGTCGTGAACGAGGTCGTGCTCAACCAGGTGCTCTTCCGCTTCGAGACGGACGAACGCACCGACGAGGTGCTACGCCGGGTGCAGGAGAGCGGCCGTGTCTGGCTCGGCGGCACGACCTGGCAGGGGCGCAGGGCGATCCGCGTCTCGGTCTCCAACTGGCAGACCGGAGACGAGGAGATCGACGTCGCGGTGCAGGCGTTCGCGGATCACGCCGGAAAGGTGCCGGCCCGGTAGACCTGGCCCTCGAGGCGGCGGCCGAAGATGCCCTCGAGCCAGACCGCCGTCTCGATCAGTGCGTCGAGATCGACGCCCGTCTCGACGCCCTCGTGCTCGAGCAGGTAGACGAGATCCTCGGTCGCGACGTTGCCGCTTGCACGCGGCGCGTACGGACAGCCGCCGAGGCCGCCCACCGACGAGTCGAGCACCGTCGCCCCCGCCGCGAGCGCGGCCAGGGCATTCGCGTAGCCCGTGTTGCGTGTGTTGTGGCCGTGAAAGCCGGCGGCGCCGGCGCGCGCGACGAGCGCCGTGACCTCCCGCGGCGCGGCAACCCCGATCGTGTCGGCGAGGACGACCTCGGCCCCATCGAACCGCGACGCGAGGTCGGCCACCACACCCGGGTCGACGCGTCCCTCGAAGGGGCAGCCGAAGGCGACGCTGATCGTGACCGTCGCCGGCCGCTGCGTCTCCGCCATGATCAGCTCGACGCGGGCGACCGCCTCCTCGAGCGAGGCGTTGCCGTTGCGCCGGTTGAACTCCTCGGTCGCGCCGAGGGTCGCGTTGACGCGGTCGAGACCGGTCTGCGCGAAGCGCTCGTAGCCCTGCTCGTTGAGCACGAGGCCCGAGTACTCGGTACCGTCGCGGCGCTCGATCCCCGCGACGACCTCCTCGGCGCGCGCCATCTGCGGAACGCGGTCGTCGCGCACGAAGCTGACCGCCTCGACGCGCGCCAGGCCGGCGGCGGCGAGGCGGTTGACGAGCTCGGCCCGCGTCGCTGGCTCCAGCGGCTCGGCCTCGTTCTGGAGGCCGTCGCGCGGGCCGACGTCGCAGAGGGTGAGCAACTGCTAGTCGAGGCCGTACGAGTCGATGCGCTCCGGGTGGATGCGCACCTTGATGCGCGTCTCCTCCGGCTTGCGCCACGGGTACTCGTCCTGGCCGAGGTACTTCTTCGCAAGCTTGTCGATCTGGTCGTCTGCGCCCTCGGTCGTCATCTCCGCGCGGCCGCTGATCGAGACCCAGCGGTACTGGTCCTGGGGGTCGACCACGAGCAGCGAGAGGCGCGGGTCGCGCTCCAGGTGCCGGGGCTTCGCGCGCCCGCCCGCCGTGTTGAAGCTGGGGCCGTCCTCGTCGACGTCGACCCACACGATCGTGGTATGCGGCGAGCCGTCGGCGCGGAGCGTCGTCAACCCGCCGGGGAACGGCTGCTCGAGGAGCGCGCGCTGGGCGTCGTTGAGGGTTCGGGTCCTAGTTGGCATCGTTCTCCTTTCGCTGTCGTTAGGCTAATCACTCGATGGGAGTCGCCGTCCTCGTCGGTACCCGCAAGGGGCTTTTCGTGCTCACGAGCGACGAAACCCGCCGGGACTGGAAGCTCGAGGGGCCGCACCTGACCGGCTTCGAGGTCTTCCACGCGACGCGCGACCCGCGCGACGGGACCGTCCACGCGGCGACCAACAACTGGGTGTACGGCGCGACCGCGCACCGCTCGAGCGACCTCGGCGAGACGTGGGAGCGCGCCGAGCAGATCGGGCTTCCCGAGGAGAGCGGGCTCACCTGGGAGAAGTCGTGGCACGTCGAGCCGGGCCACCCGGACGAGCCCGGGACGATGTGGCTCGGAGGGACCCCCGGCGCGCTGTTCAAGAGCACCGACGGCGGCGCCACGTGGGAGCCGGTGCAGTCGCTGATCGAGCACCCGACGCGCGAGAAGTGGAACCCCGGCGCGGGCGGGCTCTGCTGTCACTCGATCCAGGTCGACCCGTCGAACCCTCAGCGGATCTACATCGCGATCTCGGCGGCAGGCGGCTTCCGCAGCGAGGACGGCGGCGGATCCTGGACGCCGATCAACAAGAACGTCGCCGCCGACTTCTTCCCGGACAACCCCTATCCCGAGGTCGGGCAGTGCGTGCACAAGCTCCTCGTGCACCCGGCGAAGCCAGAGCGGCTCTGGCAGCAGAACCACTGCGGCGTCTACCGGTCGGACGATCGCGGCGATACCTGGGAGCGCCTCGAGGACAACGGGTTGCCTTCGGGGTTCGGCTTCCCGCTCGCTCTAGATCCCGCCGACCCGGACGCCGCCTACGTGATCCCGGAGGAAGGCGCCGAGAACCGCGTGACCCCGAACGGGCGGCTCGGCGTCTACCGAACGCGTGACGGCGGCGCCTCGTGGGACCTCTTGCAGGAGGGCCTGCCGCAGCAGGCGTGGGCCTCGATCATGCGCGAGGGGATGTCGTTCGACGGGCTCGACCCGGTGGGGATCTACGCGGGCACGCAGGGCGGCTCCGTGTTCGTCTCGCCCGACGCGGGCGACTCGTGGGTCGAGGCGGCACGGTTCCTCCCGACGATCCTGTCGGTCGAATCCGTCGAATGGCAGTAGTGCTGCTGCCCTCGTTGCTCGCCCGCGAGGCGGGCGGCGAAGGGCGATTCGAGACCGACGCCGCGAACGTGCGTGACGCGCTGCAGGGGCTGCCGATCGCTGACCTGCTCTTCGACGAGCGCGGCACCCTCCGCCCGCTCGTCAACGTCTACGTCGACCGGGAGCAGATCGACGACCTCGCGACACCGCTGGCGGGCGAGACCGAGATCCGCCTGGTCGCCGCCGTCGCCGGCGGCTAGCTGAGCGCTGCGCCTTTCGTTTCGCGGCCGAAGACGGCTGCTACGACGCCGCCGGCGGCCATCACGATCGCGATGAACGTGAGCGACCAGGTCGTGCTGCCGGTCGCGTCGTTCAGGTTCCCGAAGATGTAGGGACCGGCGATCGCGGCCGCCTTGCCGACGCCCTCCATCAGGCCGAACGCGCTCGAGCGGAGCCGCGTCGGGAACGTCTCGGACGTGTACGGGTAGACCGCACCCCAGGCGCCGAGGTTGAAGAAGCCGACGAAGAAGAGTGCCGTCACGTAGACGGTCTGCGTGTCCGCTGCCGCGAACGCGTACGCGGAGACGCCGCCGAGCAGCAGGAACGCCGCCAGCGTCGGCTTGCGGCCGACCCGCTCGACAAGCCAGATCGCCGCCGCGTAGCCGGGGAACTGTGAGAGCGCGCTCAGGGTCAGCAGCAGGTAGACGTTCACGTGGAAGTTCTTCTCGGCCTGGAGCACGAACGGCAGCCAGAGGAAGAGCCCGTAGTAGGAGATGTTCAGCGCGATCCAGATCAGGGCCGTCGTGACGGCCCGGCTGCGCAGGCGCTCCGCGAAGAGGTCGCGCACCCTCGAGCGCGGCTCCTCGGGCGCGGCGAAGTCGCCCGGCTCCACGGGCCGGCCCGTGATCTCGGTCAGCACGCTCGCCGCCTCCTCCGATCGGCCGTGGCGCGCGAGGAAGTACGGGCTCTCGGGCAGACTCCTACGCACGACGAACGCGAGGAACGCCGGGAACGCCGCGGCGAGGAACAGGTAGCGCCAGCTCCAGTCGCCGAAGCGGTCGAACGTCGGGCCGAGGAAGACGTACGACAGCCCGGTCGCGAATAGCAGTCCGACCGGCCACCAGAAGTCGAGGAACACGAGCAGCCGCCCGCGCCGCTGCGGCGGCAGGTACTCGGTCAGCATCGACGGGTCGACGACAAGCATCCCGCCGAGCCCGAGGCCCGCGAGGAAGCGGAAGGTCATCACCGACCACGGTCCCCACGAGAGTGCGGTCAGGGCCGTGAAGATCGCGTACCAGAGGATCGAGTACTGGAAGATCGCGCGCCGGCCGATCCGGTCCGCGGCTCGCCCGAGCGCGAGCGACCCGCAGAGCGATCCGGCAAGCGCGGCGCTGCTGACGAGCCCCTGCATCCGGCCGTCGAGATTCCAGAGGCCGGCGAAGATCGGCGCGACGAAGCCGACGAGCAGGATCTCCATCGCGACGAACGTCCACGCCGCCCCGGTGACGAGGATCGCCTTACGGTGGAAGCGCGAGAGACCGCCCTCGCGGAGGACCTCCTCCACGTCGCGCGTCGGGACTGCGATCTGTGCCGTGGCCATCTTCCGGTAGTTTTCGACTGTGGAGCGAAAACCTCGGCGCCAGTCTACCAGCGCGCGCTCGCCGCACGTCGCGCTCGCGGTCGTGTTGCAGGTACGCGAGCGGCGGCTGCAGGTGCTGCTCTGGCGGCGTGCGCGTGAGCCGTTCCTCGGCGCGTGGTCCCTCCCGGGCGGCTTCCTCGAGCCGGACGAGACGCTCGAGCAGTCGATTCGGCGCCACCTCGCCGTGAAGGTCGACGTGCGCGAACTCGCGCACCTGGAGCAGCTCGCGACGCTCAGCGCCCCGGCCCGCAACCCGCGCGAGCGCGAGCTGGCAACCGCCTACCTCGGCCTCGTCCCGGCCGACGTCGACCCGGCCGTACCGGAAGACACGGCGTGGCACCCGGTCGCGCACCTGCCAGAGCTCGCGTTCGACCACCGGACGATCGTGCTCGCCGGTCGCGACCGGCTGCGCGCGAAGCTCTCGTACACGAACATCGCCTTCGCGCTCGCGCCGATGGTGGTGACGATCTCGGAGTTGCGCGAACTGTACGTCGCGGCGCTCGGGCACCAGGTGTCGGCGACGAACCTGCAGCGCGTCCTCCTGCGCCGCGGCGTGCTCGAGCCGACCGGCGAGCGCCGCGAGCCCGGCCGCGCCGGCGGGCGCCCGGCCGCGCTCTATCGCTTCCGCTCGCCCCGGCTCCAGATCACCGACGCGTTCGCGGTACTGCGCCCGCCGGAGCGCTAGTCTCCGGAAACGGGGCGCAACGCCTTCGCGAGTGCGAGTGCCGTTGGCCGGTCGAGGCGGAACTTCGCCCCCGTCGGTGCGACCGTCACCAACACTCCGTCACGAGCGAAGGCAAGCAACGACCTCGTGAGGACGATCGTGCCCGTCGTCGGATCCTCCTGGTACCACCACGGCCGATCCTGGCCGAACTCCTTGACTGCGAAGCTGCCGTAGTCGAACCGCGCGAACCGAGCCGGCCGAAGCATCTTTCCCGTCAGCCCCTGTGCGACGATGCCGTCCCTTCCTGCCACGACCGACCGGAGACGGTGCCCGCGGAACGAACGGCCGAGCCAGAGCGGTGTCGTCCCGAGCGCCGCCCGCGCTGCCGGCAGACGATGACCCGTGATGCCGATCAAGGAGCTCGGCGGATTGCGACCGGCGGCGCCGTTCGGGACGACGAAGGAAACGCCGTTGGGAGGGAGGTTCGGAAGCAGCTTCAGGGCGTAGTAGCTGAACGTCCGGCCGTTGAACCAACCGTCCCGCGCGATCGCGCGCAGCGCCAGCGGCCGGTGCGTGGCCGCGTCGTAGGCGACTTGATCGCCGCCGAGAGATGGCTTCTGTCCTTGAGGCCGGTAAACGGTCTCGATCCAGACGACGCGGCGCCCGCGGAACGTGCCCGTGCCGGCGCGCCGGAAGACGCCTGTTTTCGGCTGCTGACCCGGGCCCCGGAGCTGCTGGTACGGCATGTAGGGCCACGGTGGGATGCAGAGGCGCGAGGCGCCGGCTCCCTGACACTGCTGCTCGACCCAGTCGGCGACGACCCGGCCGTCCGCTGTGGCGGGGCTTCGACGACCGTCATGAGATGAAACTAGTTGTACTAGCACCATCGCCGAGCGTCAAGGCGTGCAACCCCCCGGCCGAGGGATGCCGCGGACGGACCCCCTGCCTAGGGTGGACGCAACGGGAAGGAGGAGTGGGGTCGTGGGTCGTCTCGGAAGCCTCGTGGTACTGGCGTCGCTGGCGCTGGCGTTCGTCGCCGTCGCGCTGACGGCGCTCAGGGCGTAGCGCGCAGCGCCCGTTCCAGCGCGGCCGCGTAGACCGCGTGCGTCGGCTCGTCGAAGAGGACGAAGCGGACCGTCTCCACCGTCGCCTGCGCCTCGAGCGCACGCGCGGTCGCTCCAGCCGCGACGTCGGCGGCCAGCTCGACCGGATAGCCGTACACGCCCGTCGAGATCGCGGGCAACGCGAGCGTCGCGCACCCAAGCTCCGCGGCTACCGCGACTGCGTTCTCGTGGCAGGCCGCCAGCGTCTCGGCCTCGCCGGCGGTCCCGCCGCTCCAGACGGGCCCGACGGTGTGGATCACGTGCCGCGCCGGGAGGCGGTATGCGGCCGTCGCCTTCGCCTCGCCGGGCGGGCAGCCGCCGAGGGCGCGGCACTCCTCCAGCAGTTCGGGCCCCGCCGCGCGGTGGATCGCGCCGTCCACGCCGCCGCCACCGAGCAGCGACTCGTTCGCGGCGTTGACGATCGCATCGACCGGCTGCTCGGTGATGTCCCCGACGACTGCGTCGATGCGCGGGGGCGTCACGCGACGGTGACGCGAACCGCCTGCACCGCGTTGTTCGCGTAGCCGCCGAGGTTCCACGCGGGCTCGCGCGGCTGCTCGTTGCCAGTCGCGTCGCGCGCTCGGCAGCAGAGGACGTGCTCGCCCGGCTCGGCGCTCCAGCGGAACGTCCAGCCACGCCACGCCCATGGCTCGCCTTCCGGCTCGAGCTCGGCCGGTGACCAGGTCTCGCCGCCGTCGGTGCTGACCTCGACCGCCTCCACCGGCGCGAGGCCAGACCAGGCGCGGCCCTCCAGCACGACCTCGCCCGCTGCGACGCTGCGCTCCCGCGTCATGAACTCCGGGACTCCGGGGGGCGCCAGCAGCGAGCGCGGCTGCATCCGGTCGAGCGGCACGCCCTCCTCGTCCTCGGCCTGGCGCAGCCGGTACGACCACGTGTTCTGGTAGCCGGCGAAGGGCATGTCGACGAGCTCGATCCGCTCGAGCCACTTCACGTTCGTCATGCCGTACCAGCCCGGAACGACCAGTCGCAGCGGAAACCCGTGCTGCGGCGGCAGCGGCTCGCCGTTCATCTCGTAGGCGAGCAGCACCTCGTCGCGCAGCGCCTCGTCGAGGGGCAGCGCCCGCTGGAACGCCTGCTCCTCCCCGCCCTCGACCCCGCGGTCGAGGCCGGTGCAGAGCACCTCGACGGCCCCGCCGATCCCGGCTTCCTCCAGCAGCGGCCGCAGGGGCGTGCCGCCCCACCGCGCGGTGCCGACGGCCTCCAGCAGCCACGGCTGACTGACCGGCCGCGGGTCGAGCGTCGCGCGCCCGTTGCCGGCGCACTCCATCGTCACGGTCACCTCCGCGGCCGGGCGCGCGCGCAGCTCCTCGAGCCCCAGCACGAGCTCGCGCTCGCCGCGGATCGTCAGGCGCCAGGTCTCGGGGTCGACGACCGGCACGTCGTAGTGGATCAGCAGGTAGTGCAGCCCGACCGGCGTGATCGGGTAGCGCAGCGCCTCGAGCGGCATCCCATGGTTGCGCGCCGCGAGCTGGAGCTCCTCGAGGCTGATCCCCTCCACGTGCTCAGCCTACTGCGACCGGCTCGGCCGCAAGGGAGAGGCGGCCGTCGGCCTGCTCGATCACGACCGGATCGTGCGTGGCGCAGACGACGGCGGTGCCGCTCTCGCGCGCGAGCGTCGTCAGCAGCGTGGCGAGCCGGAGCGCGTTGGCCTGGTCGAGGCGCGCGGTCGGCTCGTCGACGAGCAGCAGCGACGGCCGCACGGCGAGCGCGCGGGCGATCGCCACGCGCACCTGCTCGCCCGCCGAGAGGCGCGAGACGCGCTGCCCCGCGCGCTCGGAGAGGCCGACCGCCGCGAGCGCCTCGCCCGGGTCGGCGCCAAGGCCGCGGATCTCGAGGCCGAGCTCGACGTTCTCGCGCGCGCTCAGGAACGGGACCAGGCCGCTCTGCTGCGGCACGAGCGCGACCTCGCGGCGCCGTAGCTCGGCGCGCCCGGCCCGGTCGAGTGCCTGCACCTCGGCGCCCGCGACGCGCACTTCACCGGCGTCGGGCAGGTCGAGCCCCGCGAGCAGGTGCAGCAGCGTCGTCTTGCCCGACCCGGACGGGCCGGTGACGACGGTCAGCCGGCCGCTCTGGAACACCGCATCGAGGCCGGCGAAGACGCGGGCCGCGGCAGCGCCGCTGCCGTGGGTCTTGACGACGCCCGTCAGCGTCGCCACAGGACGGCCGGGCAGCGCGGCGGCGGGCGACGCGGGAGCCTCCACGCGCAGGCCCTCGCCGGCGGCGCTGACGACGATCCGGTCGCCCTCGAGCGCGGCGGCGGCACGGTCGCCGATCCCCGCGCGCTCGAGGAACTCCTGCGGCAGCCGCAGCCAGCCGCCGCGGCCGACGACGATCGTCGCCTCCCCGGCGACCGTCTCCTCGCTCACGCGGCCGTCGCGAATGTGGACGAAGCGGTCCGCGACTTCCGTCGACGCGGGGTCGTGGCTGACGATCACCACCGTGCACCCCTCGGCGGCGGCCAGCTCGCCGATCGCGTCGTAGACGAGGCTCGCGCTCTCGGCGTCGAGCTCGCCGGTCGGCTCGTCCGCGAGCAAGAGCTTCGGGCGGTGCGCGAGCGCCGCGCAGAGCGCGACCCGTTGCTGCTAGCCGCCCGAGAGCTGCGCCGGGCGCGCGCCCGTCTTGGCGGCGAGGCCGACGCGCCCGAGCAAATCATCGGCGCGCGCCTCCCGCCCCTCGCGCTCGACGCCGTTCGCGCGCAGCCGCAGCCCGACGAGCTCGCGCGCGGTCAGCTCGGGCGCGAGCGCGCGCTCGTAGTGCTGGTCGAGGTAGCCGAGCACCTGCGTCCGGTAGCCGGAGCGAGCGTCGCCGCCGAGCGTGCGCAGATCGAAGCCGAAGACGCGCACCGTGCCCGCGGACGGCACGTCGAGCCCGGCGAGGATGCGCAGGAAGCTCGTCTTGCCTGCGCCGCTGGGGCCGAGCACGGTCAGGATCTCGCCGTCGGGGATCGCCAATGTCAGGCCCTGCAGCGCGGCGGCGTCGCCCTCCGGCGTCGAGTGCACGCGGAACAGGTCGCGAACGTCGATGGCGACGCTCATGCCGCTTCCCCGTAGCGGGCCGGCGTCGGATCGCCGAAGGCACGGCGCGTGGCGAGCGCCACCAGCCCGGCGGCGACGAGGCCGGACACCGCCGCCGCGAGCAGCAGGGCGGGCCAGTCGACCGAGAGCGCGAGCGGCGGCTCCGGTGCGGTCGCGTTCGCGGTCAGCTGGACGAAGCGGACGACGAGCAGCGACAGCACGAGCCCGGTGACGAGCCCGCCAAGGGCGCCGGCCAGGCCCGCCATCGAGGCACGGAGCCGCAGCTGCCGCCGCAGGCTCGCAGGCGCAACGCCCTGCGCCTCGAGATCGAAGAGCTCCGCCGCCTCGTCGCGTCGCTCCGAGATCGCGCCGAGCACGAGCCCGAGCAGCGCGAGCACGACCGCGGTCAGCGCGGCCGCCTCCAGCATCGCGAGGGCCGCGCGGGCGACCGGCTCGTGCCGAAGCGACCGCTCGACCTGCGCGCGCGACGAAGCCGAGAGCGCCGTGAAGGGCGGCTTGCGGAGCCGCGCTTCCACGGCGGCGCGGCGTGACGGGTCGACGCCGAGCCAGAGCTCCGTCGGGAAGCCGCTGCCCGGGGCCGAGGCGTTCAGCGCCGTCTCCAGCGCCGGTCGGTCCGCGACCACGAAGTCGGAGGTCTCGTTCTCGAGGACGCCCGGGAAGCGGCGGGCAACCGCGGCGACGCGGAAGACGATCGGCTCGCCGTTCGTGACGACGCCGAGCAGCCGGTCCGACCCGGCGAGCTGCGCCATCCGCGGCGAGACGACGGCGGGCAGCGCAAATCCGTCCGTCGGCTGCCGCGGCCGCACGTACGTGTCGACCTCGTTCGTGAGCGTCAGCCGGAAGCGCAGCCCGTCGCGGCGCCCGAGCCCGGCCACGCCCACCGTCCCGATCCAGTCGCCGTAGTCGGTGAGCGGCTGCCCATCCACGAGCGGCCGGCCGAACACGGCGGTGCCGACGGCAGGCGCACCCGCGTCGGCGCCGCGCTCTTCCAGCTTCGGCGGCGGCTCGAAGCGGAACGCGATGAGCGTGCCGCCCCTCGCGCCGGCGGGGATCCTCGCCCCGAGGAGCTCACGCGAGCCTTCGTGGCTGCGGCCGAGGTGGATCGGCACGAACGAGCCGTCGCGCGCGCGGATGAACGCTACGACGCCGATCTCGGTGCCGCGAACATCGACCGGCAGCGCCAGCCGCCTCGCGTCCACCGGCAGCCGCGGCCCGCGCACGCCGACCGGCCGCTGCGGGTCGAGCATGCGCGCAAGCTCCTGCGGCCCGCCGACGGCGAAGTCGCTGCGCCAGCCGCCGATCGACGCGAGGCTGGCCCGCGGCAGCCCGAGGATGGTGATTCCGGTCACGTCGGCAGCGCCCGCGATGCTTCCCGCGAAGCGGTCGACGTGGCTCACGCGCACGCCCGGCCCGAGCGATCGCTCCACGTCCGGCGTCACCGCGTCGCGCACGGGGACGAGCTGCGAGAGGTCCTCCTTCACGACCGCGTCTGCGGGGACTGCGAACGCCGCCTGCTCCCGCTGCCCGGACCGAAGCGTCGAGCGGTACGAGGCGGCAAAGAGCGCGAAGCCGATCGAGACGACGACGAACGCGACTGCCACCACCGCGTATCCGGGCCGACGGGCGAGCCCGAGCGCGGCGAGGCGCAGCGTCAGCGCGCCCTTCGGCACCGCGCGCTCCAGCAGGCGCAGGCAGAGCGGCAGCAGACGCGCGACGAGCACCGCGGCGACGAAGGCGACGAGCGCGGGGATCACGAGCAACACGAGCCCCGTGCCGCGGCTCGCGACGAGCTCCGATGCGTCGGCCGACCCGCGGGCGAGCGCGATCACGACCGCGAGCGCGGCCCCGAGCGCCGCCACGTCGAGGGCCGAGAGCGACAGGCCGCCGATCTGCACCCCGCGAATCGAGAGGGCCACGACGAGCACGAGCGCGGCGGCCAGTCCGAGCCCGAGCGCGAGCAGGAGCCCGCGGCTCGACAGCAGCGAGTGACGCAACAGCGCGCCGAGCGGCTCATTCGTCCGCTCCGCGATCAGCGCGGCCGCTGCGGCTCCGAGCACCCACCCGAGCACGGTTCCCGCGACCGCTGCGGCGACGGATTCCGCCGTGAACAACAGCCCGGTCTGCCAGCGGCTGACGCCGGCGGCCCGCAGGCGGTTCCGCGCCGCTTCGGCGTCCGGCCGCAGTCGCGCCGCCACCAGCACCGCGAACGCGAGCAGCAGCGCCACCGCCTCGCCGCCCAGCAGGAGCAGCCTCCGCCCCGCGACGCGGCCGTCGTCGGCCGCGGCCCGGAGCTCGTCGGTCGGGGCGCTCAGCTCGAAGCCGAAGCCGGAGGCCTGGAACGCCGTCCGCGCCTGCTCGATCCGCGTGACAAGGGCATCCGCGGACCACGAGCGGACGGAGCCGCGCCGGAGCGGCACCACCCAGCCGTAGCTGCGGTACGAGTTGTGCAGGCGCGGCGAGCGCTCGAGGCCGGCGACGCCGTTCGCGAGCACGAGCGGCGGTGGCGCCGGCCGGTGGTAGCGGCGGATCTTGCGGACGAACGCGGACTCGTTCAACCCCGCGGCGGGAATGGCGTCGCCGAAGAGCGCAGCGGTACGGAGGTCGCCCTCGGCCACCGGCACCAGGCGCAGGCCCGGCACGTTCGAGATGCGCCCGCCGCCGCGGATCACGACGACCTCGCAGCGCTCGGGCCGGCATACGCGCGGCGCGCGGCCAGACCGCAACCGCACCCAACGCGAGAGGTCGTCGACCGCGCCGAGGCCGAGCAGCGCGCCGCCGATCTGGCCCTCGCGGTAGAGCGCGGTCCCGGTCGCCGGCGCAGGTAGTGCCCGCCGCAGCCGTCGCCGCACCTCCGCGTCGAGGCGCGCGTACGGCGCCACCTGCCCGCCGACGCTGAACCAGTTGACCCGCACCGCGCGCACCTTCGCCGGCAGCACGGCGACCTTCCGCGCGACCTCACGGTCCTGCGCCGCGACCGTGCCCGCCGCCACGGCGGCCAGCATCGCGCTCGCGGCGGCCAGGCCGAGCACGACGAGCAGCAGCGGTGCGCGGCGGCGGCGCAGGCGAGCGCCGGCGAGCCAGAACGGGAATGCGAGCCGGCGGAGAACCGTCACCGGTACACCGTGCCAGCTAGCTCCGCCCCCGCACCAGCGCAAGTTCGTTCCCGTATCGTTAAGCAGAGCTGATGCTCGACCTCCGCCGACTGCGCACGCTCCGCGAGGTGGCACTGCACGGGACGATCCGCGCGGCCGCCGAGGCGCTGTCGTTCACGCCGTCAGCCGTCTCGCAGCAGGTGAGCGTGCTCGAGCGCGAGCTCGGCTACGAGCTCCTCGAGCGGCGCGGGCGCAGCGTCCACCTGACCGCCGCCGGGCGCGTGCTCGTCGACCGCGCCGAGGCGATCCTGGCTCAGCTCGCCGATGCGGAGGCCGAGGCGCGCACGGCGGCGGGCGAGGAGGAGCCGGGCGTACGCATCGCCTCGTTCGCAAGCGCGGCCGCGACGATCGTCGCCAAGGCCGTGCGCGGAAACGGGCTTCGCGCGCACATCCTCGAGATCGATCCGCGCCTCGGCCTGGCGCGGTTGCGCGCGGGAGAGGTGGATGTCGCGATCCTCTGGGAGTACGACTTCGTCCCGCTCCGGGTGTCCGGCCCGGTCGAGCTCGTGCCGCTCCTCGACGACCCGATCCACGTCGTCCTCCCGCGCTCGCACCCGGCGGCGGCGAGCCCGACGGTCGAGCTGGCAGACCTCGCCGACGAGGCGTGGGTCGACTCGACGAGCGCCTCCTCGTGCCACCCGTTCCTGACGCGCGCGTGTCTCCAGGCGGGCTTCGAGCCGCGTGTCGCGGCGGAGACGGTCGACCACCGCACGCTGCACCACCTGGTCGCGTCGGGTGTCGGCCTGGCGGTCGTGCCGCTGCTCTCGCAGCTCGACCTGCCGGCCTCGCTCGTCGCACGGCCGATCCGCACGGCGCCGCCGAAGCGCCGGATCTACGCCGCCTACCGCACGGCGTCCGCCGGGGACGCGCGCGTGGGGCTCGTGCTCGAACGCCTCCAGGCGGCCGCGGCGAGCCGCCGGCCCGTGCTCGCGCTGGCTCAGGCCGGCGGCTGACGACCCGTCCGGCGCAGGGTCCGAGGGCCGCAAAGATGGGCCGACCGGCCCATTGACGCCGAGGCGGGCGATGCCGAGGCTTCCCCCGTGAGCCAGACCCAGATCCTGCTGTGGTGCATCGCCCTGATCGTGCTCGAGCTCAACCACCTCAAGTGGATCTGGTGGACCTACTGGGAGTGCGCGAAGTGCGGCCGCAAGCACAAGGACTGCAGCTGCAGCTCCAAGTGGGTCATGTTCCTCTAGGCGGTCGCGCCCGTCGGCGCCCGCTGAGCTCCTCGACGGACCGCTACGACGCGGTCGCCGTCGCCTGGGCCTCGTCGCGCGACGGCGTCTCGGCCGTCGGCTCGGGAGCGCGCCTGCCGGCGGCGACCGCGAGCGCCGAGCCCGCGAGCGCCGCGCCGAGCGCGGCGGTTCCCCAGCCCATGCCCCGGCGCTCCCGGCCGAGGAGCGCGTCGAGCGAGAGGCGGCCCGGCCCGAGGTCGGCGACGGCAACGGCGTTCGCGAGCAGAAGCACCTCGTAGCCGCCGGTCCCGACCTTGATCCCGTCGCGCCAGACGGCCGTGCGGAGGGCGGTCACCATCACGCTGCCGAGAGCGGCAGCCGCCGCCGGCGTCGCCAGACCGAGCGCGAGCAGCGCGCCGCCTCCCGCTTCGGCGACGCCCGCCATGATCGCCTGGCGCCGTCCCGGCCGAAGGCCGAGCGACTCGAAGAACTGCCCGGTGCCGTCTGGGCCGTGTCCGCCGAACCAGCCGAAGAGCTTTTGGCTTCCGTGCTCGACGAAGATCGACCCGACGGTCACTCGCAAGAGGAGACGCCCGAGGTCCGCGCCCATCGCTGCTTTCGCTGCCCCATTTCCGCCGACTCAAACGTGCCGCCGCAGGTCTCTATCTCTGCAACTGCCTCGCCTTGCCAGAGGCGGACCAGAAGCGCCTTCGGGATGCAGGCGGGTTCGCGTCCGATCAGGTGCATGTCACCGGCCGCTTCAACGGCTACTCGCGCATCTCCGACGAGTCGGACAGGAAGGAGCACGTCTTCCACTACTGCCCGGAGTGCGGCTCGCAGGGCTTCTACACAGAGCCGACGGAGCCCGACTTGGTCGTGGTCTCGCTGTGGGAGTCGGTGGGCCCGCTTTGCGGGGCCGGCGAGTACGCCAAGGCGGCAGACCGCGGGCGCGAGCTGCTCGAAGCTCATCCGGAGCACCCGGCCCTGGCGTACAACGTGGCCTGCGCCGAGAGCCTCGCGGGCCGCACCGCCGAGGCCCTCGAGGACCTCGGGCGCGCGATCGACGCCTGGGACGGCTGCCGCTCTCTCGCCAGAGACGACTCGGACTTCGACCGATCCGCGACGAGGGCCGCGTTCCAGGACCTGGTCGGCCGCTAGCCCGAGCCGCCGAGCACCTGCAGCCCCGGGCTCCCAGAACACTCGGCCGACGACCGAGTCCCGCGCAGGCTAGGCAGCAGGGGCAACGTGGTCCAGGATCACCTCGAGCAGGCGGCACGAGTGGAGGACGTGCTCGTGCGCCAACGCACGGCTGCCCTCCGCGCTTTGGGCTTCGATCGCGCCGAGGATGGCGCGGTGCTGGTGCATGTTCTGCTCGTAGAGGTCGTCGATCTCGGGCCCGCCCGGCCGCCAGCGGCTGAGGAACGTGCGGCGGGCGTTCTTCGCGACCCGCTCGACGAACGGCACCGCCGCCACCTCGTAGATCACGTCGTGGAAGCGGTAGTTCGCGCGAACCCACTCGCCCGTCAGCTGCGTCCGCTCCTCCTCCGCGTGCCGGCGGTCGAGGAGCTCGACGGTCAGACGGGCGAAGTCGGCGTCGGCGGCGCGCAGCGCGAGCAACCTCGGCTCGTCGAAGCGCGGCACGGCGAGCCCCGTGACCAACGCCTCGAGCTCCGCGCGCACGAGGAAAGCCTCGCGGAGCTCCTCACGAGGGATCGCGCGCACCCGGACGCCGCGGTTCGGCTCGAACGAGACGAGCCCGGTCGCGGCGAGCCGGCGCAGGGCCTCGCGAATCGGCGTGCGGCTGACGCCGAAGCGCTCCGACAGCGTCTCCTGCCGCAGCACCGTGCCCGGCGCAAGCTCGCCTGAGATGACGGCGTCCTCGAGCGCGAGTGCGATCTCGTCGGCCTTCGTGCCTCCGGCGTCGTCCTCGGCCATGCTCAGGCCCGGAACTGCGCGGCCTCCGTCGACCCGTCGAGCGCGAGCGTCGAGCTCGTCCCGCCGCTCACCGCCTGCATGACGGCGTCGAAGTAGCCCGCCCCGGCTTCGCGCTGGTGCCGCGTGGCGGTGTAGCCGGCCGGCTCGAGGTCGAACTCGTGCTCCTGGAGCTGCACGTACGCGCTCATGCCTTCGTGCGCATAGCCGCGCGCAAGATCGAACATCGCGGCGTTGAGGGAGTGGAAGCCGGCGAGGGTGACGAACTGGAAGCGGTAGCCCATCTCCCCCAGCTCACGCTGGAAGCCGGCGATGCGGTCGTCGTCCAGGTGCGCGCGCCAGTTGAACGACGGCGAGCAGTTGTAGGCGAGCAGCTTGCCGGGGAACCGGTCGTGGACCGCGTCGGCGAACTCGCGCGCCTCATCGAGGTCCGGCGTCGACGTCTCGAACCAGACGAGGTCGGCGTAGGGCGCCGCCGCGAGGCCGCGCGCGATCGCGGGCTCGAGCCCGTCGCGGACGCAGAAGAAACCCTCCGCCGTTCGGTCACCCGTCAGGAAGGGCTCGTCGGCCGGATCGGCGTCGCTCGTCAGTAGCTTCGCGCTACGCGCGTCGGTGCGGGCGACCAGGATCGTCGGCACGCCGCAGACGTCCGCAGCGAGCCGCGCCGCGACCAGTATGCGGACGAAGTGGCCCGTCGGGATGAGCACCTTGCCGCCGAGGTGGCCGCACTTCTTCTCCGAGGAGAGCTGGTCCTCGAAGTGCACGCCCGCGGCGCCGTTTTCGATCATCGCCTTCATCACCTCGAACGCGTTCAGCGGTCCGCCGAAGCCGGCCTCCGCGTCGGCGACGATCGGCGCGAGCCAGTGCGTCTCGCGGTCGCCCTCGGCGGCGTGGATCTGGTCGGCCCGCAAGAGGGCGTTGTTCAGCCGCTTCACCAGCGCGGGGCCGCTGTTCGACGGGTAGAGGCTTTGGTCGGGATACGTCTGACCGGCGAGGTTCGCATCGGCTGCGACCTGCCAGCCGCTGAGGTAGATCGCCTTCAGCCCGGCCTTCACCATCTGCACGGCCTGGCCGCCGGTCAGCGCGCCGAGCGCCGGCACGTAGTCCTCGTGCTGCAGCAGCTCCCAGAGCCGCTCTGCTCCGAGCCGCGCGAGCGTGTGCTCGACGTGGACGCTGCCGCGCAGCCGCTCCACGTCCTCCGAGGTGTACGGCCGCTCGATGCCCTCCCAGCGCCTCGAGGCGGTGCCGTTGCCGTTCGTGCCCATTTCAGCCCCTCTCCAGATAGTCGTAGGCAGGCAGCGTCAGGAACTCGACGAACCCTTCGCCGAGCGCCACCTGCTCGAAGATCTCGCGCGCCTCGTCGACACGCGCCTCCCGCTCGACGAGCTCGGCACGGAGCCGCTCGACCTCCTCCTCGATCACGCGCTCGACCTGGGCGCGGTCGAAGCGGCCGTGACGGAGCCACTGCCAGACCTGCGAGCGAGCGATCTCCGCCGTCGCCGCGTCCTCCATCAGGTTGAAGATCGCGACCGCGCCGGTGCCGCCGAGCCACGCGATGAGGTAGCGGAGCGCGACCGCGACGTCGTTGCGCAGGCCCTCCTCGGTCACCTCGCCGGGGGTCGAGGCTACGTCGAGCAGCTGTTCGGCCGAGACCTCGACGTCCTCGCGCAGGTGGTCGAGCTGGTTCTCGCGCCGGAACTGCTCGAGCGCGACCGGGACGAGGTCGGGATGCGCGACCCACGTGCCGTCGAAGCCGTCGCCGGCCTCGCGCTGCTTGTCCTCGCGCACCTTCGCCAGCGCGCGGGCGTTCAGCTCGGCCTCGCGGCGGCTCGGGATGAAAGCGGCCATCCCGCCCATCGCGTGCGCGCCGCGGCGGTGGCACGTCCGCACCAGCAGCTCCGTGTAGGCGCGCATGAACGGCGCCCTCATCGTGACTGCATTGCGGTCGGGCAGCACGAACTCCGGGCGCTTGCGGAAGGTCTTGATGAGGCTGAACATGTAGTCCCAGCGGCCGGCGTTCAGGCCGGCGGCATGCTCGCGCAGCTCCCAGAGGATCTCGTCCATCTCGAATGCCGCCAGGACGTGCTCGATCAGCACTGTCGCGCGGATCGAGCCGCGGTCGAGCCCGAGCCCCTCCTCAGCATATGTGAAGACGTCGTTCCAGAGCCGCGCCTCGAGGCGGCTCTCGAGCTTCGGCAGGTAGAGCCAAGGCCCCGCGCCGCGGTCGAGCAGCCGCTGCGCGTTGTGGAAGACGTAGAGGCCGAAGTCGAAGAGGCTCGCCGAGATCGGCTCATCGCCGACGAGCAGGTGCCGCTCCGGCAGGTGCCAGCCTCGAGGGCGGACGAGCAGAGTCGCGACCTCGTCGTTCAGCCGGTAGGTCTTCTCCGGCGTCTCGAGCTCGATCGTGCGCTCGATCGCCTCGATGAGGTTCGCCTGCCCCTCGACCATGCTCGGCCACGTGGGCGCGTTCGCGTCCTCGAAGTCGGCCATGAACATGCGCGCGCCCGAGTTGAGCGCGTTGATGACCATCTTGCGGTCGGTCGGCCCGGTGATCTCGACGCGGCGGTCGCGCAGGCCCGGCGGCACGGGCTCGATCGTCCAATCGCCCTCCCGCACCTCCCGCGTCTCGGGGAGGAATGCGGGCAGCTCGCCGGCCGCGATCCGCTCACGCCGTGCCGCGCGCGCATCGAGCAGCTCGCGCCGGCGCTCACCGAAGCGCTCCTGGAGGCCAGCGACGAAGGCGACCGCCTCGGGCGTCAGCACCTCGTCGGAGCGCGGCGCGCTGCCGCGCAGGTCGACTGCCGCTGCGGTGCTCACTCGTTGTCGTGGTCCCGCTCGCAGAAGTCCGGGCACGTGCACGGAGCGGTCTCCGCGGCGGTCAGGACGTAGCCCGAGCGTAGGCTGGAGGCGCGGCCGCGGACGGTACGGACGTGCCTGACGCCGTTGCCGTTCGCGGCTTCGTGCCTCTGGCCAGGCCGGATCTTCGAGAGCAAGCGGTTCATGCGGCCAACCCCTTTCCCATTTCGGATCCGAAGTCCAGAACGACTGTACTGGTTCCGGTCGGACGGCCAGTAAGCGGGGTGGTTTCGGATCCAGAAACCCGTCCATCGGTCGTGGCATATAGTCGCCGCGTGCTCGACCCGGAGCTGGCCTCGATCGTCCTCGCCCTAGCGCTCGCGGCACTCCTCGCACTCCCCGGCCTGCGCAGGGCGGCGCGAGGGGCCGAACGCTTCTGCGAGACCTGCGGGCGGCGGCTGATCCTCGGCGAGCGCACGTGCGACTGCGACTGAGCTTCGACCGCCCGGGGCGGCGCGACCTCGTCGTCTTCGCCGGCTACTGCCTCGCCGCCGCGGTCTACATCGCGATCGGCGTGGCGTGGATCGACTTCCTGCTCTCGTTCTGGGTCGGGCTCGGCTACCTGCTGCTGACGGCGTGGCTGCTCCCGGCGCTCGTGCGTAGGTTGCCGTGAGCTGGGCCGCACACGACCTCGAGCCGTACGCGATCCAGAGGCACATGCGCCTCAAGGTCGCGTTCGTGCCGCTGCTGATCGGCTCGTACTCGCCGGACATGATGACCAAGTGGTTCGTCTATGGGATCCATCTCGGCCCGTGGGACCTGAAGGCGTCCGACCCGGCGCAGTTCCACCGGGGCTGGCCCGGCTTCGGCTTCACGCACTCGCTGATCTACGGCGTCGTGATCGGGCTGATCCTCTGGAAGGTCTTCGGCTCGAAGCTCTGGGGCGTCAGCTTCTTGATCGGCCAGTGGGCGCACGCGTTCACCGACGCGGGCGACACCGTCGGCACGATGCTCCTCTTCCCCTGGACGTTCCACTTCCACATCGACGCCTGGGCGTACGCCGGGCAGACCGGGCGGATGACCGACGCGGCGGCGTACTTCAGCGGCCTCGGCTCGATGTGGGACCTGGTCTTCGTCGTCTACGGCCTCTACAGCTGGCGCGTGCTGACGAGCGAGTACTTCGACAACGTCATCTACCGGGCGGATGCCTTCTGGCCCTGGCTGAACCGCCTCGTTCCGCACGGTGCGCTCGTCGTCATCTACCGCGCGGCGTTCTTCTACGGCACCTCGCGCTGGATCGCCTGGACGCTCTGGGCGCACGTGATCCACCACTACCCGTACGACCTGAGCTGGGGCGGCCCGCACTGGGTGCCGGCCGCCCACCCGTAGCTCAGGACTTCAGCGACGGAAGCGACTGACGGCAGCCGATCACGCTTCCGCACGTCCGCGCCCACCGCAGCAGGCGCGCCCGCGGCAGCTTCTTCGTCTTCCGGCGCTCGGCCCCTCCATCACTGCGACGCGATGGTGACGATGCCGTAGGTGACGGCGAAGCCGGCGAGGGTGAGCCCGATCCGCAGCGGCGAGGTGCGCGCGTGGGCGGCCGGGAGGAGGTCGGCCGCGCCGACGTAGAGGAAGAACCCCGCGTAGAGCGCGAGGAGGTACGCGAGGCTCTCGTCGGAGACGCTGATCAGGCTGCCGACGATCGCGCCGAAGAAGGGCGCGGCGGCATCGAGCGTGAGCCAACGCAGGGCCTGCCGCCGCTCCCCCCGCTGGCGGAGGATGAACGTGACGGTGTTCAGGCCGTCAGCGAAGTCGTGGCTGATCACCGCGACGAACACGAGCACGCCGGTCAGCGTGTTGACGCCGAAGGCGATCCCGATCCCGAGGCCGTCGACGAAGCTGTGGACCGAGAGCGCCGCCGCGCCGAACGCCCCCACCCGGTGGTGCGCCCGAGCCGCATCGGGGTCGTCCCGGTGGTGCAGCACGATCGCGCGCTGGAAGAAGAAGAACAGCAGGAACCCCGCGGCGACGAGCGAGGTGACGCGGCGCGAGTCGTCGATCCCGTCGATCGCCTCCGGCAGCACGTCGAAGAGCGCGACCGCGACGACGACCCCGCCGCTCAGCGCCAGCACCGTCTCGAGGTGGGCCCGCAGCCGCAGCGCCGTCAGGCCGCCGGCGAGCGTCGAGAGCACGGTGCACAGCGAGAGCGGAATCGCGATCCAGCTCACGAGCAGCGCTCGCAGACGCCGTACAGGTCGGCATCGTGCCGCTGGACGACGAAGCCGTGCCGCTCGCGAACCTCGGTGAGCGGCGGCGCGGCGCAGAGCTCCGTCTCCTCGACCGAGCCACACGAGACGCAGACGAGGTGGTGGTGATGGCCAGGCTCGCAGGCGATGAAGCGGCCGCGGTCGAGCCGCCGCACCCGCTCGTCGCGCTCGAGCAGCGCGAGCGTGCGGTAGACGGTCGCGAGGCTCACCGGCGCCGAGGCGCGGGCGTCGCTCCACAGCTCCTCCGCCGTGAAGGCATGGTGGCGCGACTCGACGAGCTCGGCGAGCAGTCGGCGCTGACGCGTGTTCCGCGTGGCCACGAGGTGAGCTTACTGCAAACGCTTCTCATTCTCAGAACTTGCGGAATGCAGCGCCGCGCCTGCCGCTGTGCAACCATGCCGCGCGTGCGTCGGCTTCTTCTCGGCCTGCTCGGGGCTGCGGCGTCCTTGCTCGCGTTCAGCCCGAGCGCGCTCGGCGCGATTGCCGAGATCCGCGACGCGCAGGGACACCTCGTCGCCGCGGCCCGCCAAGGCGCGTTCGCGTCGATGCAGGACGGCGGCTGGACGCTGCGCTTCGACGCGTCCTCGCGCAGCGCCCACGGCGTCTCGCTGCGCGGCGTCACGATCGCCGGCGGGCTCGTCTACGCCGACCGGATCTTCGTGCCGGCGCACGGGCTCAGAGGCGCCGTCGTGTCCGGGCTGACGGTGAACGGCAAGGCGGTCGCGCCGCGGCCGAACACGCTGGTGCCGCTCGGGCCGGCGAGCTACCTCGTCGTGCTGCAGGAGGCGGTCGTGCCCGGCGAGGGCAGCGGCGTCGTCGGGCTGCGCGTCGTCGCCGGCGACTCGTCGCTCGGGATCGACCCCGGGTCGCAGCTGCTGGTCGGGCTCGCGCGCGCCGCGCTGCCTCCGCAGCCGCACCACCATGTGGCACACCTCTCGTGGCTCGCCCTCGGCGTCAGCGGCCACGGCGCCGACACGGGCAGCTCCGACCTCGGCCTCCCCGCGGCGCAGCTGCTCGGCCTCCCGACGAACGGGACGGTCGGCGGGAAGGCGGTGCAGCTCGCCATGCAGTACCTCGGCGTCCCCTACCTCTGGGGCGGCGAAGACCCGCTGACCGGCTTCGACTGCTCCGGCTTCACGAAGTACGTCTACGCGCAGCTCGGGATCGAGCTGACGCACTACACCGGTTCGCAGTTCTACGAGGGTGTGCGCGTGCCGCCGTGGGCGCTGCAGCCGGGCGACCTCGTCTTCTTCGAGCCGAGCGCGCGCGGGCCGCAACACGAGGGCATGTACATCGGCGGCGGCAAGTTCATCCAGGCGCCGCACACCGGCGACGTGGTCAAGATCTCGTCCCTCTCGCAGCCCGGCTACGCCTTCGGCTTCGTCGGCGCGGTCAGGCCGTTCGGCGTCTGACGGTCGCGGCAACCCGCGGCACGATCGTGCGAACGGGCGCAGTCTGGCACGATGAGACGGTGAGGACGCCGCTGCTCTGGATCCCGTCGGCCGCGGTGCTCGCGCACGAGCACCTCGAGCGGCTGCTGCAAGGCGACCTCGGCTCGGTGCTCGCGGCCGAGCCGGCGCTCCTGGCCGGCCTCCTGCTGCAGGTGCCGTGCGGTCTCATCGCGCTCTGGCTCGTCCGGGCGCTGATGCGCACCGCCGACGACCTCGCGCTCACGCTCGCCCGCCGCGCCGCCCACGTGGTGCGGCTTCGGTCGGCGAGCCTCGGCGTCTTCTTCGGCTCGTCGCCGCTTCGGGCGGCCGCGCTTGCTTCGCGGCACGCCGGCCGCGCCCCTCCCCTCCCCGCCTAGCAGGGCAGCCGCGCGCCGCGGCTGCGCAAGGCGATCGAAGGAGAGGCTTTCCATTGCATCAGCAGACTCAGACTCACAACTCGCGCACGGATCTCGACGCGCTCGCGACCGCGCTCGCCGAGCGCCTGCAGCTCTCGAACTCCTCGCCGTGGATGAGCACGGCCGAGGCCGCCGAGTACATGCGCGTCTCGATCCGCTGGCTGCGCCAGCACCTGCACCAGATCCCGCACAGCAAGGTCGAGGGCCGGCTGTTCTTCAGCCGGAACGAGCTCGACGCCTGGCTCGCGGAGAACCGGCGGAGCTAGGCAGACGAAGTGCCGCCCGGCGTGAGGCCGGGCGGCACCGTCCGTTCGGACCTCGGCTACGGCCGCGACAGCGTCAGCGCCCAGGCGCCGCGGCCGTGCGCTGACCGGCTGGTCGCCGATGTCGTAGACCGGCCAGTGAACACGCGGCCGATCCGCGTCGCCGCCGAGTGCGTGCGCCGCCCTCGGCGCGGCGCCGTCGGATCGTAGCCCTGCTCACCTCAAAATCGCCAGAGCGATATCGTCCACGCGGTGGCAGAGCTGCACGTGGCCGGGACTGGGTCGTTCGCGCTCGAGGTCGTCGAGTACGCCCGCGCGGCGGGGCACGAGGTCGCCGCACTGCTCGAGCTTGTCGACCCGGCCCGCGTGGGGAGCGAGATCCACGGCCTGCCGGTGGTCGGCCTCGAGGCTGAACCGGGCAGCGTGGCGATCGGCCTAGGCGGCGACCGGCTTGCCCTCTGGTCGCGGCTGGCCGAGCACGGCTGGCGGGTCGAGACTGTCGTCCACCCCGCCGCCGTGGTCAGTCCGTCCGCGGCCGTCGGCGAGGGCGCCGTAGTCGGCCCGGGCGCGGTCGTCGGCGCCGGCGCCGAGCTGGGGCCGCACTCGCTCGTCGCGCGCGGCGCGCTCGTAGGCCACCACGTGCGCATCGGCGCGGGAGCCGTGCTGAACCCCGGCGCCAACGTCGCCGGCAACAGCCTCGTCGGCGACGGCGCGGTGATAGGGATGAGCGCGGCCGTGGTGAACGGCGTGACGGTCGGCGCCGGGGCGGTCGTGGCCGCCGGCGCCGTGGTCGTCCGGGACGTCGAGCCGGCGACGCGCGTCCAGGGCGTGCCGGCGCGTCCCTCCCGCAGCGCTACGTCTACGCCAACGCGCAGCGCCACTGGCTCGCAGGCTCGACGCTCACCCGCAACGAGGGGTACCGGCTCGCGAGCGGTCGCTGGCTGTTCGACTTCGACGACGACGACTCGCTGCCGGCCGACGCGGTCGCGCTGCTGCTCGAGGCGGCGCGGGAGCGTCGCGCCGAGGCCGTCCAGGGCGTGCTACGGGAGCAGCATCCGGACGGGACGACCCGCGACGAGATCGCCGTGCTGCCCGACCGCCTGCCGCTCAAGGGCGCGCTCGTCCACGCGCACCTGCGCTTCTTCGAGCGCGACCACGTCGCATCGGCCCTCGGCGTTGCCGGCGACTGGTTCCGCGGCGAGCGGATGCTGCGGGCCGGGGTCCGGATCGAGCTCCTCGACCGCGTCACGTACGAGTATTACCCCTCGACGCTGTGGCGGCAGTGAGCGGCCGCGTCTCGACGGCCTGGCTGTCGACGAGCTGCGGCGTGACGCAGCCGCCGACGGCGTAGAGCCGCCGGCCGACCGCGAAGAGCGAGAGCGCGTGCCGCGGGATCCGCGGCGGGCGCTAAAGCGGCGAGCGAATTGCGCTAGAGCGTTCCGTACGGCGGTCCGGTCATGTACTTAAAGCCGCTGTCGACGGCCAGCGTGACGACGACGGAGCCGGGCGGAAGCGACGCAGCCACCCGAAGAGCGCCGACCACGTTCGCCCCGCTCGAGGTGCCCGCGAAGATCCCCTCCTCCTGCGCCAGGCGCACGACCATCGCCAGCGCCTCGCCGTCTTCGACCGGCCAGACCTCGTCCACCTGCTCGTCGTCCCAGAGCGGCGGCACCATGCCCGACCAGCCCTGCATCGCAAAGGAGCCGCTCGGACCGCCGGAGATCGCGGCCGATCCCGCCGGTTCGAGCCCTACCACGTGCACCTCGTCGTTTCGCTCCTTCAGCGCCCGGCCGACGCCGATGAGGGCGCTGGCGGTGCCGATCCCCTGGACGAACGCCGCGACGCTGCCGTCGGTCTGCTCCCAGATCTCGCGGCCCAGCCGCGCACGGTGGCCTGGGATCGAGTACGGGTTGTTGAACTGGTCGGTCGCGTACGTGCCGGGCTCCCGCGCGAGCTCGGCGGCGCGCTCGATCATGTTCGCGATGTCCTGAGCCGTCACGCGGCCGCGCTCCTCGACCGCGGGCAGCAGCTCCAGCTCGGCGCCCAGCGCCCGTGTGAGGCTGATGCGCTCCTTACTGAAGCACTCCGAGATGACGATTTTCGCCCCGTAACCCTTTGCCCGGCAGACGAACGCAAGCGCGGGACCGGTGCTGCCGCCGGTGTACTCGACGACGGTCGTCCCCGGCTCGAGCAGGCCGTCGCGCTCCGCTCCCTCGATCATCGCGAGCGCCATCCGGTCCTTCATCGAGCCCGTCGGGTTGCGGTACTCGAGCTTCACCCAGATCTCGGCGCCTTCCGGCGGGATCCGCCGCAGCCGTACCAGCGGCGTGGCGCCGATCGCGTCGAGGATGCCGGTGGCGGGCACGGTGGGACGACCCTACAACCGGGCCTTCAGGCGGAGGATCCGGCGGTAGGACGACTCGAGCGTGGCGCGGCCGACACGGTCGCTCTGCGCCGCGCGTAGGAGTGTTGTGTAGACGTCGCGCGTCGCCGCTTCGGAGCCCGTCAGCAGGATCAGGTCGGTGCCGGCGTTGGCCGCGCCGATGGCCAGCCCGTTCGGCGGAATCCCGCGCACCCGAGCGGCGCCGTCCAGCGAGTCCGTCATCGACGCACCGGTGAAGCCGAGTTCCCGGCGCAGCAGCGTCGTTGCGATCGCGCGCGACCAGCCGGCCGCGTTCACCGGGTCGTACGCGTCATAGATCGCGTTCGAGAGCATCACGACTGGCACGTCGGCGCGGATCGCGCCGCGAAACGGCACGAGCCCGGGCGCGAAGCGGCTGCGCGGAGCCTTGATCCGCACGAGTGCACGGTCGGTGTTGCGCAGGGCGAGACCGAGGCCCGGGAAATGCTTCACCGTGGCCACGGCATGACCGTCGTGCAGCCCCGCCGCGAACGCGCCCGTTTCTTGCGCCGTCTCGAGCGGGTCGAACGACCACGTCCGCCCTTGGCGGTAGACGGCGGAGGCGCGCGAGGCCGGGACGTCGGCGACCGGCGCGAGGTCGACGTTGATCCCCAGCGCGCGCAGGCTCGTCCCGGTGCGGCGGCCCTGCTCACGCGCCCGTTCACCCATCCGCGCGGGTGGGAGCGACGGCGGCGCCCATGGCACCGTCTTGACGTCGCCGCCCTCCTGGTCGACGGCGATCAGCAGCTTCGGCCGGCCGCCGGACACGGCGGCGAGCTGCAGCGCCCGGGTGATCCGCCGCAGCTCCGCGCTCGAGCCGAAGTTGAAGCGGTGGACGATCACCCCTCCGACGTCGCCGCGTCGCACGCGCCGCAGGAGCGAGGGCGACGGAGCCGTGCCGTTCATCGAGACGACGAGCTTCTGCCCGACCAGCTGCGCGAGCGTCGGCGCCGCCGAGTCGCGCGCCGGCGCGCTTGCAGCCACACCTGCCGCCAGAGCCGCGCACACCGCGGCAGCCGCGAGGCGCGTCACTCGAGCTCCACGCCGAGCACGTCCAGCACCCGCCCCCACTCGGTGACCTCGCTTTCGCGCACGTAGCTCGCCCCCATGCGCTCGTAGAAGCCCTGCGCGTTCGGCTCGGCCTCCCACTCGAGCCGCCGCGCTCCGAGCTCGCGCGCGCGGTCGGCCACGTGCTCGAACAGGAGCCGCCCGACACCGCGGCCGATCCAAGGCGGGTCGACCCAGAGGTCCTCGAGCCAGCCGACCTCGCCACGCGGGATCAGCGATGCCCAGCCGATGGGCTTGCCGTCGGCCTCGGCGACGTAGACCTCCAGCGCCTGGAGGCTCTCCGGCTCGAAGTCGCCGCGCCTCCCCCAATCCTCGACGCGCTCCCTGTCATACCCCCAGTGCGCCTTCGCGTCGACGGCGATCTCGCGCAGCCGTGCGAAGTCGCGCTCGGTTCCGACCCGGATCACCACGACGACACCGTGCCACATGGCAGACGAAGGGCCCCATCTCCAGGGCCGCTCGAGCCGTTCGGAGGTGCGTCCTACCTGAGGCGCAGCCGCCAGGCGCCACGACCGTGCGTCGCGGCGTAGAGCAGGCGGTCGCCGTTCTTGTCGTTCACCAGCGTGAGCCCGGAGGCCGCGGCCTGCGGCAGGCCGTCGGCTGCCGGGACCCAGGTCTGCGTCCCGGCGACCACGTGCACTACGTGAAAAGGCTCACTACGTGAGAAGGCCCTGTTACCAGGGCCTTCTGATGATGGAGCTAGCCGGGCTCGAACCGGCGACCTCCTGGGTGCGATCCAGGCGCTCTCCCAACTGAGCTATAGCCCCGGGCGCGCACAGTGTAGCCGGGGCCGCATCGCGGCTCGCCTCGCGCGCGCGGGAACAGAGAACGCTGCGCCGACTAGCGGCGGCGCACGAGCGTCACGCCGTCGCGCACGCTGAGCTGGACCGCGACCACGCGGTCGTCGGCGGCGATGCGGTCGTTGATCTCCCTGATCGCGCGCGTCGACTCGGTGTCGTCGGAACCGTCCAGCACGCGTCCGCTCCAGAGGGTGTTGTCGAGCGCCATCAACCCGCTCGGCGAGAGGCGCGGCAGCAGCGCTTCGTAGTAGTTCGCGTAGTTGACCTTGTCGGCGTCGATGAAGACAAAGTCCCACTCGCCGCCGAGCCGCTCGATCGTCTCCAGCGCGGGGCCGACGTGGATCGTGATCCGTTCGCGGTGCGGGCTGCGGTCGATGTAGCGCTGCGCGACCTCCGCGTGCTCGGGCTCGACCTCGCACGTGTCGATGTGGCCGCCCTCCGGCAGGCCCGCCGCCATCGAGAGCGACGAGTAGCCGCTGTAGGTGCCGAGCTCCAGCACGCGCCTCGCCTGCAGCGCGAAGACGAGCTGCTCGAGGAAGCGGCCCTCGACGGTGCCCGTGAGCATCTGCGGAGAGGCAAGCGTCGCCCTCGTCTCCTCGGCGAGCTCCGCCAGCAGCGGCTCGGGCGGTGTCGTGTGCGCCCCCGCGTAGGCGTCGATCTCGTCCGGGACGATCACCGCTGGAGCCGGGGCGCCTCGGCGAGCTTGCCGTCGCGGATTCGCTGCGCCATGTCCGTCGACTCCTCGCGGTAGACCGAGCCGTCCTCGAACTCGAGCCAGGGGTATTTCTTCTGCCCGGTGCGCTTCTCGGTCTCGTCGCGGTTGCCGGGCCACGGCAGCTTGTCGACCTCGTACTCGACGCCCGCCTCGTCGAGCGCATTCTGCACACGCCAGCACGGGTGGCCGGGCAGCTTGACCCACATGTTCTTGCACCGGTGTAGGACGATCGCCACGGCGCGAGCTTACCGCCGCTCTACGCGCGACCCACCGACGATCGCGTCGCGGCCGTCGCGGAAGCGGACCCACGCCTTGCCCTTGCCGTCGTAGTCGGGCGACCAGACGACGAGCGTCGCCTCATCCCCGCCGACGCGGACCGCCTCCGTGCCCTCGGCCTCCGCGCCGCGCCAGACCCGGACGAACGGGTTCTCCTCCCACTCGCGGCGGATGGTGGTCTCGTCGGTATGGCCGGGTAGCACGCGCGTCTCGGGCGGCAGCGTCATCAGCACGTCCATCACCGAGCGCCGGATCTGCTCGAAGTCGCCGCCGCCGACCGCGTCTTTGAAGAGCACGTCGCCGCTGCAGCAAAGCTCGCCGTTGACGACGAAGGCGAGGTGGTCGTCCTTGTGCCCGGGCGTCGGCAGCGCGCGGATCGAGAGGCCGCCGGTCTCGAGGTCGCGCTTCACGACCGGGCAGCCGTAACGCCCGCGGATCGCGTCGTCGCCTGCAACGTGGTCGGGGTCGGCGTGCGTCGTCAGCAGGTGCGTGACCCTCACACCGTGGTTCGAGACGGCGTCGAACAGCGGTCGGAGGGGCGCGCCCGAATCGACGAAGACAGCCGTGCCGCCGGGCGCGTCCGCGATCAGGTACGCGTTCGAGAGCCAGCCGGGGTCCATGCTCCGCTCGACGATCACCGGCGCAGTATCGCGGCTTGACACCTGTACCGTTCACCGCGACCTACTCGCAGCGGCACTCGCCGAGGAGGAAGGAATCGAGCTCGCCGGCAGCGCGCACGGCGACGTCGCGTGCATGGCCGTCGGCATGAGCGGCGCCGACGTCATCCTGCTCGACGGCGCATCGATCGCAGGCCCGGGGACGGTGCGTTCGCGCGCCGCGGCCGCCCCCGGCGCCAAGATCGTGGTCACGGGCGTGGCGGAGGACGAGGCCCGCGTAGTCGACCTGGTCGAGGCCGGGATCGCAGGCTACGCGACCGTAGACCAGCCTCTCGCGGAAGTGGGCGCGGTCGTGACCGCGGCCGCGGACGGACAGCTGCAGTGCTCGCCGCGCATCTCGGCGGCGTTGGCCGAGCGGGTCTCCGCGCTCGTGGCCGCTCGGAGGCGCATCGCCGGCGACGCGCTCACGCCGCGCGAGCGCAAGATCTCGGCCCCCGCCACACGGGGCCTCTTCGTCGCTCCCCCGCTACGCTAGATCCCCCGCTCCCAAGGAGGACGAATGGCCGGCCTCATGTCACGCGCGTCGCTCGTCGTGAAGGCGAAATTCTCGAAGCTGCTCGACCGCGCCGAGGATCCCGCGGAGACCCTGGACTACTCGTACGAGAAGCAGCTCGAGCTGCTGCAGAACGTGAAGCGCGGCATCGCCGACGTCGTCACGGCGAAGAAGCGGCTCGAGCTCCAGGAGCAGCAGCTGCAGCAGAGCGTGGTCAAGCTCGATGCGCAGGCCCGCGAGGCGCTCGCCGCCGGCCGTGAGGATCTCGCCCGCCAGGCGCTGGAGCGGAAGTCGGGGCTGCAGCAGCAGCTGCAGGGGCTCGACCAGCAGACGCAGCAGCTGCAGCAGCAGCAGGAGAAGCTCGTCGGGAGCGAGAAGGCGCTGTCCGCCAAGGTCGAGGCCTTCCGGACCCAGAAGGAGACGATCAAGGCGCAGTACTCCGCCGCCGAGGCGCAGGTGCGGATCGGCGAGGCTGCGACCGGGATCGGCGAGCAGATGGCCGACACCGGGCTCGCGATCCAGCGCGCGAAGGACAAGACAGAACAGATGCAGGCGCGGGCGTCGGCGATCGACGAACTGACGGAGTCCGGCGCGCTCGAGGACTTCACCTCCGACCAGACCCAGCTCGACCGCGAGCTGGGCGCGATCGCGTCGCAGTCGCAGGTCGACCGCGAGCTCGAGCAGATGAGGTCGGAGCTCGGGAAGGGCGAGGAGAAGAAGGAGCTGCAGCCGTGATCGTTCGGTTGATGGGCGAGGGCCAGTACGACGTCGACGACGAGGTCGCGAAGGGCCTCAACGAGCTCGACCAGCAGGCCGCGGAGGCGCTGGAGGCGGGCGACGAAGAGCGGCTCTCGGGCCTGCTGCGCCGCATGGCCGACGCAGTGCGGATGAACGGCGCGCGGCTACCGGACGACGACCTCTCGCCGTCGGAGGCGATCGTGCCGCCCGACGACCTGTCGCTGGACGAGGCGCGCGAGCTGCTCGAGGGCGAGGGCCTGATCCCGGACCTCCCGAGCGCGTAACGCGCGGCCGGCCGCGCAGCCCGAACCGCCGGCTCTCGCGGCATCCCGCCTAGAGGTTCACGCGCGGCCCCCACCCTTGGGTGGGGATGAGAGGTCCACCCGCCGCCCGCTGCGAGCGTACCGCCGAACCGCGCACGTGTCTGTGACGAGATCGTGCCGAATGCGTGAATTCGGCGCCGCCGCTCAGAGCGGCGCGTCGAACACCCCGAACCACATCGACAGATCCGGCTCGATCGGCAGCTCCCGCTCCAGCTTCGACTTCAGCTCCAGCTCCTCCGCATTGTCGCGCTCCTTGCCGTCGCCCTTCGGGACGAACGGCCAGAACGCGCCGCGCTTGAAGCCGTAGATCCAGTAGACGCGCCCGCCGTTGAAGCCGCGCTGCTCGAACGGAAACACCGCCGCCAGCAGCTGCGGCCCGAACCCGCGCGTCTCGAGCTCCGACGCGACGAGGTGGACGGTCGTCACGAGATCCTCGAAGTCCTGGTCGCGCACGACGAGCCACTCGAAGCCGTACTCGTCCGACTTCCGGTCGACCTTCGCGCCCGACTCGACTGCGACCGCATCGAGTAGCTGCTGCAGCTCGTTCTCGGCGCGCACGAACTCACCGGCGGAGAGCGGCTTGAAGCAGACGCCCGCGGCGCCCGCCGACTTCAGGTCGAGTTCCGTCTCGAGCGTTATGCGGGCCGTCGAGATCGCGAACAGCCGCTCGCCGGCGGCGTCCTTGAGCTTCTTCCGCCCGAAGAGGACGTCGCGCAGGCCCAACCGTTACTCGACCGGGCGGCCCATCTCGCGGGAGATCTCCGCGAGCGCGGCCAGGCGCTTCTCGAGCGGCGGGTGGGTCAGGAACAGCTGGCCGGCGCTCTTGCGCCAGTTCGTCGGGACGATGAAGAACGCATTCATGCCCTCGACCTCGCGCAGGTCGCGCTGCGGAATCTGCGCGATGCCGCTCGCGATCTTCTGCAGCGCGCTCATCAGGTACTCGGGTGAGCCGGTGATCAGCGCGGAGCCGCGGTCGGCGGCGAACTCGCGGTAGCGGGAGAGCGCGAGGATCAGGATCTGGCTCAGGAAATAGGTGATGATCGAGACCAGCAGCACGATCAGCCAGACCGGCACGGAGCTGTTGTTGTCGCGGTTGCCGCCGAAGCCGCCGAACATGCCGCTGTAGAGCCCGAAGCGCGTCAGTAGCGCGGCGACCATGGCGAAGAAGCCGGCCACCGTCATCACGAGCACGTCACGGTTGGCGATGTGGGAGAGCTCGTGCGCCAGCACGCCCTCCACCTCGCGTGGCTCGAGTCGGTTCCAGAGGCCGGTCGTGACCGCGACCGCGGCGTGCTTCTTGTTGCGCCCCGTTGCGAACGCGTTCGGAACGTCGCTCTCGATCACGGCCACGCGTGGCTTGGGCAGGTCGGCCATCGCGCAGAGCCGCTCGATCATCTCGTGCAGCTGCGGCGCCTCCTCGGGGGGCACGACCTTCGCGCCGGAGGCCGCCAGCGCCAGCTTGTCCGAGGTGAAGTACTGGACGAAGGCGATCACGCCGACGATCACGACCATCAGCACGAGGCCCGCGTTCAGCAGGTAGAAGAGCGCGACCGCGAACAGGACATAGAGCAGCCCCAGCAGCGAGGTCGTCAGCAGCATGCGCGCCGACAGGCCCGCGTCGCGACCGTAAGCCTTGCGTTTCATCGAGAATCGGCCCCCTTGAAGGCGAGAAGGTTCCTTTCGATTGTAGCCCTGGGCATCGGAGTGGCCGCCGGAACCGTTCCTGCTGCTGCCGCACCGTCCGAGCACATCGCCGTGGTCGTCGTGCCGGCGTCGTCGGCGGTTTTCCGCTCGCAGGAGGGCGCCCACGGTCTGCTCGTGGCAGGTGAGGGCGCCACGGTGAGCAGGCGCGGCGCGCTGGCGTCGCTCGTGCGCGGAGAGATGGGCAACGCGATCGTGGACGCCGGCGTGCCCGGCGGCGAACGGCTGATCTCGCTCTCACGGCGGCCGGCCCGGACGACCTTCTTCATCGCCTTGCCGGCGCCCGGGCGGCACCACAACGTCGAGCGCTACCCGATCGCGGTGCGCGGGCCGGGCTACGGCGGCGTGCTGACCGACACCTCCACTCGCCTCCCCGGGCTGATCTCGATCGCCGACGTGGCGCCGTCGGCCCGCGCGCTCGCCCGCGGCGACCGGCCGCGCATCCGCTCGCAGAACGACGGCGACCCGCTCGGGACGCTCTCGAGCTTCGACCGCCGCCTCGCGCGGGCGCACGACTCGCGGCTCGGAGCGACGATCGTGCTCGTCGTCCTGATGATCGTGCTCTCCGCGCTTGCGCTCGTCACGCCCAGCGCGGCCGCGGCGCGTGCCGCCTTCCTCGCGCCGCCGGCCTGCATCGCGGCGGCCGTCGCCGTGAGCGCGGCCGGCATCTCCACGCCGTCCCACGCCGTGGCGGCCGTGGCCGTCGTGGGAACCGCCGCCGCGGTCGCCGGCGGGCTCTTCCTCCGGCCGCGGCTGCCGCTCGGGGTGGCGCTCGGGACGTTCTTCGCAGTGCTCTTCGCCGTGATGTGGGCGAAGCCGGTGTGGAACGCCCTCGCAGTGATCGGCCCACATCCGGACGGCGGCGGGCGCTTCTACGGCGTGACGAACCAGGTCGAGACGCTGCTCCTCCCCGCCGCGCTCGTGCTCGGCGCGCTGGCCGGGCGGACGGCGCTGCCAGCGGTGGCGCTCTTCGTGGCCGCCGGGATCGCGGCGAGCCGCGTCGGTGCGGACGGCGGCGGCCTCGTCGTGTACACCGCCGGCTTCCTCGTCCTCTGGCTCAGGCTCACGCGTCTGCCGGCCGTCCGCGCCGTCGCCGCCGTCGCCGCTGCCGCTGCGATCGCGCTCCTGCTCGTCGGCGTCGACGCCGCGACGGGCGGGTCGAGCCACGTCACGCACGCCGTCGGAGGCGGCCCCGGATCCGTGCTCGGCGACCTCGGCCACCGCCTCCACCTCTCGGCCGCAGGGCTCGGCTCGGCATGGCACATGGCATTCCTGTTCGCGCTCGGGATCGTGGGGCTCGTCATCCTCGGGCTGCAGCGGCCGCGGTCGGCGCTCCTCGATGCCTACTTCGCGGCGCTCGCCGTTTCGCTGCTCGTGAACGACACGCCCACCGACGTCGCCGGCTACGGCGGGCTCGCCGCGCTGGCCCTCTGGCTCTTCAGCAGAAGCGAAGAGGCCGCCAGGCGGCTTCAGTAGACTCGCGCGCGTGCGCCGGCTCCTCCCGTTTCTGGCCCTCGCGTTCCTCCTTGCCGGCTGTGGCGGCGCCAAGACGGCCTCGCCCACCGCGGCGACAGTCGTCGGCTCGGTGCCGACGACGACGGCCGCGCCAGCCGCGAAAGGGGACGCGACCGCGGGCTCGGTGCTCTTCACGTCCCAAGGCTGCGGCGGCTGCCACACCTTCAAGCCGGCCGGCACGAACGGCACGGTCGGGCCGGACCTCGACAAGCTCGCCGACTACGCGAAGACGGCGGACCAGGGCTCGCTGGACGAGTTCGCGCACGAGTCGATCGCCAACCCGAGTGCATACGTCGAGAAGGGCTACCCACCATCGATGCCCGACTTCGGTCAGACGCTCTCGGACAAGCAGCTCGCGGACCTGACCGCGTACCTGGTCGAGAACCAGAAGGGTTGATCGACCTCCGAGCGGCGCGCAGCGACCCTGACCGCATGCGGCCGGGGATCGCGCGAAAGGGCGGCGCCGAGGCCTTCGACGCGCTGCTCGAGGCGGATGCCCGCTGGCGGGAGCTCGTGCCGCGGGTCGACGAGCTCCGTAGCCGGCAGAAGTTGAAGGGCAAGCCGACTCCGGAGCAGGTCGAGGAGCTGAAGACCGTGAAGGAGGAGCTCCGCCGCGTCGAGGAGGAGCTCACAACAGCGGAGGCACGGCGCGACGAGCTGCTCCAGAAGGTCCCCAATCCGGCTCACGAATCGGCCCCGGACGCGGCCGCGGACGACTCCGAGGGCGCGATCGTCCGCGAGGTCGGCGAGCGGCCGCAGCTCGACGACGCCAAGGAGCACCTCGAAGTCGGCCGCTTCGAGATGGAGCGCGGCGCCCGCCTCTCGGGCTCCCGCTTCGGGTACATGGTCGGTGACACGGCCCGCCTCGCGCTCGCCCTCTACCGCTGGGCGCTCGACCGCGTGATCGCGCAGGGCTACACGGCGGTGATCCCGCCCGTGCTCGTCCGCGAGGAGGCGATGTACGGGACCGGCTTCTTCCCCGCCGAGCGCTTCGAGATCTACGAGGTCGCCGACGAGGGCCTCTACCTCACCGGCACCTCCGAGGTCGCCCTGGCGGGGCTGCACATGGGCGAGATCCTCGAGCGCGACGTCCTGCCCCTTCGCTACACGGCCTTCTCGACGAACTTCAGGCGCGAGGCCGGCGCGGCCGGCCGCGACACGCGCGGGATGTTCCGCGTCCACCAGTTCAACAAGGTCGAGATGTTCGCCTACGTGCTCCCTGAGGAGTCGTGGGCCGAGCACGAGCGGCTGCTCGCAATCGAGGAGTCGCTGGCGCAGGAGCTCGGCCTGCCCTACCGCGTCGTCAACATCGAGGCCTCGGAGCTGAGCGCCGCCGCCGCGAAGCGCTATGACCTCGAGGCGTGGTTCCCGTCGCAGCAGCGTTACCGGGAGCTCACGTCCGCCTCGAACACGACGGACTACCAGTCGCGCCGCCTCGGCATCCGCTATCGCGCGAACGCCGGCACCGAGCACGTCCACACGTTGAACGGCACGGCCGTGACCGATCGCTGGGCCCTCGCGGTCCTCGAGAACTTCCAGGGCGAGGTGCCCGAGGTGCTGCAGGAGTTCGGCGCCCCCGCCCGCATCGAGGGCTAACCTCACCCGCGGCGGGGTGCCGGAGCGGTCGAACGGGGCGGTCTTGAAAACCGCTGGCGCCTTAACCGGCGCTCGTGGGTTCGAATCCCACCCCCGCCGTCGTCCTCTGGGCCCGCAGCAGCGGCAGAGAGGCCCCGCCGAGCGGGACCTCTTTTGGCTTGCGGGGCTTCGCTGGTGAGGCTTTTAGCTAAGCGGCCTTTCGCCGCAGGGCAGACCCCGTCGCCAGCAGGACGATGCCTGCAATCGCGGTCACCCAGAGCGGGAGGCCCGTAGATGTTGAAAGGGAGTTTCGCCCAGCTATAAGTCATAAACGTCGTCCCGGAACACGAGGCGTTTGGGCTTGCCTGCGGCGGGTAGCCGTCTGTTTTCGAGCTTGAACCGAAAAGGAAGGAGGCCAGCTATGGCGACGAAGATCGCCGAGGTAATGTCGGATCGGCCGCGCGCGGTCACAGAAGAGACGTCGGTTCGCGAGGCCGTCCGGCTGATGGACGAGGAAGACGTCGGATCGCTGCCGGTCGTCAGGGACAAAGCCCGACTGGTCGGCATCCTCACCGACCGTGATGTCGCCCTCCGGGTCGTCGGCCGCGGACTCGACCCGGAGACAACACGCGTCGGCGAGATCGCCTCAACCGACTTGGTTGCGCTCACCCCGGAGCACGACCTCGACAAGGCACTCGAGCTCATGGCACGCGAGCAGGTCCGGCGGCTGCCGGTCATCGCCGGCGACAACCAGCTCGTCGGGATGCTCGCGCAGGCCGATCTCGCCCGTGCGGGCAAGGAAAAGGACGCTGGCGAGGTCGTCGAGGCGATCTCGCAGCCGCCCCGCGGCCCGAGGGTCGCTGGAGCCGACGACAGCGGCGCTCAAACGTAGGGCCCACCGGCTCGCCGAGGGAGGAAAGGCGAGCCGAATAGAGACGGAACGCCGCACTCGCGCAGGTTTCACTGCGGCGGCGCATCCGTGGTTCCAGGAGTCGGGGCGGCCGGCCCCCCAAAGTCGAGCCCCTGGTAGCAGTGCTGCCGGGACTGATACCCGGTCGATCCCGGCTCCGCCTCGCCGCGCCGCAGCACGGCGAAATCGCGATTCCTGCGCTACCCTCCCGCCCCGTCCGAGGCAGCACCAACCAAGGGGGACTCTTGAGATCCATGCTTTTGGCCGGCGTGGCCGCGCTCGTCTTTGCGATTGCAGCTACCGCCGCCGCCGACACCACGGGAGACGTGCTCACGCTCCAGCCGGTCAGCCACGGTGCCCAGACGCTCGCCGCCTGGAAGGCACAGGAGGGCCGTCCGGACTCGCAGGGGACGGCGAACCAGGCGCTCGTGCTCGAGGCTCCGGGTACGGCCGACACGTCCGCCGCGGCGCTCGTCCGGGGCGTCGACAACCTCCGCGTCCGAGACCTGCAGAGCCTGTCCTACCAGCACCGCGTCCCGGCAACATGCACGAAGACGGACCCGCGCTGGACGCTCTTCGTCAACGGCAAGGGCAGCAAGACGTACCTGATCAACGTCGGCTGTGGCGTGACGTCGGCGCGGCCGACAGACGACCCGAAGTGGGTCGAGCGCGTCTTTTCACAGGCCCTGATCCAGGCCGACATCGTCCGCCAGGTGCCCAAGGCGCTGGTCAACGACGCGCTCAACGGGATAGTCGAGCAGCTCGCGCTCGTCGTCGACCGGTCGAAGGGCGCTACCTACCTCGACAACATCGTGGTGCGCTCGAAGGCGCTGAGGAAGGTGTGGACGTTCGCAGGCGATAACGGCAACGGCATCACGGGCGGCCCGGCCGACTTCTCGGCCGAGGAGCTGACGATGCTCGCGGCACCGCTCCCGGACGAGGCGCTCTGGGACGAGGCCGACGTGCTCGCATCGATCACGCCGGAGGAGCAGGCGCTGATCGACGAGGCCAACGCGGCGCTGTAGCCGTACGACATATTGCAAGGCGGGCACGGCGTTCTCGCGGTGCCCGCCACGCAACGGCTCACGCTCGGCGGCGATGCGGGTACCTACTGGGCGATGGAGGCTCGCAAGCCCCGCCTGCTGATCTTGATCACGCTCAGCGAGCTCGGTGGCGCGCAGACCGCGGTGTCGCACCTCCTCCCGGGCCTCGCCGAGCGGTTCGAGGTCACGCTGGCCGCGCAGGGCTTGGGGCCGCTGCGCGACGCCGCCGAGGCCGCGGAAGTGCCGTTCGTCGAGCTCCGGCACGTGCGCCGGCCGATCGATCCCTACCACGACGTCCTTGCGCTCGCTGAGCTCGTGCGCCTGTGCCGGAAGCTGCGGCCCGACATCGTCCATGCGCACAGCTCCAAGATCGGCGTACTCGGGCGCCTGGCGGCGTGGCTGGCGCGCGTCCCCGTCCGGGTCTTCACGGTGCACGGCTGGTCGTTCGCCGCGTACGGGGGCGTCGCGGGGCGGCTCTACCTCTGGATCGAGCGGCTGATGCGGCCGCTGTCGACGACCGTCGTCTGCGTCGCCGAGGCGACGCGGGAGCAGGGCGTCGCGGCACGGGCCTGCGAACCGGCCCGCACGGTCGTGATCCACAACGCCGTCGACGTCGAGTCGTTCTCGCCCGGGGCCGAAACGACGGGAACGCCGCGGATCGTCAGCGTCGGGCGCTTCGCCTACCCCAAGGACTTCGCGACGCTGCTCGACGCGCTCGACCTTCTCGGCGGCGACTACCGTGCGAGCCTGGCCGGCGAGGGGCCGACGCTGGCCGACATCGCAAATGCCGCGCAGGAGCGGGACCTAAACGGGCGCGTCGAGCTCCTCGGGGCCAGCGGCGACGTGGCGGAGGTGCTCGGCCGCTCCGACCTGTTCGTGCTGTCGAGCCTCTCCGAGGGCTTTCCAGTCTCGATCCTCGAGGCGATGGCGGCGGGCCTGGCGGTCGTCGCGACGGACGTCGGAGGCGTCGCCGAGGCGGTCGTCGACGGAGAGACCGGCCTGCTCGTCCCCGCGTCGGATCCCGCCGCGCTGGCCAAGGCGCTCCAGAGGATCCTGGCCGATCCCGAGCTGCGGCGCCGTTACGGCGCCGCCGGCCGGTCGCGCGCGCTCCACTTCTTCGACGTGCCGCGCTACCGCGCCGCGCACCTCGATCTCTACCGCCGCGAGCTCGGGCGCCTCCGGCTTCCCGCGCCGGTCGCGCCGACGCGGCTGCTCAGCGCCTCAGCTGAACCCGGCGAATAGGAAGGGGCTCTTCCGCGGTCCGTTGCGGCTCCGGCGCTCGCGCGGCCATCCGGAGCAACGTGGTCTCGCCCAGCACCAGCACCACCAGCGCGAGGCCGACCAAGAGCAGCAGCAGCGACTCGCTCGAGGAAGGGGTCTTCGTCAGCCCGCCGGCCGACGTGGAGAGGAGCTCACCGCCCGCGCGCCACGACGCCAGCAACCGGACGGGTTCCGAAGGCGGCTTGGGCGCCGGATCCTTCTTCGCGACATGGGCGCGCCGCACGACCTTGCGTGTCTGCGTGCGCGACACGCTCGGCGTCTGCGCGGAGGGCGTCGGAGGCGCGAACGCGAGCGAGGGCGAAGACGATGTGACCGACGTTGTCGCCGCACCCGAGGTGGAGGCGCTCTGCGGCGCGGGTGCGCGCGGCGGGGCCTCGGGCCGGATTGTCCCGTGCGCGGCCGGCGGCGGCGGCTCCGGCCGGGGCGGTCCCTCGGCAGCGGCTCGCCCGGTCACCGCCGCGCCCAGCGCGGCGCAGGTCAAAACGACTATCCCCCGTCGAAGCGGCTTGCGCATGCCCACGAATCGACCTCCCCAGTCGCGTCGTAGCACTCGACACTTTAGACGCGCGGCGGCGCAGATGCGAGAGTGGCTACGAGGAGTTCCGCCAAACGCTCCTAGCGGAACAGAACGGCCAGCAGCACGACGATCGCGACCACGGCCGCGAGCGCGACGACCACGCCGTTGACGAGCAACACCGTGCTGCTGAAGCGCGAGCGATGCGCAGGAGCGGCCTCCTGGGGGTCGACCTCGTCGTCGCCGTCCAGCCCGCGCACGGCGCGCGTCACGTGTGCCTTGCGCCCCGTCGTGCGCCACCCGAGCGCGCCTGCCAGCACGTCGGTAATGAACTGGTTCAGGCTGACGTGCTCGCGCTCCGCCGTTCGGGCCAGCTCCGCATGCAGCGTTTGCGGCATCCGCAGCAGCAGGCGCCCGCTGTGCGACTGCGCGGTCTTGGGGTCGGGAACCTCCTTCCCCTCCCGCCTCGCCGTGGTGAGCCACGCGGCCATGGCGTCGGAGGCCCGCTCGATCGCCTCGTCCGGGGTTGCACCACGGGCCGTGCAGCCGGGCAGCGCATCGATTGTCGCGAGCCACTCGTCGTCGTCGTGCACGAGCGTCACCGGGTACGGCATCTCGTCAGCCCGTGCGGCGGCAGGCGCGGGATCCCGCGCCGGAGATGCCGGATCGACTCCCTGGCGAGGCTTCGACTTCACGGGAGGCGAATTGTAGAGCGCACACGGCTACGTTCGGAAACGCGCGAGGACGCCGTCGCCGCGTCAGCTCGCGACGGCTTCCGGAGCGGCGGCGCCGATCTCGTCTCGGAGCTTCACCAGCGCGCGGCGCGTGAGGCGCGAGACGTGGATCGGCGAGATCCCGATCTCCCTCGCGATCTGGGGCTGGCTCAGGCCCGCGAAGTAGCGCAGGTGCAGCAAGCGCCGTTCGCGCTCGTCGAGCGCGCGGAACCCCGCCGCCAGGAGCGCCCGCTGCTCGCCCCGCTCGTAGCCGCCCTCGAGGACGTCGAGCTCGCAGTAGGTCTCGTCGTCCTGCGTCGCGGCCTCCGACAGCGAGAGGGGCGCCTGGATTCGCTCCGTGTCGAGTGCTGCTGCGACTTCCAGCTCGTCGATCCCGGAGCGGTCGGCGATCTCCGCGATCGTCGCCGGCCGGGCCAGCTGCGCGGAGAGCTCGGCCGAGCAGGCGCGGAGCCCCGGCCGCAGCTCCTGTAGCCGGCGCGGGACCCTCACCGGCCAGGCTCGGTCGCGGAGGTAGCGCTTGATCTCGCCGGCGACGTTCGGAATCACGAACTGCCCGAACTCGGCCCGCCGCGAGTCGAACCGGTCAACCGCCTTGATCAGGCCGATGCACCCGACCTGGACGAGGTCCTCATAGAGCTCGGTGCCCATGCTGTAGCGGCGGGCGAGGCTCTTGACGAGCGGCATGTACTGCTGGATCAGCCGGTCCCGGGCGCCGAGGTCACCGCGCTCGTGGTAATCGCGCAGCAGCCGCCGCGCCGTGTCGCGTGTCGTGGCCCGCTTCCGGGCGGCGCGTGGCTTCGGCGCCTCGGCCTCCGGCGGTCGCGGCAGCACGCCGGCCGGCCGACTCGTCGTCACCCGTCCGGGCACGACCCGCCGGGAGGCGCGCTTCGGGTGCCGCGGCTGCTCCTGAGGGGTCTGAGATCGAATCATCCGCTCTTCGACACTTGAAAGGAAACCCACGGCGACTATAGCGCTGCATTTTCGTCAACGCAAATTCTTGCTGTTTTTCGATTTTTTCTCGTTTGATGGTCGCGACATCCCTCGTTGGGGTACTTATCGCATATCGCGAAGCGTGACCCTCACAACCTGCTCGATCGCCGTCCCGACCGCGTGGTCCGCCGCCCGTCGGCTGCGAGGACCATCTTTGTGGCCGCGTTCCTGACCCTCGCCGCCTACGCGTTCGTCTCGGCAGCCGCAGCAGGGGCTCAGACCGCCGCGGGAGGCACGAAAGTGGCTCCGAAATCGCTGGTATCTACGCGATATCAGGCCTCAGGCTGTGATACTGCGGCAGTTCGAGCCGCTGATCGGCCTCTTTCGCCCGCCGCGTTCGGCGCGCCCGCCCAGCTCGCTCCACGAGCCGAAAACCATCCTGCGGCAGCGGTGAGCTCGACTGGTATGCGACTGCAGTATCAACCGCAAAAAGCGATACCACATTCTTCGCAACGCCATTTGCGTTCTTTTTCGTCGAAGGAGCAGACGATTTCGCATCGATCATGCTCCCGAACCGCGTCTTCTATCTCAGAAGGAACCTTCGAGCCGTCGCTGCCTGCGGACGGCCGGCGCCTACTCCAACTCGCCGTTGCGTTCGCAATCGCGTACGTCGTCTTCTTGACGGCCTGGTTCTGGGGAACTCGAGAGCGCCGCAGCCGCGTTGGGAGGGCGGCGCGATCCTGAGCATGGACGCCACTGCTAGGGCTGCGGCGCCCCACCCACGCGCCCTCCTTGTGTCGAGCTTCGTCCTCCCGCGCAGCGGCGGGATCGAGCAGTTCGTCGAAATCGCCGCCCGGCTCCTGCGCGGCCGGGGCTGGCGGGTGCGCGTGCTTGCCTGCCGGCCGCGCGACGGCCGCGCGGAGGCCGACGCGACTGTCCCGACCCGCTATCTGGGACGCGGCGGGTGGCCTGTTCCGGTCCACGGCTGGAGCACCCTCTGGCGGGAGGTCGGCAACGCCGACGTCGTCGTCGCGAACGGGACTCGCCACCTGCTGCCGAACGCGGCGGCGCTCGTGGCACGGCTGCGGGGAAAGCGCGTGATCTTCGTGCTGCACGGCTCGGGCGCGTCGTTCTCGACGAGCTCGTTCCTCTACCACCGCGTGCTCGGCTCGCTGTTCGAGCGTCTGCTCTCTCGGCCGGCGCTCCGGGTCTCCGAGCCTGTCTCCCTCTCCCGGGCCGGCGTCGCCGGCTGCCGCCGCCGCTACGGCGTCGGTGCGACGTACGTCCCGTTTCCGCTTCGCGAGCTTCCTCCGCCCGCGCCGACGCCGCTCGGCCCCGACGAGCCGTTGACGATCGTCTGGGTCGGGCGGCTGTACGGCGAGAAGAATCCGCTCGGTGCGGTCGAAGTCGTGGAGCGGGTGCGGAAGGAGCGGCCGGCCAGGCTCGAGCTCTACGGCAGCGGCCCGCTCCTCGGCGCGCTGGAGGAGCTCTCCCGTGACCGGGCGTGGCTGGCGGTATGCGGAACCCGCAGCTGGGAAGAGATCCAGCGGGTCCAGGGCGGGGCGCACGCCTGCCTCTCGACGTCGCTGCGGGATGCGACGCAGATCGCGATCCTCGAGCCGCTCGCGCGAGGCGTTCCTGTGGTCTCGACCCGCGTCGGCGACGCCCTCGGCTACTACACCCGCGGCCTGTGGCCGTTCTGCGTGCAGCCGGACGATCCCGACGCCGCCGCCGCGGCGATCCTCGCTCTGGCCGCGTCGTACGAGCGCCACCGCGACCGCTTCGCGGCCAACGCGCGCGAGCTGGTCAGGCGCCACGGCGACGCCGCGCGCCGCCTGGCGGAGCTGCTCGAGCCCCAACCCCTCGCAACCCGCAACGGCGTGCCCGCCGGGCCCAGCCGCGCGGAGCTTCCAGTGACGTGAGTGAGCGACCAGGCACACGAACAACCGGAATCGAGCCGCGGACCGGCGCTGCTCTTCTGGGCGCAGATCGTCGGGAACTCGGGGCTCTTCGTCGGCCTGCTCCTGGTGACGCGAGCGCTCGGCCCGTCTGGCCGCGGATCGGTGGCCTTCCTCACGGTGACGGCGCTTGTGACCGCCTGGATCGCGCGCCTCGGCGTGACCGAGGCGACCGTGGTCTTCGCCGCGCGGCGGCCCGGGTCGCGACGCGTGCTGTTGACGAACAGCCTTGCCTTCTCGACGTTGATGGGCCTCGCGGGCGCGGTCGTCGTCTGTGGGACGCTCTGGCTGGTCCCGGCCGCGCGGCCGAACGGCGTCGGCGCGGTCGAGCTTGCGGTGCTGGCGGCGAGCATCCTCGCGGCCTGCCTGGCGGACGCCGGATACCGGTTCATGCTCGGCTGCAGCCAGTTCAGGACGCACGCACTCGTGACCGCGGTGACGTCCTGGCTCTACCCATTGCTCGCCGTGATCCTCTGGGCGTCCTTTGGGCTCACGGTCGCGCTTGGTGTCGCCGTCTGGGCGGCTACGCAGGGCATGCGGGCGGTCGCGCTCTTCACGGTTGCGATCCGGCGGGAAGGCCTCGGCCTGCCGAGCCTCGGCCTGCTCCACGAGACGATCTCGTTCGGCGTTCGCGCGTGGCTGGGGACGCTCGCCGATTCGCTGGGCTTCCGCATCGACCAGATCCTGCTCGCGCTGCTCGCGTCGGAGACCGCGCTCGGCTTCTACGTGGTCGCGGTGAACCTCTCGGAGATCCTTCTCTACTTCCCGGGCGCGGTCTCGACTGCGCTGCTACCACTCGCCGCCCGCAGCGCGGCCGGGCCGCGTCTCGGGCAGACCTTGCGCGCGTACAGATCCGCCACGTACGTGACGCTCGCGTGCATCGTCGTGAGCGCCGCCGTGGTGCCGCCCCTCATCCCGCTCGTCTTCGGGGCATCCTTCCACGCCTCGGCGACGCCGTTCCTGCTGCTGCTGCCGGGACTGATCGGCTTCACGGCGATGATCGTGTTCTGCAACGCGCTGATCGCGTCGTCGCTCCCGACCTTGTCGTCGATCCCGCCGGCGGCGTGCTTCGTCGTCGGGATCGCCCTCGACTTCGCGCTGATCCCGCCCTTCGGGGCCTCGGGCGCCGCGGCCGCGGCGAGCGCCGGATACCTCGCCGCCGGGTTGTGCGCGGTCTTGATTTACCGCGGCCATGCACCGTTCCGCCTACTCGAGCTCGTCGTTCCGCAGCCCGGCGACTTCGCGGTCCTGCGAACGCTCGCGCCCGCTCCCCGTGCCTCCCTCGCCCGGCGAGGCGCCAATTGACTCGCGACCCCTGCACGAGGCTCCCTCGGAGGTGAGCTGATGATCGAGCAGCACAAGCCGACCGCCCAGGTTTCCCAGCTCCACGCGCTCGACCTTCCACCCGAGCAGCCGATCGACGTCGGCCGCTACGCCAACGCGCTGCGGCGCTCGAAGCTGCTGATCGCCGCGATTGTCGCGGCCGTCACGGCGATCGTCCTGCTGATGTCGCTCGCCTTGCCGAAGACGTACAGCGCCCACTCGACGATCCTGTTCGACGAGGGGCAGAGCCTCGCCACGACGACGGACGCGGAACGGCAGCTCGCCACGATCCAGAAGCTGCTCGTCACGCGAGACGTGCTCGCGCGCAGCGCCCGCCGCCTTCCAGGGGAGACCGTCGGGTCGCTCGCAGGCAAGATCCAGGCCTCGGTCGACCCGACGGCCAACATCGTCACGATCTCAGCGTCCGCCTCGACTCCGAAGCGCGCGGCGCAGATCGCGAACGTCGTTGCAGGCGCGTTTCTCGTCCGGGAGCGGGCCGCTGAGCTCACGCGTATTCGCTCCGCGGAGACGAGATTGAAGGCCACGATCACGGCCCTGAAGGGCACGCCGGGGGCAAAGGCACAGATCGCGCTCATCCGCGAGCGGCTGAGCGAGCTGTCGCTGGGCGAGGCGACCGCGGGCTCGGAGCTGCAGCTCGCCGACGCTGCCCACCCGCCGAGCCGAGCGGACTCGCCGCGCCCGGTGCGCAACGCGGCCTTCGCGTTCGTCGCCGCGCTCTTCGTCGCGATGCTCGTCGCGCTCGGCCGCGAGCGGATCGCGCCGCGCATCGGCGAGCCGCGGGAGCTGGAGCGGCTGACCGGCTATCCGATCCTCACCGAGATCCCGAAGGCGCGACGCCACCTGCGCGACCCGCAGGCCGCGCTGCGCGAGCGGGACGCATACGACGCGCTCGCAGCTGTAGTCGCCGCCCAGCTGCCGCCGCGGCGGCAGCACATCCTGATGCTGACGAGCCCCTCCGCGGACAAGGCGAAGGCCCAGGCCACCGCCGGGCTGAGCCGCGCGCTCGCACAGGCCGGCGAGACCGCGCTCGTCGTCGACGCCGACCTCCGGCGCCCGGCGCTCGAGCAGCTGTTCGGAATGGAGCCGGCGCCGGGGCTCGCCGAGATCCTCGCGGCGGCGCGCCAGGGTGACAGCGAGGCCGCGGGCGAGATGATCGTCGAGCCGCCCACGTCGGCGTCGCCGCGGCGCACCGGGAGCCTCGCCGTGCTGGGCGCCGGGGAGGCCGCCTCGCCCGCGCTCGTGACCCCCGACGCGCTCGGGATCCTGTTCGCCGAGCTCGGCCAGTCCGGCTTCACGTGCATCGTGTTCAACGGCCCGCCGTTCGTCGGCTACCCGGAGTCGCGCGCGTGGGCGCAGCACGCCGATGCGGTGATCGTCGTGTCACGGCCGGACCGGCTGCACCCGAGCGACGCGGTCGAGCTCCGGAACCAGCTCGACCTCGTCGACACGCCCGTCCTCGGGCACGTCGTGATCGACGGTGGCGCCTAGCTAGTCCGGCGCGCGATTCTGGAAGCGCGAGGCGCCGGCCCAGATCAGGGCGGCGACGAACCACAGGTGCCGCCAGTGCAGCGTGTCGACGAACGCGCCGTTCAGCAGGATCCCGAGCCACGCTCCGAGCAGCGCCGCCGAGCCGATCCCGTACGTGTCGTGCCCCCGGATCGCGTTCCGCAGCGCCCAGCCGCAGGTCGCGAGCATCAGGGCGAGGATCGCGATCAGCCCGGGGATCCCCTCCTCGGCGAGGGTTCGCGCGTACATGCTGTGCGCCGAGATGTGGGCGCGCCCCTCGAACTGCCCCGGGCCGATTCCGAACGGGTACTCCATCGCCCACGTGATGCTCTCGGACTGGGCGCCGAACCGACCCGTGTCGTAGCTCTGGTGCACCTTCGCGCGCTGCTCGAGGAACGACAGCGAGCCGGAGAACGCGACGGCCGCGCCGACGGAGACGACCGCGAGTACCACGATCGCCAGCGCCTGGGCGGCGCGACGGCCGCCGCCACGGCGGAAGCTGACGATCACGAGCACCACCAGCAGCCCGACGGCGAGGTTCAGCCAGGCCGCGCGCGAGTACGAGAAGAGCACGCCGAGCGAGAGCGCCAGGAACATCAGCACCTTCGTCCAGCGGCGACCGTGCAACAGGCGCGGCGTGAGGATCTCCTCCATCACGATCAGTGCCGCCGGCACGAGAAACGGCCCGAAGACGTTCGGGTCCTTGAACAGGCCCTCGGCGCGCCCGATGCGGGTGAGCAGGTGGTGTCCCGGGAACGGGACCCACAGCGCGAGCGTCGCGACGATCGCGGAGGCGACCGCGGCCGCGACGTAGCAGCGCGTGATGCGGCCGGCGATCGCAGACGAGGTCACGTAGGCGGCGAGCCAGAGGCCGAAGCACGCGACGTAGAACGTGATCGCGAAGAACGAGACCGCCCGCTGTGCGTCGGCGACGGCGATCGCGGAGATCAGGTTGAGCGCCAGGTACGCACCCGCCAGCAGCACCGCACCCGGGATCACCCGCCGCAGGTGGAAGCGGCTCGTGACGAACCCGACGACGATCAGCACGGCGAACACCACATCGGTGGGCGCCGGCTCGAAGCGCACCGCGGCCAGGAGAACGACCGCGACCGCAAGGGCGGTGTCGTAGGCGACGATCGCCAGCCACAGCGAGCCGACGACGACCACGGCGAAGCTGACGACGATCAGCGCGCTGGGCGGGTTGCGGTAGAGGAGCAGCGTCAGCGCGCCGGCGAACGCGGTGGTCGCGATCGCGGCTCCGAGCCACCAGCCCGCCACCAGGGCGCGCGGCGCGCGGGCGGGAGCAGCGGGCGCGAGCTCCATCAGCGACCTGCGCTGAGCGCGGTCGCCGGCGGATGCTGCTTCGACCCCTCCCCGTAGCGCAGGCGGCGGTAGAGGCCGCGAAGCGGGAGCGGCGTGTCGTGGCCGCCGCCCACCTTCGCGCGGAAGTCGATGCGGCGGTCGCGCGGGTCGATCTGGCGCCGGCGGAGGGTCAACAGGTCGGCGCCGGGAACGTTGACCCCGGGCTCGCAGGTCACTGCGACGTGGAAGCCCGCCTCCGCGACGAAGGCCCGCTCCCGCTCACCGAAGAGCCCGGCCGGGTAGCAGAAGGCCTCGACAGGCCGCCCGAGCCTGGCCTCGAGGTCGAGCTTCGACTGCGCGATCTCCCGGCGCGACGCGTCGTCGTCCAGGAGAAGCAGGTTCGGATGCGTAACGGTGTGCGCCTCGAAGGTGAGCGTCCCCGCACCGTCGAGCTCGGCGATCTCGTCCCAGCCCAGGAGCGGCGGCTGCTTCGCGTACCACGCGAACGAGGCGGTGCCGTCGATCACGCCCGTCGGTAGGAAGACCGTCGCCTTGAACCCGAGCCGGTTGAGTACCGGCAGCGCGTTCTCAGCGACGTCGCGGTAGCCGTCGTCGAAGTTCAGGGCGACGACCTCGGGCGGCAGGATGCCGTGCTCGAGCAGCTCGACGGCGCCCGCAAGGTCGACCACCGTGTACCCCTCGGCCGCAAGGAGCTCCATCTGCTCGCGGAACCGGCGCGGCGAGACGGCCAGCGCGTCGTCGTCGTCCGAAACGCGGTGGTAGAAGAGGATCCGGATCCCGCTGCGGTCCGGGTCGCCGCGGCTCCGCACGAGCCACCACGCCGAGCGCACCCGCGTGACGCCGGCCTTCACCGGAGGCGGGAGCGTCGCGCCGACGCCCGGAATGGCGCCCCGCCGCGTCCAGGTGCCGGACACGGCTAGTCCCCCGCGCGCCGGACGCCGCTGGGCCGCAGCACGTCGCGACGCCGCGCCAGGCGGCGCCGCACCGGCTCGGAGCCGTAGTAGACCTTCCTCGCGACCGCGGAGCTCTTCCCGCGCTGGCGAAGGCCCAGCCACCGCGCCCGCCCGCTCGCGGCCGCGCGGCCGGCGGCACTGCCGGGGAGGCCGAGCCCGAGGTGCAGCGGCTCGAAGCGGTCCGCGAGCTCAACCTTGTACCGCTCCGCGCCGCCGAGGAACTCCATCCGCGTGGCTCCCTCGCCGGCAGCGATCTCGAGCGTGTCGAGCGCATTGATCAGCCCCGGCGAGCAGCGGGCGTAGGCGGGGTCGAAGGCCAGCCGGTGGAGATAAGCCCGGTCGCAGACCACGAAGTACCAGGCGAAGGCGATCGCGGTTCCGTCGAGGAGCAGCGAGACGATCCGCGTAGCGTCGAGCTCGGCCAGGCCCCGGAGCGCCGCGCGGTTGAACTCCATCCCGGTGGCGGTCACGAGGCCCGAGCCGTCGGGACGGCCGCGCCAGCGCAGCTCGTGGATGCGAAACCCCTCTTCGAGCGCGGGCTCCAGCTCGTCGAGCGTGCGCGCGACGGCGCTCTCCACCTTCCCGAGCTCCGCCAGCTGGCGCCGCCGCCGCCCGTGGTGCGCCCGCTTGCGCGAGTTCGTCTTCCCGCGGTACGTCGTCTCCCACCCGTCGCGGACGTCCAGCACCGGGGCTTCGATCCGCTGGAAGAGCCGGAGCTTGCGCGGCCCCTCGAGCGACGCGAGCCGGCAATCGGTGGAAAGGCCGAAGAGGTCGGCGTAGTCGTGCTCCGAGGCCCGCGCCCGGTCGACGAGCGCCTCGGCGAGCTCGTTCTCCTCGCCCTCGGCGAGCAGAACGTCGCCGAGGCACGACTGCCGCGCGCCGACGAAGGTCGCAACGCGGAGGCCGTGGCGCGAGAACGTGACGAGCGGGAGCGCGCCGACGAGCCGCTCCCCCCGGTAGGCCGTCTCCACGGCGAGGCGGCACCCGTCCCCGTAGTGGCGCCACCAATCCAGCAGCCAGCAGTGGAGCATGAACGGGCTCGGCCGCGGCATCGCGTAGACGAGGTCGTTCCACCGGTCGCCGAGCCGCGCGAACGCGTCCTCTGAATCGACGGTCTCGAACCTCAGCGGAGCGTCCTCGCGTGTCGCCTCGAGAACAGCGGCGTGCTCGGAGACGAGTGCGGTCACGGATGGGTAATTACCCACCGGGAGGTGGATGGGCGTCATGGGGAGAAGCGTCACGTCCCTTGGCATAGCCGTGGTGATCGCGTCGCTTGCGCTGCTCGCGGCGACGCAGGCCGGCTGCGCCGAGGAGTCCAAGCCGGCGGTTCAGCCGCCGAGCACGACCAGCGTCGAGCTTGCTCTCCCGGTCGTGCGGCGCCCCGCTCGTCCCAGGCCGTACGCCCCTCCCGCGGGCGCTCGCCGCGTCTCCTCGTCGGACCAGCTCGCCGCCGCGCTCTCGAACGGGCGCCGCGAGGTCGTCGTCCTCGCGCCCGGTGTCTACGACTACCCCCGGCCGTTCGCCGACCGCGACGGTGACCAGCTCTACGCGGCACGGCTCGGCCGCACGGTGTTGAGGGCCGGACTCGTCCTGGGCGCAAATGCAGGCCCGGCCGGTGCCTCGATCCGCGGCCTGACCTTCGACGTCAGGGACCGCGCCAAGACGCTGGACGGCTCGATCGTTCACGTCTGGGGATCGGCCTCCCACGCCTCGGTGCTCGACACGCGTCTCTACGGCCACGGGCGCGTCGATACGGGGCTGCTCGTTCGCCAGGCGCGCGGCTTCGTCGGGCGACGCATCGTGGCGGAGAACTTCCGGAGCTACGGCGTTGTCGTCGACCCCAACGACGTCGGCTACCGGACGAACGCGCCGTTCTCGGTCACCGATCTCTCCATCTCCCGCGTCCGGCGGCCGGTACGCGGCTCCTCGAACGGCCGCGCCGAGGCGTGCCTCTGGCTCGGGAGCCCCGGAACGGCGCGGCGGATCAGCGTGCGCAGCTGCGGCATCACCGGGATCTGGACCGGGACCGCTACCCGCGGCTCGCGTGTCGCCGACGCGGCGATCGACCGCGCGCCCGTCGGGATCTACGTCGAGCACTTCACGACCGGGACGACCTTCCAGCGCCTGCGCATCGGGCCGAACGTCGGCCGGGGCGTCAATGCCGAGTGGTCGAACGTCGCGCTCGGCCACAAGCCGGCGAGCAGCGACAACGTAATCCAGGACGCGTACGTCCGGACGACGCACGTCGGCATCTACCTCGACGAGGGAACCACTCGCACCGTCGTGCGCCGCAGCGTCTTCGTCGGCCAGGCGTGGGCCGCGATCGGCGACTACCTCGGCAACGACAACACCTACTACGGCAACGACTTCGGTGCGATCGGCGCGGCGGCCGTGCCGGTCACGCACGACCACGACCCGGCCGGAGGCGCGGGCCAGTGAAGGGCAGCGTCGTCGTCACGGACGCCGAGGAGCGGGCCGCACTCGGCGCGTGCCGCGGCCTGACGAGCGCCGGCTACCGCGCCTGCGCCGTCTCGCGCCTCCGGCCGGCCGCAACGCACTGGTCCCGCGCCTGCGCGGAGCGGATCCGCCTGCCGGACGTGCGGGAGAACGTCCAGGCGTTCGTCGACCAGCTCGGCGAGCTGCTGCGGAGCGGGCGCTACGACGCGCTGATCCCGGGCAGCGACGCCTCCCTGATCGCGATCTCCGAGCACCGCGAGGGCCTCGAGCGCTCGACGCACCTCGGCCTGCCCTCGCGCGACGCCGTGCGCCGCAGCGTGGACAAGCTCGTCCTAGTCGAAGCCGCAACCGCCGTCGGACTCGCCACGCCGACCAGCCGTCCCTGCGCCGACCTCCTCGAGGCTGAGGAGGCCGCGGCCGAGCTCGGCTTCCCCGTCGTGCTGAAGCCGCTTCAGTCGTTCGTGCCCGTGAACGGCGGGCTGCAGCAACGCAGCGTCGCGCTCGTCGCCGATCGCGAGGAGCTCGCCGCGACCGTCCCGGAGTTCCCCTCCCCGTTCATCGTCCAGCGCTTCGAAGACGCGCAGTTTCTCTCCTGCTCCGGCGTGGTCGCCGACGGGCGGCTGCTCGCGCTCACCACCTCCCGGGTGCTGCGGCTGTGGCCGCCCATCGCCGGCATGCACGCGTACGCCGAGACGGTCGCCGCCCCGGACGGGCTGGCCGAGCGCGCGCAGGCGCTGCTCGCCTCGCTCGGGTGGCAGGGCATCTTCCAGCTGCAGCTGCTCGAGCTCGCCGACGGCCGCCTCGCGGTGATCGACCTGAACCCGCGCGTGTTCGCCTCGATCGCGCTCGACGTCGACGCCGGCGCGAACCTCGCCGCCGTCTGGTGCGACTGGCTCCTCGGCCGCGATCCCGCACCGGTGAGGGCCCGGCCGGCGATGCGGTACCGCTGGGAGGAAGGCGACCTCTGCCACTTCGCGTGGCAGGTGCGGCGTCGCCGGCTCCGGGCGGCCGCGAGCGTCCTGCTGCCGCACCGGCGGGTCACCCACTCGTGGTTCCGCGCCAACGACCCGGGGCCGCTGCTTGTGCGCGGCCTGAACCTCGTCGTCGGCCGGCGCCCGTACAGGAAGGCCGCGTGAGCGCGACCCCCGACACGCACCCGCGGCCCATCGAGCCCGACGCCGACCCGCCGCTCGCGTGGCTCGGGCGCCGAGCCCGCGCGTTCGCGGGACCACGGGACCAGGTGGGCTGGCTCGTCCTCGGCGGCCGCGTGACGCTGATCTGGCTGCCGGTTTTCGTCCTGTTCGCGCAGAGCCTGTCGGCCCTTCGAGCCGTCGTCGCTGCGACGGTCGTCTCCGCGGTCTGGACGATGGGCCTCCGCGCGGCCCTCAGCGCGTACTTCACACTCGGCCCGGCGGTGGCGTCGGCAGTCGGGACGATCATGGGCCTCGTCGCGATCTCTGCGCTCGACCTGTGGATCCCCGATCTCGACCTCCGCGGGGCCGGCCTCGCCGAGGCGGCGGTCGCGGTCTTCGTGCTCTCGGCGGCCTGGGAGCACATCGTGCGCAGCATCGCCAAGCGCCGCGTGCTCGTCGTCGGGACCGGCGGATGCGCCTCCGAGGTTCTCGCCGAGCTGAACAACGGCCACCGCACGCCGTTCACGATGCTCGGCCTCGTCGACGAGCGCCCCGACGGGACGACGGCGAACGTTCCGCGGCTCGGCTCCTTCGACGAGCTGGCGCAGATCGTGGCGGAACAGCGGCCCGACATCGTCATCCTCACCGACGACGGCGTGAGCGCGTGGGCCGTCGACCCGCTGCTCGACCTCGGCCCCGCCGGCTTCCGCGTCGTCGGCGTCTCCCACTTCATCGAGCACGCCCTCGGCCGCGTCCCGCTGCACCACCTGACGCCGACGTGGTTCATGAGCATGCTGCACCTCCGCCAGAAGCCGTACACGCGGGTCGCCAAGCGCGTCTTCGACCTCGCGGTCGCCTCGCTCGGGCTCCTGCTGGCCTTGCCCCTGCTCCCCGTCCTCGTCCTCCTCGTTCGCCTCACCCCCGGGCCGGTGATCTACCGCCAGACGCGTGTCGGCGAGGGCGGGCGGCACTTCACCATCTTCAAGCTCCGCACGATGCGCGCGGACGCGGAGGACGAAGGGTCGCCGTGCTACGCGCAGGTCGGCGACGCGCGCGTGACGCGAGTCGGGCGGCTCCTGCGCCAGACGCACCTCGACGAGCTGCCGCAGCTCTGGAACGTCGTCAGGGGCGAGATGTCGATCGTCGGCCCGCGGCCGGAGCGCCCGCAGTTCGTCGACCTGCTCGAGCAGACGGTTCCGTTCTGGACGCGCCGCCTGCTGGTGAAGCCCGGCATCACCGGCTGGGCGCAGCTGCGCTGCGGCTACGCGTGCGACGCGGCGACCGCCGCAGAGAAGCTCTCCTACGACCTCTGGTACCTCCGCAACCGCAACGTCGTGGTCGACCTCGCAATCTGCTTCAAGACGATCACCTCGCTCGTCTTCCGGTCCGGGCGCTGACGCCTCACCGGCGTACAATCAGGTCCGTGACCGACGGCAACGGGACCGAGAACCTCGAGCAGCCGCCGCCCGAGGCGCCTCGGCGGATCTGGTTCCACGTCGACGAGGTCGAGCTCAAGTGGCTCCGCATCAGCGAGAGCGCGTTCCTCCTCTGGGTGCTGGCCGGCCTCGTCCTGGCGTGGCTGGTGGTCGCGCTGCTGTTCCTGCTGCTCTAGCGGCCCGCGAAGAAGAACGAGCTCTTGCCGATCAGGCGGCCGTAGCGGCTCGCGGCGAGGGTGCCGAACCCGGGCCAGACGTACCACCGGTACACGCCGCGGTGCAGCCGGTAGCGCTGGCCGTGGTAGATCCAGCTTCGCGGGAGCCTCAGGCTCGTCCCGTGCGGCCAAGCGCTGAAGATCGTCCCGCCGCGGAGGAGCAGCACGTTGTAGTAGCTCGCGCCGCGAACCGGCGCCCACTCGAGGCGCGGCGCGCCGTTGACGCGCTCGCCCGGAGCGGGCGCGAACAGCGCACCGGTGGCGGTGACGCTGACGGTGCGGCCCGCCTTGTTGCCCGCGACGTCGTACGCACTGACGGTGTAGCGATAGTGCGTGCCGACCTTCAGGCCCTTGTCACGGAACGACTTCGCGGTCCCGCCGTAGACGGTGGAGCTGGTCCCGCGCTTCTTCCCCGGCGCGCGTGTGACGACGACGCGCTGCGTGTCCGGCGACACCTGCCACTTGAAGATCGCCCCGTTGGCGGCGTGCTTCAC
>JBJMJY010000001.1:0-14803 GCA_045806105.1 Gaiellaceae bacterium | reverse complement strand
AGAAGCGCCACGGGTTGCGCAGGCCGTAGCCGGCCACCTGCCACGGCGCGCCGCGCTTGTCCACGTTCAGGCGCAGCAGCTTGCCGAGCCGGATGTTCAGGTTCTGCGCGCGGTTGCCGGGGTCGCCGCCCGAGCCCCCGTCGCCCATCCCGACGTAGAGCCGCCCGTCGGGCGCGAACTGGAGCTGGCCGCCGTTGTGGTTGGCGAATGGCTGGTCGACGAACAGCAGCCGGTGCGCGGACTTCGGCAGCGCCGCGGTGCCGTTCGAGCGGTACTCGACGACGCGGGTGTCGCCGTTGCGGTCGGTGTAGTCGACGAAGAAGCGGTGGTTGCGCGCGTAGCGCGGGTGGAAGGCGATCGAGAGCAGTCCCTGCTCGCCACCGGAGCGGACGAGGCTGCGGATGTCGAGGAACGGCTGCGCGCGCAGCTTGCCGTTCACGAGCACGCGGATCACGCCGGGCTGCTCGACCACGTACAGCTTCCCCGGCTCGCTGCGCGGCGCTCCGGCGTACACCGGCGAGTCGAAGCCGCCCGCGAACGGCTTCAGGGTCAGCCGTGCCTGCGCAGCCGACTCGCTCTGGCCGCAGGCCGCACCGGGCAGCGCGACGGCGACGAGCACGAGCAGGACCCCGGCGGCTCGGATCACTTCTTGAGCAAAACCCTCCGCAACTCGTCCTCCTTGCCGGGCTGGAGGATCGCCAATACCTGGTCGCCGGGCTGGAGCTCGGTCGAGCCGACCGCGATCTCGGAGCGGCCGTTGCGCATGATCGAGATCAGACGCGAGCCTTCGGGCAGCGAGAGCTTCTCGACGGTCTTGCCGGCCGCAGGCGCGCCAGGCGGAAGCTGCACCTCGACGATCTCGAGGTTCTCCTTGCGCAGCTCGAGCAGATGCACGAGGTCGTGCTCGGGCACCTCGTGCTCGATCAGCGCCATCAGGCCGCGGGTCGCGGAGACCGTCGGCGAGATGCCGAGCAGGTCGAAGTGCGCCTGGTTGCGCGGGTCGTTCACGCGCGCGATCACCTTCTCGACGCCGAACTTCTCCTTCGCCAGCTGGCAGATGATCAGGTTGTCCTCGTCGTCGCCGGTGAGGGCAGCGACGACGTCGGGCGGCCGGGCGATGCCCGCGCGCTCGAGGACGAAGATCTCTGTGGCGTCGCCGAGCAGCACCTGATGCTCGAACTCGTGCTCCAGGCGCTCGAAGCGGTCGCGCCGCTGCTCGATCAGCGTCACCTCGTGCTTGCCGTCGCTGAGCAGCACGCGCGCGAGGTTCGCGCCGACCTTCCCACCGCCGGCGATGAGGATGTACATCAGTGATCCATCCGGTTACCGGCTCGCGCTTCTGGGGTGCGAGAAGCAAGCCAGGCGAGGACGCAAGGAGCGCTCGTACCTGAAAGGTACGGGCGCGACTGAGGACGCTGCATGGCGCCGCTTATCGCGCACCAGAAGCCGGGGGACGTCGCCGGACGGTTCACGCAATCAGTTGGCCGCGGACTCCCTGGGCCGCACCTCGCAGGCCCGAACGGAGTCGAGGAGGACGTCGATCGCGACCGAGGTCGGGCAGACCGTGCGTAGGCCGCGCTTGCGGTAGAACTCGGCGCGCGCCGGGTCGAGCACCCGCACCACGACGCACTGGTTGTCGAAGCGCTCCTGCGCGACTTGGCCGATGACGATGTTCGTGTTGTCGCCGTCGGTCGCGACCACGACGGCGTCGGCGTCCTCGATCCCGCCCTCGCGGAGCACCTGGATGTCCATCCCGTGGCCGAGCACGAAGCCGCCGGCCCAGTGGTCTCCGAGTCGCCCCAGGGCCTCCTCCTTCTCGTCGATCGCGGTCACCTCCCAGCCCTCGCGGTCGAGCTGGAGGGCGAGTGCGGAGCCGACCCGGCCGCAGCCGATTACCAGCGCTTTCACAATCGCACCTTAGCTCTGCGTCAGACGGCCGCGCGGCCAAGCCGACACGGCCTCTGAAAACGGCATCGCAAGCGACGCCTCAGAGACGGCCGCGTCAGCCAAGCCGACACGGCCTCTGAAACGCATCGCAAGCGACGCCTCAGGCATCCGCGCCGTCCTCCTCCATCACGCCCTCTGGGAAGGCGACCACCAGCACCTCGCAGGGCGCCTTGCGCAGCACGAACTCGACCGTCGGCGAGAAAAAGCGGGACTGCCGACGCCAGCGCGGCGCCGACCCGACGACGATCAGGTCGTTGCCGCGGCGCGCGGCTTCACTGACGATAGCGTCGCCGATCGAACGCGCGCGGATCGTCTCGACCCGCACGTCCACGCCGTGGTCGGCGCCGAGGATGCGGGCCTCCGCGAGCGACGCGGCCGCGGCCTCCTCCTGCGGCAGGAGGTCCGCTTCGAGCGGCTGGTCGAGCGGCACGCGAATCACGTACAGCGCCTCGACGAGCGCGCGCCGGTCCTCGGCGAGCTTCACGGCGGTGGCGATCATCTCCTCGCCGATCGCGCCCAGCTTCATCGGCACGAGGATGCTCGTGAACTGCGTCTCCGGGAGCACCTCGGGCGGCGCCTGGACGTGGTCGAGCAGACCCTCACCCCGGCCGCGGCGGACGAGGAAGTAGACGATCACGCCGGCTGCGAGCCAGGCGGGCCCGCCGTAGCGCGCGCCGGGGTGGGTGCCGAGGGCGATCAGCCAGATCGCGAAGGTGGCGGCGGCGCCGACGATCGCGGGGAGCGGCACCTCCACGCCGCGAATCCGCACGTTCGCCGGAGCGCGGTACGGCCGCGGCAGCTCGGGCTCGCTGAAGCGGAGCTTGATCACCGCGAGCTGCGCGGCCGTGAAGGCGGCCAGGACGCCGAAGCTGAACAGGCTCGCCAGGAAGGCGACGTCGTCCTCGACGAACGACGTCCCGATCAGCAGCGCGACCGAGATCAGCGCCGCAGCGACGATCGCCTCCGGCGAGACGAGCGTGCGCCGGTTGAGCCGGCCGAACGCCCGCGGCAGCTGGCCGTGCTCGCCGAGGGAGTGCGCGAGGCGCGTGAAGCCGGAGATCGATGTGGTCACGGCCACGAGCAGGATCACGGCCCCGGTGAGGCCGACGTAGACGCGCAACGCACCGGCCGCCGCGTCCGGGAGCGGGTCGCCGAGGGCGTCGACGATCCCCATCAACGGCGCGCGCAGCCAGTCGGTACCGAGGGCGGTCGTGCCGCCGGTCGGCGGAAAAGCGCTGAGCGCGACCAGCGCGATCGCGACGTAGATCAGCACCACGAGCCCGATCCCCGAGAAGAGGCTGCGCGGGACGTCGCGGCCGGGCTCGCGCGTCTCCTCGGCGAGGTTCGCGACCGTCTCCAGCCCCGTGTAAGCGAGCATCGCGAGCGGCAGCGCGAACAGGATCTGGTGCCAGCTCGGGTGCGTCCCGATCGTGACGTCGTGCGTGAGCGCGTCGGCGGAGAAGAGGAACGCGAAGCCGAGCACGACCAGCAGGAGCTGCGTGAGCAGGTCGAGGACGGCGACGACGATCCCGTAGCGGTAGAACGCGGAGCGGCGCACGAGCCGCAGGGCCGCGATCGCGAACACGACGGCGACGCCGATCACGACGTCCCAGGGGTTGTGCTCGAGTGACTCCCACTTCAGCGCGGCTCCCAGGTAGTGCGGCAGGAAGAGCGCTGAGAGCGCGATCACGATCAGGTAGTCGAGGAAGAGCGCCCAGCCGGTGAGGAAGCCGACGAGGTCGTTGAACGCGCGGCGGACGAAGGTCGCGGCGCCGCCGGTCTCGGGGATCGCCGTCGTTCCCTCCGCATACGAGAGCGACACGACGATAAAGAGCGCGCCCACGAGCGCCAGCACCTCCGGGGTCAGCCCGAGCGCGTGCAGGGCGATGATCCCGAGGGCTACGTAGATCGAGGACGCGATCTCGCCGTAGGCGACCGAGAACAACGCGGGCGCGTCCAGGACCCGCTGCAAACCCGGAATCTTTCGCGCCACGGCGGGAGGTTACTCCCGAAGGGTGACAGTCACTGCGCCTGTCCCTGGCTCTGTCCCTGGCTCTGTCCCTGGCTCTGTCCCTGGGACTGTCACCGGCGCCTCAGGAGGTACAGCCGGCCGGCGCCGAGGGCGACGAACAGGACGCCGATCACGAAGCCGAATCCGCCGCCGTGGCGCACGGTCTGGACCACGATCGCAATGCCCAGTGCGATCGAGACCACGCCGAAGATGAGCGTCGCGCTACGGTAGCCGGTTCTCACGCGGCCCGCGGCGCGGCCGCCACCATCACGCGGCAGGGCGCGTTCTTGAGCACGAAGTCGACCGTTCCGCCGAAGATCCGGCCGCGCGGCCGGAGCGCGTCGCGCCGCGGCGAGCCCATGACGATTATCTGGCTGTTCCGCCGCTCCGCCTCGTCGACGATCGCCCGACCCGCACGCCGCGCCCGCACCAGCCGGCCCACCACGTTCACCCCATACGCGTCGCCGATCGCGCGCGCCTCGTCGAGCAGGTCGTCGGCCTGCCCCAGCGTCGCGTCGTCCAGCGGTGCGTCAAGCGGCAGCTCGAGCGGAACCTCGATCACCGTCAGCGCGACGATCGACCCGCCGCGCTCGGTCGCGATCCGACAGGCGAGATCGACCGCCGTCTCGGACTCGCGCCGCCACACGACCGGGACGAGCACGTTCCGGTACTCGAGCGCCACCGCCGGGCCGATCACGATCGGGGCGCGCACGGTCTCGGTGAGCGGCGCGTGGACGACGCGCCGGCGGTAGAGGGCGTAGATGCAGAAGCCGAGCACGAGCCATCCGAGCCCCGCGTAGCGCGTGCCCGGGCTCTGCACGACGACAACGAGCCACGCGAGGCCCGTAGCGATCCCCCCGAAGACCGCGAAGAGCGGCCAGTCGACGCCGCGCACGCGCAGGTTCGGCCACGCGCGGAAGGGGAGCTCCTCGTCGGGGTAGCGCCGTCGCAGCTGCACGATCGCCGCATGCGCAACGGTGAACGAGAGCATCGCGCCGAACGAGTACATCGTCCCGAGGAACCTCGTCTGACCCGGGAGCAGGACGAGTATCGAGACGAAGCCAGCGAACACGATCAGCGACAGCCACGGCGTCTTGAACTTCGGGTGCAGCCGGCGGAAGACCTCGGGCAGCTGCCGGTACGTCGCCATCGAGTACGTGATCCGGGAGGCGCCAATGATCCCGGCGTTCGTGGCGATGAAGAGGATCGTCGCCGCGAGGATGCCGACGTAGATCTTCAGCCCGCTGAGCGGCGTGCCCGAGATGCCGAGGTTCTCCACGAGGCCGAGGACAGGGTCGTTCTGGAAGCCACCCCGCTCGGGCGGCAGGGCGAGCAGCGTCGTCTCTTTGCCGTCGATGAGGTGGACGGGGAGCGCCGAGAGCGCGATCAGCGGCAACGTGAAGTAGATCGCGTAGACGGCGGCGGCCACGAGCCCGATCGAGCGGGGGATGCTCCTGACCGGGTCGCGTGTCTCCTCCGCCAGGTTCGAGACGGTCTCGATACCCGTGTAGGCGATCATCCCGACCGGGATCGCGAGGAGGAACTGCGACCACGTCGGCGCCGTCCCCCAGTGCACGTTCGACGTCAGCGTCTCGGGGCTGAAGATCAATGCGAAGCCGAGCAGCACGAGCAGCAGCTGCGTCGCGAAGTCGATCACCGCGAGCAAGATGTTCAGCCGCGCCGATTCCTGGATCCCCACCACGTTCAGGAGCACCAGCACCGCGATCACCGCCGTGCCGCCGACGATGTCCCAGGGGTTCTGCTTCAGCGGCCCCCAGAAGATCGAGAGGTAGTGCGGCACGAAGAACGCCGAGATGGCGATCGTGATGATGTAGTTGAGCATCTGCGCCCAGGCGGCCCCGAACGAGGCGAGCTCGTTGAAGGCGTGACGTGCGAAGCTCGAGGAGCCGCCAGCTTCGGGGTAGCGAACGGTCCCCTCGGCGTACGTCAGCGCGGTCAGGCTGAAGAAGACACCGGCGATCAGGAAGACGAGCGGCGTCAGGCCGAGGGCGAAGGCGGCCGTGACGCCGAGCGCGTAGTAGATCGACGACCCGACGTTGCCGTAGGCGGTCGCGAACAGCGCCGGTGTGCCGAGCACGCGCTCGAGCCGCTGCTGGCGCCGCCTGCGTGACACGGGCGGACTCTAGGTGTCCGTGCGGCTAGCCGTGAATCGAGACGACGAGCGGGATGATCAGGATCGCCACCAGGTTCGTGATCTTGATCATCGGGTTGATCGCCGGCCCGGCGGTGTCTTTGTAGGGGTCGCCCACGGTGTCGCCGGTGACCGCGGCGGCGTGGGCCTCCGAGCCCTTGCCGCCGAAGGCGCCGTCTTCGATCAGCTTCTTCGCGTTGTCCCAGGCGCCACCGCCCGAGGTCATCGCGATCGCGAGGAACAGGCCTGTCACGATCGTCCCGATCAGCAGGCCGCCGAGCAGCTTCGCATTGATCAGGCCGGCCACGATCGGAAAGACGATCGGGATCAGCGCCGGCAGCATCATGCTCTTGATCGCCGAGCCGGTGACGATGTCGATCGCGCGCCCGTACTCGGGCCGCGCCGTCCCCTCCATGATTCCCGGAATCTCGCGGAACTGCCGCCGTACCTCGGTCACGACCTGGCCGCCGACGCGCCCGACGGCCTCCATCGCGAGCGAGGCGAACAGGAACGGCATGAGGCCGCCGATGAAGAGGCCGGCGATCACCCACGCGTCGTCGAGCGCGAACGTCGTCTGGAAGTTGTTCACGTCGAGGCCGTTGGTGTAGCCGTCGAAGAGGATCAGGGCGGCCAGCGCGGCCGAGCCGATCGCGTAGCCCTTCGTCACGGCCTTGGTGGTGTTGCCGACGGCGTCCAGCGGGTCGGTGATCGCGCGCACCGACTCGTCGAGGTCCGCCATCTCGGCGATGCCGCCCGCGTTGTCGGTCACGGGGCCGTAGGCGTCGAGCGCGACGATCAAGCCCGTCATCGACAGCTGCGCCATCACCGCAACGCCGATGCCGTACAGGCCGGCGAAGTGGTTCGCGACGAGGATGCCGATCGCGATCACGATCACGGGAGCCGCGGTCGCCTGCATGCCGACTGCGAGGCCTTCGATGATGTTCGTCGCGTGCCCGGTGCGCGAGGCCGACGAGATCTGCTTCACAGGCCGCCAGCGGGTGCCCGTGTAGTACTCGGTGATCGCGACGAGCAGGAACGTGACGATCAGGCCGACGAGCGCCGAGATGTAGAGGTCCCAGAAGGTGAAACGGCTCGAGTCGTAGGCGAGCGTGACCGGGATGAAGCCGATCGCGGAGAGCAGCGTCGCGACGAGGATCGCCTTGTAGAGCGCGTTCATGATCGACCCGCTGCGGCCGACGCGGGCGAAGAAGGTTCCGATGACCGACGCGAGGATCGAGATGCCGCCGAGTGCGAGGGGGTAGAGCTCGAGGTGGAGGCCCGGGAAACGCTGCGAGGCGAGCAGCATCACCGCTACCGCCGTCACGGCGTAGGTCTCGAAGAGGTCGGCCGCCATGCCGGCGCAGTCGCCCACGTTGTCGCCCACGTTGTCCGCGATCACGGCGGGATTGCGGGGGTCGTCCTCGGGAATGCCGGCCTCGATCTTGCCGACGAGGTCGGCGCCGACGTCCGCGGCCTTCGTGTAGATGCCGCCGCCGAGACGCGCGAACACGGAGATCAGCGAACCTCCGAAAGCCAACCCGATGAGGTCGTGGATCGCCGAGGACCGCGAGTGGTCGAGCCAGCCGGTGAGGGCCCAGTAGTAGCCGGCGACGCCGAGCAGGCCGAGACCGACCACGAGCAGCCCGGTAACCGAGCCGGCGCGGAACGCGACATTGAGCGCGGGCTTGAGACCCTGCTTGGCGGCCTCGGCGGTGCGCACGTTCGAGCGCACGGCGACGTTCATGCCGATGAAGCCGGCCGCGGCCGAGAGCAGGGCGCCGATGAGGAAGCCGATGGCCGTGCCCCAGCCGAGCTTGTCGTAGAAGCCGAGGAGGAGGAACGGCACGATCGCGACGATCGCGATGGTCTGGTACTGCCGGCGCAGGTACGCAGCCGCGCCTTCCTGCACGGCGCGCGCGATCTCCTGCATCCGCTCGCTGCCGGCGGGCTGTCGCAGCAGCCAGTACGTCAGCCCGATCCCGTAGGCGATCGCGACACCCGAGCAAATGAGGGCGAAGAACACCGCGTGGTCACTGAAGAAATCCATGTCCTCCTGCTCTCACAAAGTCGGCCGCGCGACCGCATGGCGACGCGGATGGGGGTATCACAAGCCTGCGGTGCGGCAGGGTAACCGAAAGGGCGGCGGGACTGCGCTAGAAGCGGGCGCCGCGCAGGGCCGTGGCGCAGAGGTGCTCCTCCGGCTGCGGCGCGATCCGTGGCACGACCGCGAAGAGCAGCTCGCGCAGGCGCTCGTTGTTCTCGTTGAAAACGGTCACCACCTGCTCGTGCGAGACCGGGTCGGTGCCTTCGACGCCGACGTCGTGGTCGGTGACCATCGAGATGTTCGCGTAGCAGAGCTCGAGCTCGCGGGCGAGGTAGCCCTCGGGGTAAGCGGTCATGTTGATCACGTCCCAGCCGGCCGCCTGGAACCAGCGTGACTCCGCGCGCGTGGAGAAGCGCGGGCCCTGGATCGTGACGACGGTGCCCCCGTCGCGGACGGGGATCTCGAGCTCACGTGCGGTCTCGACTAGCAGCGCCCGCAGGTCGGGGCAATACGGGTCGGCGGCGGAGACATGCGTCGTCTCGGGACCGCCGTAGAAGGTGTCCTTGCGCCCGCTCGTGCGGTCGACGAACTGGTCGCAGACGACGAACTCGCCGAGCCGGAGCTCCGCCTTGAGCGCCCCCGACGCGTTCGGCCCGATGATGCGCCGGACGCCGAGCTCCTTCATCCCCCAGACGTTCGCGCGGTACGGGATCGCGTGCGGCGGCAGCTCGTGGCCGCGGCCGTGTCGCGGCAGGAACGCGACGCGCGTGCCGTCGACCTCGCCGATCACGTACGGCGCCGACGGCTTGCCGTAGGGTGTGTCGAGCTCGACCTCCTCGACGTCCTCGAGGAACGAGTAGAAGCCCGAGCCGCCGAAGATGCCGACGTCAGTGCCCATCATCGGGCGCGGAGCCTAGCGGCCGCGACCGAGCCAGAGGCTGACCCTGGCGTTGTAGCCGAGACGCTTCCCGGGAGCGGGGCTCTCCCGGACGACCTTGCTCTTCTTCGTCTTCGTCGACTTGACGTAGCGGACGTGGCCGATCTTGCAGTGCCGCTTCTTGATCGTGGCGCTGGCCTTGCCGAGCTTCTTGCCGACCACGTTCGGCACGAGGCACGGTGGCTTGAAGATCGTGCTCCCGCAGGCGCCGAGCGACTTGCAGGCGTTCAGCCGCCCGCCGGTTGCCACCCTGCCCGTTAGCGAGCCGAGCCTGTCGACGCCGCCGAGGAGCGCCGCCTTGAGCTGCGCGACGGTGTAGCTCGGATGCGCCGCCTTGACGAGCGCCGCCACGCCGGTGGCGTGCGGCGTCGCCATCGAGGTGCCGCTGATCGTGCCGTAGTCCTCGCCGGCGGTCCGCAGGCAGCGCAGCGAGAGGTCGTCGACGTAGCCGCCGTCGCCGACGGTGCCGTCGTTGTCGGCGCGGAGCCGCAGCGCCGGGTAGAAGCTCGCTGTCCCGTCATAGGACGACATGTCGCTCGAGAGCCCGATGAAGACCCCGCCGGTCGAGCCCGACCACTGGCTTCCCGAGAAGTTCAGGCCGTCGGGCGACCCGAAGACGTCGAAGTAGTCGTGGTTCAGCTGGGTGTCGAGCCGCAGGTTGTAGTAGACGCGGCAGCCGATTCGGCCGACGAGGCTCGCCATCGGCGCCGTCCGGTACAGCCACGCCTCCGTGCCCGGCTGGTAGGCGCCCGCCGGCGAGTCGGCGGCGCTGTAGAGGCCGCCCGAGTGCGTCGTGGACTGCCCGAATGGCAGCCCGGTGTACTGATACGTCGCCCAGCCCGAGAGCGACTCGAAGCCCTCTGCCGCCAGCGTGTCGTAGGCGGGCCACGTGCTCGGGATGTTCACGCCCGGGGCAGCGAGGTCGACGCTCTGGCCGTAGTTGGAGAAGCTCGCGAGCGTGTCGCTCGTGTCCGTCGCCGCGACGCAAACGACGTTCGGCAGGTTGTCAGGCGCGGCGCCGTAGTTGCACGGGTAGTGCGGCGTCCTGTCGTCGCTGAGCCCGTCGTTGCCGGCCGCAACCACGAAGAGGGTGTTCGGGCAGGCCGCGATCGCATCCCGCATGGCCGCCGAGTAGGTGGTTCCGCCGAGGCTCGCGTTGACGATGCTGGCGCCGTGCGCACACGCGTAGGCGAGGCCCGCGGTGACGTTCGCGGTCGAGCCGCTGCCGTTCCCGTCGAGCACGCGCACCGGCATCAGGCCGACCTGCCAGTTGACGCCGGCGACGCCGCGACCGTTGTTCCCGCGCGCGCCGATCGTCCCGGCGACGTGCGTGCCATGGCCGTTGAAGTCGCGCGGGTCGCCGTCGCCCTGCACGAAGTCGTGGCCCGGGACGACGTTCGCCGAGAGGTCGAGGTGGTCGGTCGCGATCCCGGTGTCGACGACGCCGACTATCACGGCCGAGCTGCCGGTGGTGATGTTCCAGGCGGCTGGCGCCTTGATCTTCGCGAGGCCCCACAGCCGCCCGTAGCGCGGGTCGTTCGGGACCGCGTCGGCGCGGTAGAGGTAGTTCGGCTCGGCGTAGGCGACCGCGGGGTCGCGCCTGAGGGCGGCGACGGCGTCCGGCACCGAGCCGTCGACGTGCACGAGCTGCAGGCCCGGCACGACGAGCCGCTTCACCGTCGTCGCGGACTCGGCGGAGAGGGCGGCCGTGCGCAAGACGCGACCGGCGCGGGCACGGAACCGCACGACGACCTGGCCGGGCACGTACTGCTGCCTGGAGCCCTTCAGCGTCAGCGTCACGGCGTGGCGCGAGGTGCCCGCTCCGCCGGCGGATGCCGCCACGGCGGCCGCGAGCAGCGCAGCGACCAGGGCGCCGCAGACCCTTCCCCTACCCATCGGTTCCCCTCTCCGAGTACGACCCGCTCTTCGGTCTTATAGGTCGCTATCGAGACGGTTTCAACTCTGCGGCCCTTCCGCGACAGCCGAGGCGTAGGCGAGCTGGAGGTTCGCCAGGACCTGGTTGAAGTCGCGCAGGGCGTCCTCGGCGACCGACCCCTCGAGCACCCGCACCAGCGCGCGTAGCGCCTCGATCGCGAGCCGGGCCTGCTCGAGGTCGCGGCCCTCGGCGCCGAGCCGGTGGTACCCGAGCGAAGAGACCGAGTAGAGCGTCTGGAGAAGGAGGTCGGAGACCTTGAGCTTTGCGAGCTCCGCCTGGATCTCCTCGATCAGGCGCTGCTCGTCCTCAGCCACCGACGGGCTCCCGCTCGCGGGCCAGCTCGGCGTAGATCTCCACGAGGCTCGCGCCCGCTGCATGCCGCGCGATCTGGCGCTCGGCCGCGTTGGCGGCGGGGAGCGTGAGGTACGAGGCACAGCCGAGCTCCTCCGCAACCGGCTGCACCCACTCGAGCAGGCGCTCGAGATGCGCGCGCGCCGGCCGGACCTCGCCCGTCGAGAGCTCGATCAGCTCGCCGGAGAGGCCGTAGCGGGTCGCCCGCCAGAGGTTCTCCTCGAGCAGCCGGTGCGGGTGCGAGGGCAGCGGCTCGCCCTCGTCGAGCGCGCGCGCGATCCGCACCGTGAGCGCGTAACAGAGGGCGGCGAGGCTCCTCGCCTCGGCGAGGTCGGGCTGTGCGTCACAGATGCGGATCTCGACCGTCGGGAAGGCGAGGTGCGGGCGGACGCTCCACCACAGCTGGGTGTGCTCCTCGATCGAGCGCGTGTCGTAGAGAAAGCGTACGTAGCGCTCGAAGCCGTCCCAGCCCTCGTATTCGTCCGGGATTCCGCAGCGCGGGAACATGCGGGTGAAGATCTCGGTGCGGGCGGAGTGGAGTCCGCTGTTCACCGCCTCGACGAACGGCGAGCTGGCGGAGACCGCGAGCAGCTCGGGCAAGAAGTTGCGCAGGCCGTCGCAGACCGCGATCGCGCGGTCCGGGCCTTTGATCGCGACGTGCACGTGCAGGCCGAACGTGTTGTTGCGCCAGACGACGTACCGCAGGATCTCGTCGTTCCGGCGGTAGTGCGGCGTGTCGATGATGCGCTGCTCCTGCCACGGGCTCCACGGGTGCGTCCCGGTTGCCGCAAGGCCCACGCCGACCGTGTCCGCGAGCTCGAACAGCTGGGCGCGGCGCTCGGCGAGCCTTGCAGTCACCTCCTCGAAGGAGTGGCAACGGCCGGTGCGAATCTCGACCTCGGACGCGATCAGCTCGCCGACGAGGTGCTCCTCGAGCGGCGTGCCCTGCGCCGCCGCCTGCAACTCCTCGAAGCGGTTTGTGAGGTCTAGCGTTTCCGGGTCGAGAACCGCGAACTCCTCCTCGACCGCGAGCGTGAAGTCCGTCGCCGCCTCGAACTGCTGGCGGGCGAGGGCGAGCTGCTCCTCCGGACTAAGGCGCTGGGCGTCTCCCAAGGTCGGAGAACATTAGACACTCGTTCGAGAGCCGGGTCGCTCAGTTCCCTCTCCGAGACACTGCGTCAGACGCTCGTGCGAGCAAAGCACGCGCGAACTCGATGGCCTGCGCCGCCTAGTCGGCGCCTCGGAAGGGCTGCAGGAGCCTCTGGGCCACGCCGGCCCAGCTCCAGCGGTGCTCCACGGCCCTGCGCCCGGCTGCGGCGACGGCCGCACGGTCTTCGGCCGGGAGCGCAAGCAGCTTGCGCAGCTTGGCGGTCAGGTCCTCGACGTCGCCGCGGGCGAAGCTCGTCAGGTGCCGATGCTCGGGCGGGTACTCGGCCTCGAGCCCCTCGGCGATCTCCTCCAGGCCGGAGTGGCGCGCCACGAGCGGCGGCGAGCCCGCGGCGGCGGCCTCGGCCGCGACCATGCCGAACGCCTCGGGGAAGATCGACGGGACGACGGTCGCGTCCGCGAGCGGGAGCAGGTGCACGAGGTGCCGGTGCTCGAGCGGCCCCGTGAAGAGCGTGCGCGGCGGCGCGAGCCGCTCCAGCTCTTCGCGGTAGTCGCCGAAGCCGACGATCACGGCGCGGGCGTCGAGCTCGCGCAGCGCCGCGAGCAGCAGGTGGACGCCTTTGTTGTAGAGGAGCTTCCCGAAGTAGACGACAGTCGGCTGGTCGCCGATGAGGAAGGCCTCGAGCCGTTCGGCATTCCCGTCGTCAGGCAGGCGCTCGCTCGCGTTGCCCGGGTTCGGCGGGTCGCGGCGGGCCTCCTCGAGCAGGGACGCGAGCGCACGGTCGCGCGGCTCCGCGCGGAAGAGCTCGACGTCGACTCCAGGCGGCACCTCGTGGACGCGGTCGACGTGACCGACGACCTCCTCCAGCACCTCGCGGATGTGCTCCGAGCCGACGAAGACCGCCGTCGCGTCGGCGAGCGACTCCCTCCCCCAGGCACCGAGCTCCTCGTTGCCGCGCATCGAGTACTCGAGCTCCGACCCGTGCGCCTTGACCGCATAGCGGGAACCGGACGCCGCGCCGACCGGGCCGCCGAGCAGGACGTGGTTCGCGAAGACGAGGTCGGCCGGGAGCTGCTCGCGCACAGCGGCGGCGTTCAGCTCGACGAACCGTTCGCGCTCCTCGCGCGTCAGTTCCTGGAGCAGGCGCGGCTCGAGCCCCTCGTAGCGGTCGAGCACGAAGACCGGGAGCACGCCGTCGATCTCGGGCCGCACGTGCCGCGCGCCGCCGAGGTCGTACTCCTCCGGGTGCGGCTCCTGCGAGAGCACCGTGACGTCGTGGCCGGCGCGGCTCCACTCGCGGGCCAACGCCCGCGTGTAGACATTCGACCCGGTCCCGCCGAGCAGATACCCGTGCCAGAGGACGATCTTCATGTCGCGAGTCTGATGAAAAGGCGACCGTCGGTGCCTGTCCCTGGCTCTGTCCCCGGGTCTGTCCCTGGCTCTGTCCCCGGGGACGGAACGAACAACGCGGCTCGGGCTACGTCAGGTGGAAGTACAGCGCGTGCAGCAGATCGACCGCGGGGTTCGACGTGTGCACCGTCACGTCGTGCGGGACGTCGAGGAGCGCCTCGGAGTAGTTGAAGATGATCCGCACCCCAGAGTCGATCAGCTCGTCCGCGACCTCCTGGGCGTGGTCGGCCGGCACGGCGACGACGCCCACGATGATGTTCTTCTCGCGCACCGCGTCGCGCAGCCGGCGCGAGTCCTCGATCGGCATAGAGCCGATCGCGCGCCCGACCTTGTCGGGGTCGTTGTCGAAGACCGCCGCGATGTTGATCCCGTGCTCCGCGAAGATCGGTGAGCTCGCGATCGCGTGACCGAGCCTCCCCGCGCCGACGAGCGCGATGTTGTGCTGCCCCTGCGTCCGCAGGATCTTGCGGATCTCGCCGAGCAGCGAGTCGATGTTGTAGCCCACACCGCGCTTGCCGAACTTCCCGAAGCCCGAGAGATCGCGGCGGATCTGCGTCGCATTCACGTTCGTGTAGTCGGAGATCTCCTGCGACGAGATCCTGTCCTTGCCCATCTTCTTCGCCTGGGACAGGACCTGGAGGTAGCGCGAGAGTCTCGCCGCCACGCCAACGGTCAACCTCTCCGGCAAACGACCTCCTTGTGCGGACGCTTGTAACAGACCGCCGCTATTGTGCCGCCGCTCGGAGAGCGGTGCGTCGGTTACCTGCGCGTCAACTTTGTGCCGCGAGTTTGCGACGCAGCGCGCCGACCGGACTCCGGTAGACGAAGGCGCGCTCGCCGTCGATCTCGAGAACCGGCAGCCACTCGCGGTACATCGCTTCGAGGTCGGGATCGCCGGTGATGTCGA